>JABEUV010000277.1 GCA_013044195.1 Elusimicrobiota bacterium | reverse complement strand
CTTGGCCGTGGATTGAGATGAAAACGGAGAAACGAATCGACTAGAATCAGGACACCAACCAAAGGCTACGACAATTTCCACAGCCTTCGGGACGCGGCCAACGATTCGATATCCAAATGCTGTGCACGCTGTCCGATGAAGACTATCGTTAAGCCGTGTGCGGGAAACCTGCAAGCACGGTTTGAAAGGAGGTTTCTGAAAACCGGGTCCATGTAGGATACCGGCGTCAGATTTCTACCAATGGCCGATGCGTCGCACCGAATTATGCCGATCAGTTGAATTTAAAGTTATGCGTAGGAGGGGAGGCATTTGACTATCGCACTCTTATCGTTTCGGCGGCCAAGTAGCGGAAATCCTCATAGCCGCAGCCGTTTGGCCAAACGTTAGACGTCCGGATAAGCAATGGCAGCGAGAAAAGAAGAATTCAGTATCGTGGCGCTCCTCATTCCTGATGGGATCGACGAGGATGTCGCGTCTCTGGTGAGCGCGAAGATCGACGAATTCGATCCGGATTACTGGCTACTTTCCCAGCCGGATTCCTACATATTCTTTTTTCGGGAAAACAGAAGTGGAAAGGAACGTGCGGTCCATGGAGTCGCCTCTCTGCAGATACTCAAAAATTCGAGCATACGACTGAGAGCTCTGCGGATCGGCCAAGCCCGCGGCCCTCTCGTCGCCGACTTCTCGTGGTTTGGGCGTGTTAAATCGCCTCCTTTTGGAGCTGCAGTCAATGAGGCCCAAAAGAATGCGCGAAGTGCCGTCTAACAGCGGGCGGTGGCCAGTGTAGGATAGCGTCTTCGAGCGAAAACGGGATTTTTCAAGCGGGAATATCATGGCGGCGGCCCGAGGGACATCCTGGATGGAACAATTTGGGCGGCAGAATCGTATGTATATATGCGCTTCTCAAGCCCCCTTGACATATATAGCGTATACGCTATACTATGAGTGCGGCTCGTTTTCGGATTATCTTTTACCGAACGTCCGCGGGCCGGTGTCAGGCTTGCGATTATGCGCGCGGGATGGATGTCCATCATCGGGTCAAGGCGTCGCGCTGGTTCGTGGAGTTGTCGAAGCAGGGTCCGAATTTGCCGCGGGATTACGCCAAGTATCTGCGCGACGGGATATGGGAACTGCGGGTGTCGATCGTCGGCCATCAGCATCGGTTTTTGTTCGCGTTTCGCAACGAAGTCGTCATTGTCACGAACGCGTTCTTGAAGAAGTCGAAGCGGGTCCCGGAGGAAGAGATCGAGCGGGCTCGTGCGGCGGCGTCGGATTGGATTGATAAGCGCGGTTGGGAGGCATCATGAGGAAATATTCACCCAGCGTTCCGCTTGAGGAAGTGTTCGCGCAATCGCAAAAGGATCCAAGTTGGAAGGCTTTGTATGAAAAGGCCGACTTGGACATGAGGGTGTCGCTTCAGATTGTTCGGGCGCGGGATCGGGCGGGACTTACTCAGGGACAATTGGCCAAGGCCATCGGCACCACTCAGTCGGTCGTTTCGCGCATTGAAGGCGCGGACCAGAATTTGACGGTCACCACCCTGCATAAGATCGCGCGGGCGCTGAGCTGCGAACTGGTTTTAGAGCTTCATGCGAGCGCGGGGTCAGAAAAGCGCGAGGCGGCGTCCCAAGTAAAAGACGCACCGGCGCGCGCGGGTCGTAAGAGAAAAGGGCGCCGCAACTATTAAGCAGCCGTGGCCGTCGTGCCAACGGCGCTCGCCGCGGGCGCGGAGAGGCCCGCCAGTTTCCAGACGTAGTCGCGCAGACGGTGCAGATCGACGGGCTTCTGCATCAGGCCGATGGTCGGATCGTTCGACGGCAGCAGCGGGCGCGCCTGCGCCGGGTCCATGGCGGTGATGAAGATGATCGGACAGACGGGGACGCGTGGGTCTTCGCGCAGGCGCTTGAGGGTGGTGGTTCCGTCCCCGTAGCCCGGCATCATGATGTCGGAAATGATCAGCAGGGGCTTGAGGTCCCGCGCCTGGATGAAGGCCTGCAGAGCGTCCTCGGCCGTGGTGATCCTGAGTTCAGGATGCTCCAACACGGTGGATAGCAGCATCAAGATCGCGGGGTCGTCGTCGACGATCAATACCCATTTCATGGCCATGCCAGCGCCTCCCTTGTCGTAATCCGGCCCGACGCCTTCAGCATAGCGCCCGCGCGCTGAGCGGACGCTTAAGAGGCGCCTAACTTGCGGTGGCGACCGACGCATCAGGGCCGGGAAAGCGGGAGACGGACCAGGAACTCGCTGCCGCCGCCGCGCCGGGCGCGGACCGTGACAAGCCCTCCATGAGCCTCGACGATCCGCCGCACGATGGCCAAGCCCAGGCCCAAGCCGCCGACCTTCCGGGTCATGTGTTCGGCGACCTGGTAGAAGCGGTCAAAGATCAGCGCCTGCTGGTCCGGGGCGATTCCTATCCCGGTGTCCGCGAAGAGAAGTTCGCAAACCCCCTCGCCGGTCTTTCCTTCAATGTGTATTTCTCCGCCCTTCATATTGAAATGGATGGCGTTGAGAATCAGGTGCTTGAAGGCTGTCTGAAGCAGCGCGCGGTCCCCCTGGACGGGCGGCGGCGCCTTCTCAAAGACGACGTGCATGCGCAGCTGCTTGGCCTCCCAAACGGACCTGTAGTTCTCGACCAGTGAGCCGATCAGTTCCTCCGGATGGACGGGCAGAGACTGGACTTGCAGCTCGCCGGACGTCAGACCGGAGAACATCAACAGGTCTTCGATCACTTCCTTCTCGCGCGCCAAGCCGGCTTTCGCCATTTTCACGACTTCCCGCGCCCGCGCCGGATCGCACGCGTCGTCCAGCAGTTCCACGGCCGAGATGGCGATGGCCAAGGGCGTGCGCAGTTCGTGGTTCAAGATGGAGATGAAGGTATTCTTCGCGCGTTCCACTTTCTGAAGCTCGGCGTACGCCGCTTCCAACTCCTGACGCAGCGCCTTTTCGCGATTCAGCTCGGCGGATAGGCGTCTGCGCTCGAAGCAGCGCGCGACCGCGGACTCCAAGGCCAGCGGCTTGAAAGGCTTCGTCAAATAATCCCGTGCGCCCAACTTCAACGTGGAGACGGCGGTCTGCACGGTCGGGTGGCCGGTCATGATCAGCATGTCCGTCGCGGGAAAGCGCCCGCGGACCTCCTCGGTCAGGGCCGCGCCGTCCATGGCTCCCGGCATGGAGATGTCGGTCAGCACGCAGTCGAATTCCTTTTCGCGCAGACGCTCCCAGGCCTCTTTGGCGCTGCACGCGGACTCCACGTCGACGCCCATGGCCGTGAGCGTCCTCGTGCAAAGCGCGCGCACCAGTTCCTCATCGTCGACCACCAGCAGACGGCCCAGGCTTCCGCTCACGCCGGCGTGCGCGAAGCGTCCAGCGCCTTTCTAATTTCTTGCAGCAGGACTTCGCGGCCCATGGGCTTCTGGATGAATTGCGCCCCCTTCAGCAGGGCGCGTTCAACGATGGATTGCTCCGTATAGCCCGACATGTAGATGATCTTCATATTGGGCTTGAGGGGCGCGACGCGCTGGACCAACTCATAGCCGAGCATCCCGGGCATGACGACGTCGGTCAGCATGACGCGAATCTCTCCGGCGTGCTCGCCGACGATCCGTACCGCCTCCGTCGGCGAGCTCGCGACCAAAATCAGATATCCGGCCTCTCTGAGAACGCGCACGGCGAATTTCCGGACCATCTCGTCGTCTTCGACCAGCAGGAGGGTTTCGCTTCCGCTAAGAGAAGCGGCGACGGCCGGGAAGACGGCGACGGGTACGAGCGGCTCGCCGACCTGCGGAAAATAAATCTTGAAGGCCGTGCCGTGACCCGGTTCGCTGTAGACCTCGATGTTTCCCCCGTTTTGCTCGACGATGCCGTAGACCATGGACAAGCCCAGGCCCGTTCCTTTTCCCTTCTCCTTGGTCGTGAAATACGGCTCATACAGGTGCGACAAAATCTCGGGGGTCATGCCGCAGCCGGTGTCGCTGACGGCGATCATCACGCGGGGCCCCTCTTTCGGGCGCGGAGCGCTTTGGTCGAAGGACGCGCTCGGCTCCACGTTTTTTGTTTCGATGAGCAGGCGCCCCCCGCCCGGCATCGCGTCCTTAGCGTTGACGCAGAGGTTCATGACGATCTGTTCGATCTGCCCCAGGGCCAGCTTGACTCGCCCCAAGTCGCGGCCCGGCAGGAACGTCAGGACTATGTGCTCACCGATGATCCGGCGCAGCATCATGTCGAGTTCTTGAATCGCGGCGTTCAAATCGAGGACTTTCGCCGCGACCACTTGCTGGCGGCTGAAGGCAAGCAACTGCCGCGTCAGCGTCTCCGCGCGTGCGCCGGCTTTTGAAATCTGCTCCACGTCGGCGCGGTGAGCGTCGTTCGGCGCGAGGCTGAGCAGGAGGAGTTCGCTGTAGCCCAGGATGGCCGTCAGAAGGTTGTTGAAGTCGTGAGCGATCCCGCCGGCAAGCCGTCCGATGCCCTCCATCTTTTGCGACTGGCGCAGTTTGGCCTCCAGGTGCTTGTTCGCCGTGATGTCGCGGATCACCGTGGAGTGGCCCGTCGACGTCCCTTGGCTGTCCTTGAGGACGGACAGGGACATGGACACGTCGATAGGCTTGCCGTTCTTGGCGATGCGGATTGTTTCGTGCTGTCTCAGGTTCGTCCCTTCTCGAACGCGCGCCATTATCCGGGCTTGCTCCTCAAGAAGAGCGTCCGGACACAGCGTCGCCACCGGCTTGCCGACGATTTCCTTCGCGGCATAGCCGAAAACGCGTTCGCAGGCCGGATTCCAAGTTTCTATGGCGCCGTCCGGCGACACAGACATGACGCAGTCGTCCAGGCTTTCCACGACGCTCGCCAACCGGCAGAGATTGTCGTCGGCGCGCTTGCGCTCGGTGATGTCGCGGATATTGCACTGGATCACGCTGCCGCCTCCGACGGCGTAGACGTTGCTGACGAACTCCACCTGAACCGCCCGGCCGTCCTTCGTTTTAAGCGGGATGTCTTCGTAGCGGACGTAGCCGGAGGCCTGCAGTTCCGCGAAGAGTTTCTTGCTGACGTCGATGTTATTGAAGAATCCGATGTCCCACAGTTTCTTGCCGAGACAATCGTCCTTGGATCGTCCCAGAAGCTCGATCAAGAAGGGATTGATCTCGAGGATGCTCCCGTCGACCGCGTCGAGGATCAGGATGCCGTCCTTGGCCGACTCGAACAGTCTTCGATACTTCATTTCCGAGCGGGCAAGATCGGACTGCGCGTTTGAATTTAATTCCGCCATAGTCTCTCCATGTGTCGCGACGTCCTCGAATTCAGTATTGAACACGCGGACGCCGGCGCACAGGGAGGAACTATCGCTTTTCCGTCACGGTTTCGTGCCCGCGCGGAGTCAGCGTCGGGCGCGGGCGTCCAGGCTCGGGTAGTCCTGCCCGGCGAAGCCGGCCAGCTCCAGGTCGGCAAGCCGGAGGTCCTGGTCGGCGTTGTGAGACGTGCGCAGGGCCGCGCAGATGAGGCCCGCGGCCTTGGCGGCGCGCACGCCCACCGCGGAGTCCTCGATGGCCAGGCATTCGGCCGGCGTGCGCGATAGGCGCCGGACGGCTTCCAGGTAAATGTCGGGCGCAGGTTTCGTCCGCCCCCCCACGTCGTCGGCGGAGACGACGGCGTCGAAGTGAGGCGCCAGCGCGAAGCGATCCATGACCAGGTTGATCCAGCGGCGCGGCGACGAGGAGGCGATGGCCGTCGGGATCTTGCGGCGGCGCAGATCGGCCAGAAGTTCCCGGAACCCGTCGGCGACGACGACTTTATGGAGGTAGACTTCCCGCGCCACCTCTTCGCAGCGAGCCAGATAGTCGGCCAGCGGCATCTTCAGGCCGAACTCTCGGACCAGGAAGTGATAAACGTCCTCCACGCCCAGGCCCACGATGCGCTCGTGATGCTCCGCGCGCCAGGCGGGGACGGCGGCGCGAAAGAAGCTTTCTTCTTGCGCCTTCCACTGCGCCTCGGAGTCGACGATGACCCCGTCCATGTCGAAGACCACGGCCGAGATCACAAAGTCGGCGCTTCGAGCTGCTGGTAGCGGTGGAGCGTGGCGTAGACGCCGTTCTGGGCCAGGAGTTCGGCGTGCGTGCCCACTTCCTCGATCTTGCCGGTGCGCATCACCACGATGCGGTCGGCTTTCTGCACGGTGGAGAGGCGGTGGGCGATCATCGCCACCGTGCGGCCGGGGTAGAGGCGCTCCATGGCGGTCTGCACCGCGTGCTCGCTGGCGGTGTCCAGGTTGGAGGTGGCTTCGTCCAGGATCAGGAGCTTGGGGTCCTTGAGCACCGCGCGCGCGATGGCCAGGCGCTGGCGCTGGCCGCCGGACAGGCGCGCGCCGCGGTCGCCCAGCGGCGTGTCCAGGCCTTTGGAGAATTGCGCGACGAAATCGTACGCGTCGGCCACCTTCAGCGCGCTCTCCACCTCGGCGCGCGTCGCTCCGGGACGGCCCACGGCCACGTTGCCCAGAACCGTGTCGTTGAAGAGGATGGTTTCCTGTGAAACCAAACCCAAATGCGCGCGCAGATCGTGCGAGGACATCTCGCGCAGATCCGTGCCGTCGATGGTGATGCGCCCCTCGGTGGGATCGAAGAGGCGCAGCATCAGGTGGACGAAGGTGGTTTTGCCGGAACCCGACGGACCCGCGAGCGCCACGACCTCGCCCGGCTTGATCTCCAATGAAACGTCATGGAGCGCCCACGTCTCGCGGCTGGGATAACGGAAAGAAACGTGTTCGAAGCGAATCCCCTGCTTCAGCGCCGGAAACGGCTTTGGAGTCTTCGGCTCCACGACGGTCGGCACCTCGTTTAAGACCGAGAAGATGCGCTCCGCCGAGGCCAGGCCCAACTGCAAGGTCGCGTTCATCTGTGCTAGGTTCTTGATGGGGCCGTAGGCCATGAAGAAGCAACCCAGGAAGACCGAGAACTGCCCCGGCGTCATCGTCCCCGCGCCGATCTGGCGGCCGCCCAGGTAGACGATCGCGGCGATGATCAGCGAGCCTAAAAATTCCATCAGCGGCCCGGACAAAGCGGTGGCGCGGAAGTAGCGCATCATCTGGTGGAAGAACTCGTCGTTCTCCGTGCGGAACTTGGCGATGGAGCCTTCCTCGAAGTTGAAGGACTTCACCACCAGCATGCCCTGCAGACTTTCCTGAAAGCGATGGTAGATTTCGCCCATCACTTCCTGGCCGCGACGCCCCGCCGCGCGCAGTTTTCGCCCCAAAACACCCAGCACGCCGCCCGCCATCGGAATGGCGATCAGCGCGATCAGCGCGAACTTCGGGTTCGTCCAGAACATCACGGCCAGCATCACCACCACCGTCAGCGAGTCGCGCACCGCGTACAGCGGCACGAACTGCAGGGCGGACTGCAGGGCCGTCATGTCGTTGGTGAGCTTGGCCATCACCTCGCCGCCCTTGCTCTTCCAGAAAAAGTCCATGGACAGCGCGTGCAGGTGCGTAAACAGGTCCTCGCGTATTTCCTGCGTGATCTTCTGCCCCAGCCAGCTCATCAGGTAGGCCAGCGTGTATTTAAAGACCAGCATCGCGAAGAAAAGCCCCGGGATCATCAACGCCACGCGCATCAAGGTCGCGGGGTCCGCGTTGGCGGAGCCGAAGAGACTGCTGGTCACCGGGTCCAGAACCTTGACCATGGCCCCGTTGAGGGAGGCGACCACCACCATGACCAGGCACGCCTGGATCAGCCGCGTCTTGTGCGGGCGGATGTAGCCCAGGATGCGGCGGATGGAGGCGCGGTCGGAGCTCAGCGCGCTCACCGCGCGGGAGCGGCGGCCAGCTTGGGCAGGACGCGCCCGATGGCCGCAAGCGCGGTCTGGATGTTCTCCACGGAGTTGGCGTAGGAGAAGCGCAGATAGCCCTCGCCCTGCGCGCCGAACGCGGTGCCGGACAGGCAGGCGACGCCGGCCTCGCTGAGCAGGGCGTCGGCCAAAGCCTTGGAGCTCAGCCCCGTGGCCTTGATGTTCGGAAATACGTAAAACGAAGCCTTCGGCGTGGCGCACGTGAAGCCGGGCAATTCATTGAGTCCCGCGACGATGACGTCGCGGCGGCGCACGAACTCGCGCGCCATCGCGGTCACGGAGTCCTGCGGGCCTTCCAGCGCCTCGATGGCCGCGATCTGCGCGAAGGACGCCACGCAGGAGTGGTCGTTGGTGGCGAGCTTCGCCATCGCGTCGATGAGCCACTTCGGACCCACGCCGTAGCCCAGCCGCCAGCCGGTCATCGCCCAGGTCTTGGAGAAACCGTCGAGCAGGAGCGTGCGCTCCTTCATGCCCGGCAAGGACAGGATCGACCGGTGCTCGCCCTCGTAGACCAGCCGCGAGTAGATCTCGTCGGATAGGATCAGCGCGCCCGGCGCCTTGTCGTGCAGGGCGCGCGCGACGCGCTCCATGCCCTCGGCCCCGGTCACGCCGCCGGTGGGGTTGGCCGGCGAGTTCAGGATCACGAGCTTCGTCTTGGGCGAGAGCAGGCGCTCCAACTCCGCGGGATCGAAGTCCCAGCCGCGGTTCTCATGAATGGGCAGCGGCACCGCCTTGCCGCCCACGTAGTTGATCATCGACTCGTAGATTGGAAAGCCCGGGTTCGGGTAGATCACCTCGTCGCCCGGATCAATCAGCGCCAGGATCGCGAAGAAGATCACCGGCTTGCCGCCGGGCACGATGATGGTCTCTTCGGGTGCGACCGGCACGCCGCGCGTGCGCGAGACGTAGGAGGCCACGGCCGCGCGCGTCTGGGGCAGGCCGGCCGAAGGTCCGTAGTGCGTGAAGCCGTCATCCAGCGCCTTTTTCGCGGCGTCGCGGATGTTCTTGGGCGTATCGAAATCGGGCTCGCCGATCTCCAGATGCACGATCTTGCGGCCCTGCGCCTCCAGGGCGCGGGCGCGGACAAGCACCTCGAAGGCGGTTTCAGTGCCGAGGCGCGCGTAGCTGTGGGCGAGTTTCATGCGCCGATTTTAGCTTTTCTTCGGCGTTTTGGAGCGCCCGAACAGTCGCGCGTAGGCGGCGTCGTCCAGGCGCATGAAGCGGCCCTGAGCGGCGGCGTAGACGGTGCCGTCCGGGCCGCGCAAGGTTCCGGTGGCCGCAACGATTCGGTGCCGCGCGGGCTGCACGCGCGTCTCCACCAGGGCGCGCGTGCCCAGCGGGACGCTGCGGTGGAAATCCGTTGTCAGGCGCACGGTCAGCGAGGGGTGCCCCGCCACCCAGCAGGCCGCGCCCAGCGCCTCGTCCAGCACGGTCAGGATCATCCCGCCGTGCACCAGCCCCGGCGCGCCCTGGGCGCGCGGGCCGAAGTCCGCGACCGCCACCAGCGCCCCGTCGCGCGGACGGCGGTAATAGGCCAGCTCCAGCCGTCCCTCGTCGGCGGTGAGGCCCGCGAACGCCGCGCGAGCCTCCGTAAACGGGAAGGGCTGGACCCGGGTCCAATCGGCTTCGGGCCAGTTTTCGATTCCCGTTTCTAGCATTTCCGGCTATAATTTTCCCGATGAGCCTGGAAAAGGTCGCGATACTGGACGGGCGCGAGGTGTGGCTGGCCGTCTTGGCCGCGCCGGAAGAGGCGGCGCTCTGGGCCGGCACGGCTCAGCCGCGCGGCGGCGTGCTGGCCTATCTGGACGGCTGGAGCGAGGCGGAGCTCACGCGCTTCTGCGCGGAGATACTGAAGCTATCGCCCTCCGAGTTGGCCTTCGCGGGTGCGGCCGCGGCGTCCGCGCGCGCGGCGCTGACTCGCGTCGACCCGACTTTGCCCTCCACCGCGCGCGGCGACGAGCCGCTCGACGAGTCGGTCTGGTACATGTTCTTCGCCAGCTACGAGCCCGACCCGGCCACGCGCCGCCAGCCGCCGCTGATCGTGGCTTTCCGCGACAACGACGTCCGCATCGCGCAGTTCCGCCTCATCGCCGCGCGCTTTGCCGCCGCGATGAACGAAGTCCTCGAGCGGGAGTAGCCGCCGTTATTCGGGCAGTTTCGGCGGCGCGATCAGCACCTTGTCGCCGTTGAGCGCGTCCAGGAACGCGACCAGGTCGCCGACCTCTCCGGGCGTCAGATGCAGCGGACGGATATGGCCGTCCAGCTGGGGGTTCTTGTCGCCGCCGCGGTTGTAGAACTCGACGACCTGCTGAAGAGTCTTTTCGGAGCCGTCGTGCATGTAGGGCGCGGTGTCGGCCAGGTTGCGCAAGGTCGGCGTCTTGAACGCGCCGCGGTCCTTGTCCTTCTTGGTCACGTCGAAGCGTCCCAGGTCCGGCTTCGCCGCCTTCATCCCCACGCCCAGGTTATGGAAGGACGAGTCGGAGAAGTTGAAGCCGCTGTGGCAGACCGTGCAGTCGGCCTTTTGGGGATCATTGAATAGGGCCATGCCCCGGATGGCGGCCGCGCTCAGAGCTTTCTTGTCTCCGGCCTGCCATCGATCGTAGGGCGCATTGCCGGTCAGAATAGTGCGTTCGAAGCTGGCGATCGCCTTGGCCACGCGGTCGATGTCGACCTTATCGTCGCCGAAGGCGGCCTTAAACAGCGGGGCGTAGCCTTTGACGGCCGCGATGCGCTTGACCGTGGCCTCGTGCGTGGAGCCCATCTCGACGGGGTTCTGGATCGGCCCCTTGGCCTGCTCCTCAAGGCTTGCCGCGCGGCCGTCCCAGAATTGAACGTCCATATAGGCCGCGTTGAGCACGGTGGGCGCGGAGCGGGTGCCGCGCTGGCCCTTGATGCCCGAGGACACGGGCGAGCGGTCCGTCCAGCCCTTCGTCGGGTCGTGGCAGGTGGCGCAGGAGACGGTGCCGTCGCCGGAGATGCGCTTGTCGAAATACAGGAGCTTGCCCAAGGCGACCTTTTCATCGGTGATCGGGTCGTCGCTGGGGACATCCGGGGCGAACTTGAGTCCGAGAGGAACTTTATACGGGTAGTCGGAGCCGCCGAAGTCGTCGGCGCGGGTCGGCGCGGGAGCGGCGGCGAGCGTGAGCGCGAGGGCATAAAGGATCATTGCGGTTCTCCTGTTGGATAATAATTATCCGATAACTAAGTCTAGCATGCGGTAACGCCGCTGTCAATGCGGGCAACAGACCTTCCATTTCCTCGCGAATTTTGTTCAATAGCGCTGGAGCCGCGCCGAAGCGGCATCCCTGAGGCCAGAAACATGACCACCGCCGCCCTCCCCGACGTCCACCCCCTTCTCAAGGAGTTCCTGTCGCGCCGCGTCCACAAGCTCATGATCGACGGACAGAGCGTCGACGCGCAAAGTGGCAAGACTTTCACGACACCCAACCCGGCCACGGGCGAGACCTTGGCCGTCGTCGCCGAGGCCGACGCGGCCGACGTGGACCGCGCGGTGACCGCCGCGCGCCGGGCGCTGGAAGGGCCGTGGTCGAAGCTATCCCCGGCGGAGCGCGAGCGCGTCCTGCACAAGGCGGCGGACCTTCTGGAAGCCCGCGCCGAGGCCTTCGCGCAGCTGGAATCGCTCGACAACGGCAAGCCCATCCGCGAGTCGAAGAACGCCGACCTGCCGCTGGCCGTCGGGCTCCTGCGCTACTTCGCCGGCTGGCCCACGAAGATCCACGGCGAGACGACGCCGGTGTCCGTGCCCTATTATCCGGGCGCGAAGTTCCTGCACTACACCGTGCGCGAGCCCGTGGGCGTGGTCGGCGCGATTATTCCCTGGAACTTCCCCTTGCTCATGGCGATCGAGCGCCTGGCGCCGGCTTTGGCCTGCGGCAACGTGGTGATCCTCAAGCCGGCCGAGCAAACGCCCTTGAGCGCCCTGTGGCTTGGAGAACTTCTGCTCGAAGCGGGTGTCCCTCCGGGCGTGGTCAACGTCGTGCCGGGCTTTGGCCCCACCGCGGGTGCGGCGATCGCCCGGCACGGACTTATCGACAAAGTGACCTTCACCGGCTCCACCGAGGTTGGCCGCGAGGTGCTGAAAGCCTCCGCCGGCAACATGAAGCGCGTGACCATGGAGCTGGGCGGCAAGTCGCCGAACATTGTGTTTGCCGACGCGGACCTGGACGCCGCGGCCAAGGGCATCTTCACCGGTATCTTTTACAACCAGGGCCAATGCTGCTCGGCGGGCTCGCGCGTGTTCATTGAGCGGCCGGTGTATGAAAAAATGCTGGGCGCGCTGGCCGACAGGTCCAAGACGGTCAAACTCGGAAATCCTTTGGATCCGAAGACGCACATGGGGCCCGTCGTCTCCGAAGAGCAGAGAAAGCGGGTCCTTTCTTATATCCACAGCGGAAAAAGCGAAGGAGCCCAGCTCTTGTCCGGCGGAGAAGCCGCGCCGGGTGCTGGCTACTTCGTCCAGCCGACCGTGTTCGGCGCGGCCAAAGACGAGATGAAGATCGCGCGCGAGGAGATTTTTGGTCCCGTCGTGGCCGTGATGCCGTTCGACTCGGTCGACGAGGTGGTGAGCCGCGCCAACGGCACCGACTACGGCCTGGTGTCGGCGGTGTGGACCAAGGACGTCAAGCGCGCCCATCAGATGGCGCAGAAGATCAAGGCCGGTACGGTCTGGATCAACTGCTACCACTTCGTCGACGCGGCCGCACCTTGGGGCGGCGTCAAGCAGAGCGGCTACGGCCGCGAGAAGGGAGCGTATGCGCTGGAGAATTACACGTCCCTGAAGTCGGTCTGGGTGGACCTGAACGGATGAACGTCGAGCGCGAAGTTCTCATCGAGCGCGACGGCCCCGTGGGCATCGCGACGTTGCACCGTCCGCACGCGCTGAACGCTTTGTCGCTGTCGACAATGAAGGCGCTGGAGGCGGCGCTGACCGAGTTCGAGGCCGCGCCGGAGATCCGCGCGATCATCGTCACCGGCGGCCCGCGCGCGTTCGCGGCGGGCGCGGATATTGGGGAGATGAAGGACCTGGCCTCCGGCAAGGCCGCGCGCGCGGCGCTGGGCGAGCACCTGGCGCGTTGGGACCGCATCGGCCGACTTAAAAAGCCCACCATCGCGGCGGTGGCGGGCTACGCGCTGGGCGGCGGCTGCGAGCTGGCGCTGGCCTGCGACCTGATCGTGGCCGCGGAGAACGCGGTGTTCGGCCAGCCGGAGATACAACTGGGCGTGATTCCGGGCGCCGGCGGCACCCAGCGCCTGACCAAGGCCGTGGGCAAGGCGCTGGCCATGGACATGGCTCTGACCGGTCGGCGCCTGAGCGCGCGCGAGGCGTTGGAACGCGGCTTGGTCTGCCGCGTGGTCGCACCCGAGGTCCTGCTCGACGAGGCCAAGCGCATGGCGCGGCGCATCGCGGAACTGGCACCCCTGGCCGCGCGCGCGGCCAAGCTGGCCGTCGCCGCCGCGGTCGATCGCGGCCTGGACGCGGGGCTGAAGGCCGAGCGCGAGGCCTTCTACGCGCTGTTCGACACCAACGACCAGGCCGAGGGCATGCGCGCCTTCGCCGAGAAGCGCGCGCCGGCGTTCGAGGGCCGATGAGCGTCGAGAACCCCCCCGCCGAATTTTTATCCGACGTTCGCGGCGGCGTGCTGACCTTGACTTTGAACCGGCCCGAGGCGCTCAACGCGCTGACCGGGACCATGCTCAGAGGCCTGGCCGAGGCGGTGGTGAAGGCCGGACGCGACAAAGCCGTGCGCGCGATCGTGATCGCGGGCGCGGGCCGCGCGTTCTGCGCGGGCGCGGACCTGGGCGACGTGAAGGTCCGTCAGGCGCAGGGCCGCTTCGAGCACGGCGCGGAACTGCGGCGCAGTTTCAACCCGCTGATCGCCGCGATCCGTCGCGTCGAGAAGCCCGTGGTCGCCGCGGTGCGGGGAGTGGCGGCCGGCGCGGGCGCAAGCCTGGCTCTCTCCTGCGACTTGAAGGTCTGCGCGGCGGACGCCAAATTCTTCAACGCCTTCGCCAAGGTCGGCCTGGTGCCGGACTCCGGCATGTCCTGGCTTTTGCCGCGCGCGCTGGGACTGTCGCTGGCGTTGGAGCACGCGTGGCTGGCCAAGCCGATTGCGGCCGAGCGCGCGCTGGCGCTGGGCCTGGTCAACCGCGTGGTCGCTCCGGAGGAATTGGACGCGGCCGTCGCGGCGCTGTGCGCGGAGCTTCTCGCCGTTGCCCCGCTGTCGCTGGCGCTGACCAAGCGCGCGTTCAATCGGGCGCTGGAGACGCCCGTCCTTGAGGATCAACTGGAATACGAGGCTCAGCTCCAATCCCACCTGGGCCGCACGAAAGACCACGCCGAGGGGATCGCCGCGTTCCTGGAGAAGCGGCCCCCGGCGTTCAGAGGAGAATGACATGACTTTGGAACCCAACCGCGTGCGCGAAGAGAAGTTGCTTGAGAAAATCGCCAAGGGCGGCAAGATCGAGGACGTCGCGGAGATGTCCGACGAGTACCGCGAGCATCTGACCAACCTGATGATGATGCAGGCCGACTCGGAGCTGGCCGGCGCGTTCGGCTACGTGCCCTGGATCCAGAAGTCTCCGGACATCAAGGAGACCTTGCAGGTCGCGCAGATCGTCAAGGACGAGGTGCGCCACGCGCGCGTGATGTATCGTCTGCTGGAAGGTCTGGACGTGGACGTCGACGCGTACTACAAGAGCCACAATTTCAACCTGCGCGTCGACGCGGGTGATATTGGAACCCTGCGCGCCGCCGACGATAAGCGCGTCAACATCTTCTACTACCCGATCGAGGAGTGGTCGGACTTCATCATGTTCAACTTCTGCATGGACCGCGGCGCGGGACATCAGTTGGAAGACAGCCTGGACTGCTCCTACAAGCCGTGGTGCGACGGCATGGAGGGCATTTTCAAGGAAGAGGAGATGCACATGGCCCACGGCGACCAATGGACCAAGAAGCTCTCCGAAAGCGACAAGACGCACGACGACGTGCAGGCCGCCTTCGAGAAGTGGTATCCGCGCACGATGAACATCTTCGGCCGCGCGAATTCCCCTAAAAACGTCCTCTACCGCAAGTATGGACTCAAGAAGCGCGACAATGATGAAGTCCGCAGCGCCTTCGCCGCCGACATCAAGGAGAAGGCGGCTAAATTCGGACTCAAGGTGCCCGTATGGACGCCGGTCGCCGCCAGGATGAGCGATGAGCCTTTCATCCCCGGCTGACGCGGCCGCACTTTTGCGCGCGGCGCGTCAACGCGCGCGGGCCCGGCCGTGGCTGTTGGCGCCGCCGTTGGCGGGTGTCGCGGCGCGCGCGCTGTTCTCTGCGGCGCTGTCGGGGCAGGCGGGCGCGGCGCAAGGCGCGCTGGCCGGCGCGGTGGTGACGGTCGCGGCCTGCGCGGCTTTTTCCGAGATTTGGCTTTCCGAAGGCGCGGGCTGGGATTGGCCGCGCGTGGGCACGGCGGGCCTGCTTTTTTCCCTGCCGCTGTTCGCGCTCGCGGTCGTGGGGCTGGCGACGTTCCAAATCTACTATATGGCGCTGCACTCCGGAGCGCAAGCTCCGGCGCGGGCTTTGCTCCTGCTGACGTTCGCGACGGGCAAGATCGCGTCGGGCGCGGTCACCGTACTGGCCAGCCTCGCGCTCGGCAGCCGCCGGCCCGGGCGCGGATTCTTTTCCGCTCTGCGCGCGGGCATGCGGCGCGCGTACGCGTCGGCGGGGCTGTGGACCGTACTGGTGCTCGGCTCGTGGGCCGTACAGGAGGCCGTGGTCGGCTTGCTGAACGCGGGCCTCCGCATGGCCCTGTCGGGCGCCGCCGGCTCCGTGCCGCCGGCGTCCTTTCGGGCGCTCGGCTTCGGCGCCGACGCGGCGGTGACCTTGATCGCTCTGGCCGCCTGCGTCGCCCTGCCCCTGCAGAGCACGCTGATGGAACCGGAATGATCGCGCGTGTCGCCGTGGTCGGCGCGGGCACTATGGGTGCTGGCATCGCTCAGCTGTGCGCGCAGTCGGGTTTTTCGGTGAAGGTCCACGACCCTTTGCCGGCGGCGCTGGACGCTTTGCCCGGGCGCCTGCGCGCGGCGCTGGATGCCGCGGTACTCAAGGGCAAGCTTTCCACTCAACAGGCCGAGCGCGCGTTCCATGCGGTGAGCGCGGCGGCGACCATCGAGGAACTGGCAGGCGCGGATATTGTCATCGAGGCGGCGCCGGAGGACCTGGCCCTTAAGCAGGATCTTTTCGAGCGCCTCTCCCGCGTCCTGCCGGACGCGGTGCTGGCCACGAACACCTCGTCGCTGTCGGTGCGCGACGTGACGGCCCGCGCGGCCGCGCCGGAGCGCGCTCTCGGCCTGCATTTCTTTAATCCGCCGGTCGCCACGCGCCTGGTGGAGTTGGTGCGCGCGCCGCGCACGTCGCCGGAGGTGTTCTCCGGGGTCTGGGAGTTCGCGCTGGCGGGACTGCGCCGCACGCCGGTCGACGTCCGGGACGTGCCCGGCTTCATCGTCAACCGCGTGATGCGGCCCTATTATGTGAGCGCCCAGCGCCTGTGCGGCCCCAGCGCGCCGCCGGAGCGCATCGACGCGGCCTGCCGCGAGCGCGGCGGCGTGCCGATGGGCCCCTTTGAGCTGATGGACCTCATCGGCCTGGACGTCAACCTGGCCATCACGAAGTCCATCTTCGAGGCGTTGGGCCGTCCCGAGCGCTTCACGCCGCCGGCGCTTCAGCAGTCGCTGGTCGCGCGGGGTGCGGTGGGCCGCAAGGCCGGGCGCGGTTTTTATCTTTACGAGGGCGGGCGCAAGACCGGCGTAAACCCCGACGCGGTCGGCGCGGCGGGCGGCGCGGCGTCGGCGGACGCGGCGTGGGAGGCCCTGCGCGCGGCCCTGATAACGGAAGCCGAGAGCGTGGTGGCTGAAGGCACGGCCTCCGCTTCGGACGTGGACGTGGCCGTGAAGCTGGCGATGAATTTCCCCAAGGGTCCCTTCGAATGGCGAAAAGAAAGCGCGGCGGCGTAGCGCGGCGCGAGCCGGTCCTTTTCGATCTTCTGGCGCGCGACCGCGATCGTGTACTTGAGGTCCTACGCCGCCACGGCGTCTACTTCGATGCGGGCACCGTGGTCACGCTCAGTTCCACGCCGTCCAAGGCGGCGGCCTATCACGCCGTGCCGGACACGAAGAAGTTCCTGCGCGACCTGCTTAAGGCGTCGCGGGTTTAGCGAGCGAACGTCCCCCCGCCGCGCGCAGCCATTCCCAGAATTCAGGATTGAGCCGGTAGTAATAGGGCGCAAGCCCCGGCTCGGCGATGCGTTGGAACGCGTCGAAGAAGGCCGACGCCTCTTCGCGATCCAGGGCGGTCGGCGATCCGCGCCGATACCGTTCGCAGAGTTTCGGCAGGACGGCAAAAAGACTCGCCTCGGCGGCGTAGTAGTCCCGGTTGCTGACGCCGGGCGGCACGGCGGGACCCAGGGACAGCGCCGCGCCGGAGGCGATCTTGACGCAGCGGGCGGCGGCGTTCGGGCCGTCGACGGCAAAATCGGCGCGATACTGCGGCGTCAACGCATCGGATTTTGAGGGTGAGATGAGGACCGGGTAAAGCAGAACCGCGTAGCCGCCGCCGTGCGCGGGCACCGGCAACGAGCGGCCCAGCCCGGAGGCGACCGCGCAGTCGGGAGCGGCGCGCACGGCTTCGGCGGCTTTATAGAGCGGGTCGGCCTGGAGCTGCGAGACGCCGGAGCCTATACCGCCGCAGGCGGCCAGCGTTAGGACGGCAAGGCCCGGCGTCCAGCGGATGTTCACGGCGAGCGCGGCGCCGGAGGCTGGATCGCCGTGAAACTATGCAGCCAGGCCTGATCGAAAAGCTTGATGGGCACGAAGCGGCCGCCTTCGCCGTTTCCGGTGTCGTTGACGTAGTAGCCGCGTACGGCGCCTTTGTTGTCGACCTCCATTCCGCTCACGTAGACGAAGTGCATGGCGCCGTCGGGGACCGTCGGATCGTTCCAGAATATCTTCGGGTTGACCGCCACAATCGCGTCGCCGCTGGCGCGAACCGCGGTCGCAAGTTCCTGACCGGTCGCGGTGCCGATCGTCGTGGTGCTGGCCACACCATGGAGCTTGAGCAACGCGCCGGTATCCCGCAAATACATGCCGCCCATCGCGCCCGCGCCGCTCGTGTATTCGGTATACCAGCCGTGATCGAAGGCGGTCTTGGTCAGGCCCGCCATGGTCACGTCCTGTCCGCGCGCCTTCAGCGCCTCGTATTGCGCTCCGACGCCGCAGGTGCCGTTGAGTTGCTGAACGATGTAGGGCACTTTGGCGTAGGGGTCCCCGATCGTCTTCGTGACTCCCAGCGCGTGCCAGGCGGCCAGGGTGGCGTCGTCTTTTAGGCGTTGGGCCCCGGCGGCCGGGCCGCGGGAAAAATAGTTGCGGTCCGCGCGCTGGGTCGAGCCGCTGGGAATGGTGTCCAACGGAGAGGGCGGAGCGGGGACGTTCAGGTCGGAGATCGTTCCAGGGCGGAGTCCGGGAGGACCGGGCATGGAAGGGGGCGGACCGGCCGTAAGGCCGACCGCCGCGACGGTCGCGTGCGCGCCGCCTCCGTCGAAAGCCCGGTTCAAGTCGGCGAGCGTCGGTCCGCTTCCGCCGTCGCGCACCAACCCCATCAGTTTCGCGCTCAGGCGGGCCTTCAAGCGCGCCGCCGCGGAGTCGATCATTCCGGTTTCCGTGGTGTCGACGCCCGTCGATATTCCCCGCGATTCGGCGAAAGTCGGCTCAAAGTAGGGCTTCCAGCTGTCGGGATAGCTGCGACCTTCGCCCCGAAGATAGGAATCAGGTTGGGCGGGCGGCCACAAAAACGGCTTGGACGCGGCGATCGAATCGTTCCAAAGCTTCCAGTTCAGTTTCGCCAGCTTCGCGATCCGCGCCTCGGAGGAGAGGGATTTCGGCAACCGCGCGGGAGAATCGGCCTTCACGGCCGCGGCGATGTCGAGGACCCATTTATCGTGGGCCGCGTCGGCCTCCGGCAACGCGGACTCAAGGAACGCCTTCTGCGCCGCGAGCGTGGGAAGCGCGTTAAAGTATTGATCGGCGCCCACCTCCGTTTCGACGCTGGCGTGCAGGTAGTCGCATTCGAAGGAGCGCACCTCGGGCGTGTAGGGGGCGCCGTCCGTATACTGGAACGTGCACGGATAGCGAAAGACAAGCCTGCTTTCCGCCGCGGACTTGGGCGATTTCGGCGGCAGGGGCAACGGCGTGCTTTGGCCCCACAGAGGAGCCGACAGGGAAAACAGAAACGCGAGGGCGCTCAGTCTCGGTCGGGACATAGGGGTATTGAGACTTGAGTAGTATTGCCCCGCACTCTGGCTTTGTCAAGGGCGGGCGGCTTTCGGCGAAATGTCAGCGCCGAAAGTCGCGGATGCGCAGGACGTCCGGATGCGGCGTCACCGGGCGGCCGGAGTGCTTGGTCTCCAGGAGGAAGTGGCGGCCTTCCGGAAACGCGTCGCGAAACAGGTTGACGTGGAGAGGTTCGTTTTCAAAGGACGCGGCGGCGGCGCCCAGTTCTTTGAGACGCGCCACGGCCTCGGTCTTGAACTGCAGGTCGGGCGTGTCGAAGCGCGGCTTGAGCTGGAGGAGCACGGCGCGTCCGTCGGGCGCGGGAAAGCCGCGGCGGGCCAGGGACTGCTCGGTGCCTTCGCGCATGCGCTCGTCGCGGCCGGTGGCGTAGACGACCAGCCCCCCCCGCGCGACGACCGCCGCGCAGAATTCCGGCGCGCCCGGCGTGACCGTGTCTTCCAGCAGGTAGGGGTTCTGAAAAAATCGCGAAAACCAGAAGTCGCGCAGATCCTTGATCAGGGCCTCGTCGTCCACGCCCGCGGCGCGGGCGGTCTCGACGATCTGGTAGCGCAGCGCGGCGCGATCCACGGCGCGCAGGCGCTCGGCGGCGCGCGGCGCGCGCGCGGCGACCAGCTCCGCGTACTCGCGCAGGATGCGCAGGTGCCGGTCGTTGGTCGAGAACACAGTGTCGTCCAGGTCGAAGACGACGAGGCGGCCGGGGGCCGCGGACAGGTCGTCCAGAACGCCGTCGAGAAGATCTTTCTGCGTCGACGCGGAGGCGTTCATGCGTCGAGGGTGACCTTGGTGTTGGCCGGGGTGGCGTTCCACAGCGTGGTCATGAGAATGGCGCCGATCAGCGAGAAGGGCATGATCGCGTAGGTCCAGATGCCCCAGCCGTGCTTGTCGAGCAGGCCGCCCAGGACCACTCCGGTCAGCCCGGAGGCGAGATACTGCACGCCGTCAAGCAGTCCCGCCACCGTGCCCGCCGCCTTCGTGCCGCCGAAGTCCATCGACGCGGTTCCGGAGAGCATGCCGTGCACGCCGAAGATCCACGTACAGCAGAAGCCGATCAGGAAGCAGGCGACGATCGGCTCGCGCGCCAAGCCTAAGGCCAACAGCGCCCCGATTTGGGCGATATAGAAGAAGAAGGCCACCGGCGCGCGGCGGCTCTGGAACAGACGGTCGGACATCCAGCCGCACAGCAGGCCGCCGACGATGCCGCCGACGGTGATGCCGCCGGTCGCGATGGAGAATAGCCAGGTGCCGGGATTGACCCCGTGGACCTCCTTCAAAAACGGCACGAACCACAGCATCAGGCCCTGGCGTACGAAGCCGGTGCAGAACTCCGCGGCGACCAAGGTCAGGATGACGCGGTTGCGAAACACCCGGGTCAGGAGGTAGGTGAAGTCGACGGGCACGTCCTTGTCGGCGTCCGCGCTGGTGGCATCGCCGGTGTCGATGTCGGCGTGGCCGGCGTCTTCGGGCGTGTCGGCGACCATAAAGTAATCGACGGCGAGCATGGCCGCGATGGCGGCCGACGGGACCAGGAAGACCACGTACCACGGGAAGCGCGCCAAGAGCCAGCCGCCGACGGTCAGCGCCAGGAAGTAGCCCGAGGAAATCATGATGCCGAAGATGCCGCCGAACACGCCGCGCTCGCGGACGTGGAACCAGTGCGCGTTGACCTTGACGATGGACAGCGCGCCGAAGGACTGGAAGTATTGGTTGAGCGCGTAGAGCAAAGACATGCCGACCAGCACCTTGGTCTGCCAGCCGGACAGAAACAGAAGGCCGATGACCAGGTTCATGAAGGCGGTGCCGGCCGCGGCCAGCAGGATGGCGCGGCGACCGCCGAAGCGGTCGGCCAGCGGGCCGTTGAAGATCACGGCGAGCGCGTACGTCCAGAATCCGGCCGTCGCGATGGTGCCGAACTGCGCCTTGGTCAGGTCGAAGTTCTTCATGATGGTGCTGGAGGCGACGTTCAGGTTGTAGCGCCCCATGTAAAACGTCGCGTAGGTCACGCCCAGCGGAAACCAGTTCAGGAAGCGGCGGCGGCGGAAGGACGTTGCGTGGGCCGGGGCCGACGGCGGGGCGCTGTCTTCAACGGCGATCATGACGGACATTCTACCGCGTCAAGGCGCCGGCTGGGAATAGGCCTTCGGGGTCGGCAGAGCCGCCGAATAGACCGAGTCCCAGAGATGCTTCTGCACCGCCGCGGCGCGCGCGGCGAGTGCCGCGTCCTTGACCACGACCTCGACGTTGCGCGCGTCGTCCAGGTAGCCGCCGGTCCAATTGCTGGTCCCCAGCCACAGCGTGCGGCCGTCGACGACCATGTACTTGGAATGGCACACGCGCGCGTACGGGATGGGTCCGGATGCGGCGGGCGGAATGGTGATCACGCGAATCTCTACGTTCGGCAGTAGGGCAAGGCTTTGCAGGTGCGCCAGGGCTTGCCCGCGCAGGCTCCAGTCGGAGACCAGCAGGCGCACCTTGACGCCGCGCACCGCGGCGGCGCGCAAGGCGTTGTCGATGGGCGGATAGAAGCGTTTGGGCGAGCCGAAGCTGAGCGGGGCATACTCCATGACTTGGATGTCGAGGCGCTCGCGCGCGTCGCCGATGAGGCGAACCAGTTCCGACTCCGAATCCCCGATGTCCGGCGGGTTGAAGCGCCAGGGGCTGGCGACCAGGTACGCGCGCGGCGTGCGGTCGAACAGCGGGCGGTCCAGGTTGTCTGGGGTGGAGGCACCTTTGGAATCCGCCAACGCCCAGTCGTGCGCGAACAGCTCCGCGGTCTTGGCCACGACGGCCGGATCGTCAACGGCCAGCCCCAGCTCATGAATATGCGCCAGCGAGCGCCAGTCGAAGTTCTGGCTGCCCACGAACGCGCGCGTGGAGTCGACGACGAAGTATTTGGCGTGAAGTATTCCCGCCCCCTGCACCTTCGACCATGTGAGCAGACGCAATTCCAGCCCCGGTATCGCCTTCAGCCGCGCGATGCCGTCCGCGGACTGACGCGCGAACTTCCCTTCCAGCAGGACGCGGATCTTCACGCCGCGCGCCCCCGCCCGCTCCAGCGCCGCCAGCGACGGCTCCAGCGCCCCGCCGGTCGACGGCGTGACGTAGAACTCGTTGAGGTCGATCGTGGTTTTGGCCGCGTCGAACATCTGCGGCCACACGTCCTGCGCTTGGCGCAGGTCGGGCTCGGCGAGCGTGGTTTCCGCCGGATACGAATACACCAGCTCATAGCCCGGCACGCGGAACTCCGCGCGCGCGGCGGACGCGGCGAAAAGAAAAACGAGCAGGATGGCGAATGCTTTCACGACGTTTATTCTAACGATTTTTTGTTTCGCACGGGGATGTCTGCGGCCAACGCGCGCCGGCGACGTCGCTAACGCTAATCCGTGGCACCGGTGATAGCGAAGTTCAGCGCGCGGTCGCGCGGCCGAAGTGCTCCAGCAGCGCGGCGGCGACGGCCTGGGTGAGCGTGTGCTCGTCGACGGGGCGGCCCAGGACCGCGTGCATGGTCGTCATCGCGTCGGATTCCAGGCGGCAGGGATTGATGCGGTGGAAGGCCGACAGCGAGTTGTTGACGTTCAGCGCGAAGCCGTGATAAGTGACGCCGCCGCGCACGGCCACGCCAATGGACGCTAGTTTCCGTCGTCCCACCCACAGGCCGGTAAATCCCCGAACCACGCCCGCGTCCACGCCGAACGGGCGGACGGCCTCGCTCAGGACGGCCTCCAGCGCGCGCAGGTAGGAGCGTGCGCCCAGGCCGTGCTCGGAAAGTTTCAGGATCGGGTAGCCGACCAGTTGTCCGGGGCCGTGCCAGGTCAGGTCGCCGCCGCGCTCGATGCGGTGGACGGGGTCGGGCAGGTCCTCCGGCACGTCTTGATTCGACGAGCGGCCGATGGTGTAGACCGGCGGGTGCTGGCAGAGCAGGACCGTGTCCGGCGCGTCGCCCTGACCGCGCTCGAAGACCAGCTTGCGCTGGAGGTTCCAGACCTCGACGTAGTCCTTGAGCCCGAGGTCGCGGATCAGCATCCGCTCTTACGCGGCGACCGGCGGCGCCTCGCGCTTGATCTGCAGGATGTGGATGGGATGGCCGAGCGCGGCCTCGCAGGCTTCCGCAAATACTTCGTTCAAGGTGGGATGCGGGTGTATGGTTTGCGCCACCTGCTCCAGGGTCGCGCCCATCGACACGGCCAGGCACGCCTCGCCGATCAGGTCCGCGGCGTTGGCACCGACGAAACCCGCGCCCAAAATGCGCCCGCCGGACTTTTCCGCGACGACCTTGCAGAAGCCCTCGGTCTCGCGCACGGCCTGCGCGCGGCCGGAGGCCGCGAACGGGAACTTGCCCACGACGGTCGCGATCCCGGCCGCCTTCGCCTCGGCCTCGGTCTGTCCCACCCAGGAGATCTCCGGGTCGGTGAACACCGCCCACGGCACGGCGCCGCGCGGCTCCAGCGGACGTCCGGCGATGGACTGGGCGGCGAGAATGCCCTCGCGGCTGGCCTTGTGCGCGAGGTAGGGCTGGCCGACCACGTCGCCGATCGCATAGATGTTGTCCACGCTGGACAGCATCTCGCTGTCCACCGTGATGTGCCCGCGCCGGTCCAGCTCCACGCCCAGTTTTTCAAGCCCCAGGCCCTTGCTGCGCGGCATGCGGCCCACGGCCAGCAGTATCTTGTCGCAGGAGATTTTCTTCTCCCCTTCCGGCGTCTCGACGGAAAGCTCCAGGCGCTTGCCCTTCTTGGCCCACGACTTGGCCTTGGAGCCCAGCAGGACGTCCACGCCCAGCTTCGTCAGGCCGCGCGCGACGATGGAGGACATGTCGCGCTCGATGACGGGCAGAAGCGCGTCGGTGAACTCGATGACAGTGACCTTGGTCCCGAGTTTGGCGAAGAAGGTCCCGATCTCCAAACCGATCACGCCGCCGCCGATCACGGCCAGCGCCTCCGGAGGTTTTTGAAGGTCGAGCGCTTCCTTGGAGCCGACGACGTTCTCGCCGTCGACGGCGAAGCCCGGGATGCCCATCGGCTCGGAGCCGGTGGCGATGATCGCGTGTTCGAATTCCACGTCCTCGGAGCCGTCGGGCTTGGCGATCAGCGCGGTGTTCTTGCCGGTGAACTTCACCGTGCCGTTGATGAACTCGCTCTTGTTGCCTTTGACTAAGACGCCCACGTTCTTGACGAAGCCGCCGATCATCTGTCCCTTCCAGGCCACGACCTTCTCCCAGTCCAGCTTCGGCGCCGCGCCGCCGTCGAAGCCGGCCTCCTTGGCCTTTTTCGACTTGTAGGCGTTGCCCGCTGCGGATATTAATGCCTTGGACGGGATGCATCCGTAATTCAGGCACTCGCCGCCCAGCTTGTCGCGGTCGACCAGCACCGAGCGTTTGCCGAGCTGGCCCAGCTTGATGGCCGCGACATAGCCGCCGGGCCCGCCTCCGACGATGAGAACGTCTGTTTTGGTGGACATGAGTGGCCTCTTAGAGGAGTGTGCGCGGGTTCTCGAGATATTTGATGATGGAATTCATGAAGTTCGCGGCGTCGGCCCCGTCGGTCACTCGGTGGTCGAAGGACAGTACCAGGTTCATCATGTCGCGGATGGCGATGCCGCCGTCGCGCACCACGGGGCGCTTCTGCAGCTTCATGAGCCCCAGGATGGCGACCTCCGGGTGGTTGACGATCGGCGTGGCGAACAGGCCGCCGATGGGGCCGATGTTCGTGATCGTGAACGTGCCGCCCTGAAGCGCTGCGACTTCGATCTTACCCGCGCGGACCTTTTCGGCCAGCGCGTTGACCTCGGCGGCCAAGCCGAACAGGTCGCGTCCGTCGGCGCCCTTGATGTTGGGCACGACTAGGCCTTGGGGTGCCGCCACGGCGATGCCGACGTTGTAGTAGCGCTTGACGACGATCTCTCCCGCCGCCTCGTTGAGCGAGGCGTTGAACGCCGGGAACTCCGCCAGCGCCTTGGTCAGCGCCTTGATGATGAAAGGCAGGAAGGTCAGCTTCACGCCGCGCTTGGCCGCCTCGGGCTTCAGTTCATCGCGCAGGGCCAGTAAGGCGGTCATGTCGCATTCGTCCATGTGCGTGACGTCGGCGACCGTGTGCTTGGACTGAGCCATCTTCTCGGCGATCTTGCGGCGTATGCCGACAAACGGGATTTTCTCCTCGCCCTGCGAGGGCACTCCGGCGGGCGACAGGGACAGCGGGCCCGGCGCGGACTTGGCGGCGGGGCCCGCGGCGGCGGGCCGCGCGCTTTTCGGCGCGGCGGCGCGCACGTCGCTTTCGGAGACTCGGCCGCCGGGACCGGTGCCTTTGAGCGCGGTGATATTGACGCCCAACTGCGCGGCCAGCGCGCGCACGGCCGGCGTCGCGTTGACGGGGCCGCCCGCGACGGCCGGGGCGGGGCTGTTCCCTTTTAAATTCTTCACGTCGCTTTCCAGAATTCGTCCATCGGGACCCGTGCCCGCGATCAGCGTGATGTCGAGGCCCATGGTTTTGGCCAATTGCCGCACCCGCGGCGTGGCCGAGACGTCGGTTTGCTTGGCGGCGGCGCGCGCCGGAGCGGCGACGGCGGCGGGTGCCTCGGCCGCGGCCGCCTTCACGGGCGCGGGACCCGCGCCCGCCACGCCGGAGAACGTGACCAGCGGGGAGTGGACCTTCACTTTTTCGCCGGGCTTGGCGTGCAGGACGGCAATCGTGCCTGTCTTCGGCGACGGAATTTCGACTTCGGCCTTGTCGGTGAGCACAGCGGCGAGAGGCTGGTTTTCGGAGACGGACTCGCCGACCTTCACGTGCCACTTGACCAGTTCGCCTTCGACCAAGCCTTCGCCGATGTCCGGGAGGACGAAAACAAATCCGCCGGGGGCGGATGCCGGCGGCGCGGAGGCCGCGGCAGCCTTGGCGGCCGTCGCGGGCTTTTCCGCCGTCGCCGCTTTCCCGTTCGACTTCACCTGAGCCGCGGCCGGCGTGGCCGCGACGGGCGCGGGCGCGCCGCCGTTGCCGCCGACCTCGAACGTGGCCAGCGGCGCGTGCACCTTGATCTTCTCGCCGGGCTTGCCGAAGAGCTTGAGAATCTTGCCCGATTTCGGGCTGGGGATTTCCACCTCGGCCTTGTCGGTCAGCACCGAGGCCAGCGGCTGGTTCTCCGCGACGGTGTCCCCCTCCTTGACGAACCATTTCACGATCTCGCCCTCGACCAGGCCTTCGCCGATGTCGGGCAGCTTGAATTCGAAGTTCATGGGAGTCCTTTTTAGAATCTCAACGCCTTTCGCGCCGCCAGCACCACGCGGTCCGCGTCCGGAATGTAGTATTGCTCCAGGCGGAAGAGCGGCATGCGGATGTCCCAGCCGCCCACGCGCTCCACCGGGGCCAGCAGCTTGAGCAACGCGCGCTCGGCGATCAGCGCGGAGAGCTCCGCGGCCCAGGAGCCGGTGTTCGGAGCTTCGTGCGCGATCACGCAACGGCCGGTTTTGCCGACGGACGACAGGATCGTCTCCAGGTCCAGCGGCGAGAGGGTGCGCAGATCGACGATCTCGATGGAAGCTCCGTCTTCTTGCGCGAGCCTGGCCGCGGCTTTCTGGGACGTGACCGTCATGGCACCCCAGGTCAGGATCGTGAGGTCGCTGCCTTCTTGAACCAGTCGGGCCTTGCCGATGGGCACGGTGTAGTGACCGGAGGGCACTTCGCCCACGGCGGAGCGATAGAGAAGCTTCGGCTCGAAGAAGACCACGGGATCGGGAGACTCGACGGCGGCCAGCAGAAGGCCTTTGGCGTCATAAGGTGTGGACGGGATGACTACTTTGATGCCGGGCGTGTGGCAGAAGTAGGCCTCGGGGCTTTCCGAGTGATGCTCCGGCGCGTGGATGAGGCCGCCGTGCGGCGCGCGCAGGATCAAGGGCACGGACAGCTTGCCGCGCGAACGGCTGCGGATGCGGCCCAGGTGGCAGACTACCTGGTCGAACACCGAAGGCATGAAGCCGTCGAACTGGATTTCGGCGATGGGCTTCATGCCGTTGACGGCCAGGCCGATGGCGCTTCCCATGATGCCGATCTCGGCCAGCGGCGTGTCGACGACGCGCGCGTCGCCGTACTTCTTCCACAGGCCGTCGGTGGCGCGAAACACCCCGCCGTTGCGGCCCACGTCTTCTCCCAAAATCATCACGCGCTCGTCGGCGGCCAGCGCCAGGTCGAGCGCCTCGTTGACGGCGGTCACCAGGTTCAGCGTGCGCGTCTTGGGCGGCGCGGCGGTCTTCACGGGAACCTCCCTTCCGTCGGAGGCAGTTCGGTCAATATCTTCGCGCCGCCCTTGAACTTCAGAAGCTCTTCCAATTGGGCGCGCTGTTCCACCAGCGGCCAGGTCGCGTGTTCGTAGTTGTTGGCGAACATGTCCAAGGGGTTGGGCGGCGGCGTTTCTTCGTAGGCCTTCACCTCGCCGTCGATCCAGGCCTTGGTTTCTTCCGTCAGATTCTTTTCCTTCGCGTCGCTCCATAACTTGCGCGCGGTCAGAAATTTCTTGAACCGGGAGATCGGGTCTTTCTTCTTCCACGCCTCGACGTCCTTTGCGTCTCGATAGCGCGCGGCGTCGTCGGCCGTGGTGTGGTGGCCCATTCGGTACGTCTCGCACTCGATGAGGGTCGTGCCTTCCCCGCGGCGCGCGCGCGCCACCGCGTCGGCCGTCGCCGAATAAACGGCCAGCGCGTCGTTGCCGTCCACTTGAATGCCCGCCACGCCGTAGCCCCACGCCTTTTGCGCCAAAGTGGCGCTGGCGGCCTGGCGCGCGCGCGGCACGGAGATGGCCCAGCCGTTGTTTTCGATGATGTAGATGGCCGGAAGCTTGAACTGGCCGGCGAAGGTCAGGGCCTCGTGCAGGTCGCCCTTGGACGACGTGCCGTCGCCGCAGTACGTGAGCGCGACGCCGCCCTTTTTCTTGAACTTTTCCCCCCAGGCCAGGCCCGCGACCTGCGTGAGGTGCGTGCCCACGGGGATGGAGAACATCATGTCGTTGTTGCCGTCGGGAAAATGCGTGCCGCGATCGTCGCCGGCCCAGTAGAGCAGCGCGTGGCGCATCTGCATGCCGCGCGCGAAATAGACACCGCCGCCGCGGTAGGTGGGCACGGCCCAGTCGCTGGCCTTCAAGCACAGCGGCGGCACGCACTGCGTGGCCTCCTGGCCGGTGATCATTGGGTAGGTTCCCAGGCGTCCGGAGCGCTGGAGCAGGATCGCACGCTCGTCGAATGCGCGAATCTGGAACATCAGCCGGTACATCTTGAGCAGGAGGTCGTCCTGGACCTTCGGCATCAGCTTGGCGTCGACGGTCCCGTCCGAGGCGAGTATTTCCAGGCGCTGGACGGCGTGCGTCGCGACGGTTTTAAGCGGCAACGGGTTTCTCCAGGCGGCCCTTCAGGAATAGTTCCGCGGCGCGATACGACGAACGTACGAACGGTCCGGAGGCGACGTACAAGAATCCCAGGCTTCGCGCCAGCTCTCCCAGGCGATCGAATTCCTCCGGCGGGACGAAGCGCTCGACGGGCAGGTGGTGGCGCGAGCCGGTGGGCTTGAGGTACTGGCCGAGCGTCAGGATCTCGGTGCCGACTGAACGGATATCCTTGAACGTTTGAATCAATTCGGCTTCGGTTTCCCCTAATCCGAGCATGAGGGACGTCTTCGTCGGCGTCTGCGGCGAATATTTCTTCGCGTGGGCCAGGATTTCAAGGGACTGGCGGTAGCCCGCCTTCGCGTCGCGCACCGACGAAGTCAATCGTTCCACGACCTCGACGTTGTGGGCGATCACGTCGGCGCCCGCGCCCAGCACGAGCTCCAAAAGCGACTTGTCGCCGCGAAAATCCTGGAGCAGCATTTCCAGCTTCATGTCCGGGCAAACCGCTTTCACTTCACGGAGGCACGCCGCCAGGTGAGAGGCGCCCTGATCCGGCAAGTCGTCGCGGCACACCGTGGTCAGCACGGCGTACTCCACGGCCATTTCTTTTAAAGTCAGGGCCAGTTTTGAGGGCTCCTGCGGGTCGGGCAAAGACGGCCGCGCGGCTGTCGCGACGGAGCAAAAGCGACAGCCGCGAGTGCAGGTGTCGCCCATCACCATGAACGTGGCCGTGCCGCCGCCCCAGCACTCCGCCAGATTCGGACAGCGCGCTTCCTCGCACACCGTGGACAGCCCGCGCGAGCGCGAGGCCGTCTTCAGCCGCGCGACGTTCGGCCCGGTCGCAAGTCCCACCTTCAGCCAGGGTGGGAGCGCGCGGCGCGGCGCGTCCGCGGTCATGTCAGTGGTGGCCCTGATCGGCCAGCCAGCGTTCCGCTTCCAGCGCGGCCTTGCAGCCCGCGCCGGCCGCGGTGATGGCCTGGCGGTAGCGGTGGTCCATTACGTCGCCGGCGGCGAACACGCCGGGCACGGAGGTGCGGGTGCGGTCGTCGGCGTCCACGTAGCCGTTCTCATCGAGCTTGAGTTGGCCCCCGAGGAAATCCGTGGTCGGCTGATGGCCGATGGCGACGAACACGCCGTCGCACTTCAGCGGCGAGACCGCGCCGGTCTTCAGGTTCTTGAGCTTCACGCCGTCGACGTGGCCGTTGCCGGTCACCTCGTCGACCGCGGAGTTCCAGATGAAGGAAATCTTCGGATTCTTTTGCGCGCGCTCGGCCATGATCTTGGAGGCGCGCAAGGATTCGCGCCGATGCACGACCGTCACCTTCGTCGCGAACTTAGTCAGGAAGTTGGCCTCTTCCATGGCCGTGTCGCCGCCGCCGACCACGACGACCTCCTTGCCTTTGAAGAAGAAGCCGTCGCAGGTGGCGCACGCGGACACGCCGTGGCCCATGAGCTTCTTTTCCGACTCGATGCCCAGCCACTTGGCGTTGGCGCCGGTGGCCACGATCAGCGACAGGGCGCTTGCCTTCGTGCCTTCGGTGGATTCCACGGTGAACGGTCCTTTGGACAGGTCCACCTTGGAGACGTACTCGCGCACGATCTTCACGCCCAGGCGCTCCACCTGCTTCTGCATGCGCTCCATCAACTCCGGCCCGTTGACCGGCTCCGGGAAACCCGGGAAATTCTCCACGTCCGACGTGATCATCAACTGCCCGCCCATCGCCACGCCGCCGAACACCAAGGGCTCCAGGCTGGCGCGCGCGGCGTAGATCGCGGCGGTATACGCGGCCGCGCCGGAGCCGATGATGACGACCTTCTTCTGTTCGGTGCTCATGGGCCGATTATAACAATTTGAGATTATAGACTCGGCTTTCGGACGGGTTGGCGGATGCTCGTCCGCGGTGTCGATAATCACTATCACCGGTGATAGTGATTATCGTTAGTTGGGTTACGTCGCGACGCTCGGCCCTGCTTATCCGGACGGAGCATTGGGATAGACGTGTGGATTCTAATTCCGGTTGGTTTCGCGGCCGAGGCGGGTGTGAATTCCGTAGGTCCGTTTGACCGCCTGTAGGATGAGATGCGAGACCGTCGTCTTTCGAAGCCGGGCCATGGCTTTCAGGCGTACCAATGCTCGTTCCGGCAAGTCCAAATAGACCTTCGCCATTTCCATCATATCAGGATATCAGGATTTGTCGGCGCTCGCCAGCTCCACGCTGACCTTCCACAGCCGCGCGGCGGCCGTGTCGTCCAGGGCGAATGCGGCCGCTTTCTTCTCTTTGAGTTTGTCGAAGTATCGGCCGGTGACGCCCTCCACGTCGGCGCCGGCGGCCAGGCGCACCAGAGGCTGGGCGCCTTTGGCGGGCGTGGACAGCACGAAGGGCAGAAGCGCGCGGATGAACGCGGGCATGTCCCGCGACAAGCTGGTCGCGATCACGCCGGGATGGACCGCGTTGACCGTGACGCCGGTTCCCGTCAAGCGCCCGGCCAGCGCGCGCGTGAACAGCACGTTGGCCAGCTTCGAGTCCGAGTAGGCCTTGGTCCCGTCGAAGCGCTTCTCCATCTGCAGGTCGTCCCAATTCAGGCGACCGCGGTAATGCAGGGCGGAACTCACGTTGACGATTCGCGCCGGAGCCGAGGCCTTGAGGACGTCGAGCAGGAGCGTGGTGAGCAGGAACGGTCCCAGGTGATTGGCCTGGAACGTTTCCTCCAGGCCGTCCTTCGTGACCCGTCGCGCGCGGTGCCAGACGCCCGCGTTGTTGAGCAAAACGTGCAGGCGGTCGTGACGCGTCTTGAACTCCGCCGCCGCCGCGCGCACCGAGGCTAGGTCGGCCAGGTCGCACGTCAACAGCTCCGCCTTCGCTCCGGTCGCCTGAAGAATCGCCTCGCGCGCCGCCTCCCCCCGCGCCTTGTCGCGCGCCGTCAGCACCACCGTCGCCCCGCGGCGCGCCAGGTCCAGCGCGGCTTCGTAGCCGATCCCGCTGGTGGCTCCGGTGACCAGGCAGATTTTGTCTTTCATGATTTCTCTCCGAATGAACGCAATTTATCATAATGCCCGCCTCGCCTCGCGCCTTCCGGATTGATAGACTGTCGCCAATGAAGCGAGACTTCGTCTGGCTGATGGGCATCGACTGCCATTGCCGCGTGGGCGTGAGCGCTCAGGAGCGCGCGCGGCGGCAGAAGATATTGATCGACGTGGGCTTGGAGGTCGACGCGGCGGCCGCGGCGGAGCGCGACGATTTCCGGCGCGCGGCGGACTATTGGGCCGTCGAGAAGGCGGTGCGCGCTCAGGCCGAGGCGGGCGAGCGCGCGTTGCTTGAGACCGTGGCGGAGCGCGCCGCGGCGGCGGCGCTGAAGGCCGCGCCGGCGGCGCGGGCCGCGACGGTGCGCGCGCACAAGAAGCCCGCGGTCATGCCGCGCACGCGCGAGGTTTTCGTCGAGATACGGAGGGAGCGATGATCATCCGCAAGTTGTACCGCTTCGAGGCCGCGCACATCGTGCGCAACTGCTCGTCGGACCGCTGCAAGTATTCTCTGCACGGCCACAGCTTCCGCTGCGAGCTTGAACTCTCGGCCGAGCGCCTGGACCGCGGCCAGATGGTCTACGACTTCGGCCTGCTCAAGCGGCACGTCAGGGATTTCTTGGACGGCTTCGATCACGCGACCCTGTTCTGGGAGAGAGAGTCCGCGGACTTCCGGCGTTCCATCGAGAGGCACTCGCGGCGCTGGATACGCCTCCCCGTCTCGCCGACGGCCGAACAGCTCTCCCGCGTGATCTTCGTCGGCGCGCGCGCCCTTTTGGCCGCCAGCGAGCGCGCCAACGGCGACGAGGCCGCGCGCGTTCACTCGGTGACGTTGCACGAGACCGAGACCGGCTGTGCGCAGAGCTTCGAGGCCGACGCCGACAGCCTGGAGATGGGGCGCATTGATCTGGCGCGCGTCGTCTTTTCACCGACGGTGATGGCCGACTGGTCGGACCCGAAGATGTGGGAGAAGCTCCTGAAGGGCGCGCGCTTCAAAACACCGGCGACAGCGATGCAGATTCCCGCCCGCCGCGCCTAGCCGGGGCGGCTGTTGTCGTTGCAGAGCGGCGCGCGGTCTTTGGTCTCGCCGGTCAGCTTCTTGACGCCGTGGACGATCAGGTCGAAGGGAAGCAAGGCCGTGTCCGCCGCCGCAGAAAACAGGTAGTCCGTGCCAGAGTAGATCAATTGCGTCGCCTTCAGACCGTCGTCCAAGGCGCTCCAGTAATCCTCGGTGCCCACGCAGCGTACACCTGAGTACTCGCGTCCCCAAGAGCCGACGCTTTTCGACGACAGCGTCGCGCAGGCCGACAGCGACGCGGCCAGCAGGCAAACCGCCGGGCCGCGCTCTCGCCTCACGCGATCAGCCTCCCCCCGTCCACGGTCAGTTCCGCGCCGGTCGTGTAGTCGGCGGACTCGGCCAGGAACACGCAGGCGCGTGCGACGGCCTCGGGAGAGCCGAGGCGCTTGAGCAACGTGGCTTCGGACATTTTACGTTTGTCGCCCTCGCTCATGGCCTCGGGCGCCAGCACGGGTCCGGGCAGGATCGCGTTGACGCGCACCGTGGGCGCCAGCGCCTTGGCCAGCGCCTTGTTGACGCACAGCAGGGCCGCCTTCGACGCGCAGTAGGGGCCGTAGTCCGCGTAAGGGCGCAATCCCGCCCAGTCCGCGATATTGATCACGACGCCTTCACCGGAGCGCCTCAGCCACGGCGCACAGGCCTGCGCCAGAAAGAACGGAGCGCGCGCGTTGACGGCCATGTGCCGATCCCAATCTTCCGGCGCGGCGTCGCCGAACGGGGCTTTTTCATAGAGCGACGCGGAGTTGATTAGGATGTCGATGCGGCCGAAGCGGCGTGAGACCGCGTCGGCGAGCTTGGCCGGGGCGGCCGGATCGCCCAGGTCGGCGCGGAACACGTCGGCGTCCGCGCCCGACAAGGTCTTGACCGCCGCGGCCACGCGCCGCGCGTCGGCCACCGAGGTGCGGTAGTGCACGGCCACGCGCGTGCCCTTGGCCGCAAGCGCCAGCGAGATGGTGCGTCCCACGCGGCGCGCGGCCCCCGTCACCAGCGCGACCTTGCCTTCCAGGCTCATGGGTTGCCCATCGGCTTCAGGTGCGGGGTCGGCGGCGGGGCGGCGGCCTGGGTCATCATCAAGCCCATGGCCAACTGCTGAATCTGCAGCATCTGCCGGTTCATCTCGGCGGGCGGCACCGCGCGGCCCGACGCGATCTGCGCGCGTAGATTTTTGATCATGCCGTTCAACTGCCGGAACTGATATTGCTGCTGGGCGTTCATCCGTTGGGTCAGCGCCGGGTTGTTCAGCATGGGCGCGAACGCGTCGAGCATGGCCACCGCGCTTTGTTCGACGCCCTGCGCTTGCGTGTTGAGCGCCGCGGCGTCGGACGCGACCTGGGCGGGCGTGCGGGGCGCGGCCAAAGCGGCGTCGCCGTCATCGGGCGCGCGCAGAAGATCGAGTCCGGAGACGGCCCGCGGCGCGGGCGCGGAGCCCGGAGCGGCGGGAGCGTCGACGGCGGCGGGAAAACCCGCGGAGGAGGGCGGCGTCATGGGGAAGCCTCGGGCGAACTGGGCGTTGATCTGCGCGGCCTGCGCGGCGACGCTGGCCGCGGCGGCCAGGTCGGAGGCGCGGGATGCGACGGCGCGCAGGAAAAACTGTCCGCCGATCATGGCGGCGGTCATCACGCCGCACAGCGCCCGCGCGGCGGGCAGCGAGGCGGAGAACAATCCGGTCAGCGCCCCGGCCGCCATCCAGCCAGCCAAAAGCGCCGGCAGCGGCCAGGCGTGGGGCAGGGCGTTGGCCGCGGACTGCAGGGGCGCAAGCAAGGTCAGCGCGGCCGCGGCCTGGACGCCGCGGTTGAACTCTCCTTTCCCCCCCAGCGCCAAGCCCAGGGCGTAGAGCACGACGGCGAGCAGGAGAAACAGGCTCAAGTAGACTCCCAGGACCGCGGCTGAGATCGCGGCCAGAAGACCGCCGGAATAGCGATCTAAGAAGCGCGGGTTGGAGATCGCCGAATGAACCAGATTGATCGCGATGGCCAGGGCGCCGTCGGCCAGCGCCAGCGTCAAGGCCGTGACGTAGCCGGGTGCCGGACGCGCGGCGGCGGCGCGGAAGGCCTCCGGCGCGCGCACAAGTGCGTGCATCGACTGCTCGAAGAGCTCTCCCAGTCCGACCGGAGGGACGGCGGCGGCGGGCGGCGCCGAGGGTGACGCGGGCATGGGCGCAGTATAGCCGAAATTCGTAAACTGAGCCAGGCTTCCCATGCGCCTCAGCCACTCCCTGGCCCTCGTGTTCGCTTTGTTCGGCGCCCTGATCACGGGCGGCTTGGTCGCGCGCAACGTGCGCGTGGCGCGCCGCGACGCCTACGCGCGCACCGAGCGCCTGGGCGCGGTCACTTTGGAGGCGGTGCGCGCCTTGGTCCAGGTGCAGGCGCGTCAGGGCCGCTTCATCGAGCTGGGCCGCAACCTGGGCGGGCTGGTGCGCCTGGCCGACGTGGCCACCGTCGTGGTGCGCGACGGCCGCGGACGCCGCCTGGTCGCGCGTTCCGACGACCTGTCTCTGCTGGCGCGCCGCCCGCATCTCGGTCGCGGTCCGGCCCAGAGCGTGGACGGTATCTACGACGTCTCGGCGCCGGTGGACTTGGGCGCGCGCGGGCGCGGGGTCGTGGAGGTGGGCTTTCGCACCGCGTCCTTGGAGGCGCGCCTGCGCGCGATCGCGGCCGAAGGCGTGCAGGCGGGCGTGACCGCGTCTTTGGCGCTGGCGCTGTCGGCGTGGCTGATCGGCCTGTTCGCCGGCGAGCGCATCGAGAGCGTGGTGGCGCGCATCGAATCGCTTTCGGCCGCACCGGAGCGCTTTCGTCCTTTGGGCCGCGGCGGCGCGGGCGGCGCAGAGATCGGCCGTCTGGTCGAGGCGTTCAACCGCATGGGCGCCAGCCTTAAGGCCGAGAACCAGGCGCGACGCCGCTTGGAAGCGGAGAAGCGCGAACTGTCGGCCATGCTCGTCCACGACCTGAAGACTCCCCTCACCGTGATCCGCTCCGGCATCTCGCTCTTGGGCGAGCTCGCGCCGCGCGGCGCCGACGGCAAGCGCGACCATGAGCGCACGTATGAGCTCGTGGAGCTCTCCACGGCGCGCCTACAGAGAATGGTTGAGGACGTGCTCCAACTGGCTAAGCTTGAGGAAGCCAGCGAGCTTCAGCGCGAGGAACCGGTCGCGCTGGACGTTCTGGCGCGCGCGTGTGCGAAGGATTTTGAACTGGTGGTGACCAGCCGCAAGCAGAGGCTGGAACTGCGACTGCCGGATCCCCCCCCGCCGCCGGTGCTTGGCGACGGCGCGCTATTGCGTCGAGTTTTCGACAACCTGGTGCACAACGCCGTCGAGCACACGCCCGCCGGCGGCGTGATCTCCATCGGCGTGCGCCGCGACGGCGCGGACGTCCTCGTGGAGATCTGCGACTCCGGCCCCGGCGTGCCCGCCGAGGCGCGCGCGGACGTGTTTCGCAAGTTCTTCCAGAAGGACGTCAAGCGCCACGTCGGCAACGTGGGCCTGGGCCTGGCGCTGTGCGAGAAAGTGGTCTTGCGCCACGGCGGCGTCATCGCCGTGGGCGACGCGCAGCCCAAGGGCGCGCGCTTTTATTTCACTTTGCCCGCCGCGCCCGCCGATGCGGCCGTCGCTTAGAGTTGTACTATCACCGGTGCCACTGATTATCGTTAG
>JABEUV010000276.1 GCA_013044195.1 Elusimicrobiota bacterium | reverse complement strand
TCTTGACGCCGGGTCGGCGCGAAACTATGATGTAGGCGTCGGGTCGTATGGAGGATTATGGAAGGTGGACCGCGCCTGGCGTTGATGGCGCGCCTGGCGGAAGCCGTGGCTTGGACGGAGGCTGTGCGGCGGCATGAAAGCGACCCCTGGTCGTACTTGCGCCGCAAGCTTTTAGAAACCGAACGGCCCTTCCGCGAATTCAAAGCCCAACTGGTGGCCGACGCCGCGCAAAAATTGCTCTCCGATCTGGCCGATCCGGGCCTGACCGAGGCGGCCCTCGCCAACCACCGCGAGATTTTCGAGCCCTTGCTCCTGCTCGGCGACTACGCCGACCTGTCGTTCAATCTTGACGCGGGGCTGGCTCCGGAGGCCCGGGTCGACGGCGCCCGCACCGTCCTGGCCGTGGCCAAGGTCATGACTTTGTTCGATCTGGAAACCCTGCCGGAAGACCGCCGGCCGCGCGTCTGGGACAAAGCCGTCTACACGATGTCGCGACGGCTCCAGCTCGACGTCCTGGAACGCATCGGCGAGGAGCGCGGACTCGACAGAGAGCGTCGCCGCGCCTACCTCGCCCGGCGCGCCCGCCGAAACCTGGGAGAATTTCTCGCAGTCACCCGCGGCACCGGCGGCCCCGTGATGCGCGACGAAATCACGCCGTTCATGCTCGGCCGCCTGGAAGCCGCCGTCGCCGCGACCCTTCGCCTAATCGACCGCCGCCGCTGACGCGGCGGCGCAACTGTTAAACTCTCCCATGGGCCTCCAGATCGGCTCCCTGCTTTTGCCCTCAAGGATCGTCCAATCCCCGCTGGCCGCCTGCTCCGACCTCCCGTTTCGGCTGGTCGCGCGCGAGCGCGGGCTGGGGTTCTGCTTTTTAGAAATGGTGTCGGCCCAGTCGCTGACGCGCGAAAACGCGAAGACGCGCCGCATGCTGGCGACCCTTCCCGAGGACCGTCCGCTCGGCGCCCAGCTCATCGGCTGCGACCCCGGCATGATGGCCGAGGCCGCCGCGATCCTGGACGAACTGGGCTTCGACCTTATCGACATGAACCTGGGCTGTCCGGTGAAGAAAGTCGTCTCCAACGGCGAAGGCTCCGCCCTGCTGAAGAATCCCGCGCTGGCCGAAAAAGTTTTTCGCGCCGTGCGCGGCGCGGTCAAGAACAAGCCCGTCACCGTGAAGATGCGCAAGGGCTTCAACGACCCGTCGGGCGACGAGGCCGCCGAGATGGCGCGCCGCGCCGAGGCCGCGGGCCTTGACGCCGTCACCGTCCACGGCCGCACCCAGGCCCAGCAATACGCCGGGCACGCGGACTGGGAGGCCATCGGCAAGGTCAAGCGCGCCGTCAAAATTCCCGTGCTGGGCAACGGCGACGTGCTGACCGCGCAGGACGCCCGCCAATTGATCGAAACGTCGGGCTGCGACGGCGTCATGATCGGCCGCGGCGGCCTGGGCAACCCCTGGATCTACCGCAATCTTGAGGAAGGCCTGAGCGGCGCGCGAACCGCGCCCTACATCCCCTCCGTCGCCGAACGCAAAGCGACCTTGCTCCAGCACTTGGCGCTCCAGCGCCGTTACCTGGGCGACCGCCAAGCCGCCCTCAACATGCGCCGCATCACGGTCTGGTACACCCAGGGCCTGCCCTACAACAAGGCGATGCGCGTGGCCGTCTGCTCCACCATGGACTGCGAGGAGATCGCGCGCGTCGTCGCCGAATTCTTCGACAATCTCCCCGCCGACGCGCCGCCGCCGACGGTTCCTCTGTTGCTGACCGAATAGCGGTAGGCCGATCGACTGATGGCGCCGTCAGTCGGCCTGTGGACGGCGTGGATAACGCGGCGCTACCAGGGGATTTCTTGGCTGCGAAAGGCCCGCTCAACGCGGGACTTCAGGCGCGAACAACGTCTCCGGCGCGGCGCCGAAACGGTAGCGCGTCTCGGCCCAGAGGCGGCGCACGGCGTAGGTCAGCGGGCCTTGCGCGCGCAGGCGGCGCGCGGCGGCGTGCGTGACTTCCGGCAAGCGCACGATACGCCCGCGCGCGGACAAGCGTCGGCTGAACTCGTAGTCTTCCAGTTCCCGCAGGTGCGGATAGCCTCCGGCGGCCGCGTACGTTTCGGGCGTGGTGCAGAGCCCATGATCGGCCCCGACGATCCCGCGGCGCACGCGCGCGTTCGACCACGCCGACAGCGCGCGCAGCCTCAGGCCCGCGCCGTAATCCACCGAGAACGCCGCGGCCGCGACCCCGGAGACGGAGCCCGTCAGCCAGAAGCGCTCCAGCGCCCGCTGCCAGTCCGCCGGAGGCTGGGCGTCGGCGCGCAGGAAGAGAAGGAGATCGCCCGTGGCCTTGCGCGCGCCCGCGTCCCACTGCGCGCCGCGGTTTGGCTCATCAAGCGTCAAGACCGAGTCGGCCCAACTACGAGCGGCCGCTGCGGTGCCGTCGTCGGAGCCGCCGTCGACGACGATGAGCTCCATCGGGCTCTCGCGCGAGATGTGACGCAGTCGCTTGAGCGCGGAGACGATCTGAGCGCCCTCGTTGCGCGCCGCGACCACGACCGAGAACTTCACGGCGCGAGCGGGCGGAAGACCAGCCCCGTGGCGATCTTCGGAAAGAAATACGTCGACTTCTGCGGCAAAAGTCCCACCGCCTTCGCCGCCGAGCGCACCTGTGCGACGGAAAACGGCTTGACCAGCACCGCCGCGCCCCGCGCGGCCTTCGCGCGCGCGGCGGCCAGCGCCGCGTCGGGCGTGTAGCTGAGCTCTTCGGGCAAGGTCTCGGCCAGCAGGCACGCGCCCAACCACTCGACGGCCAAGCCCGAGCGGCAGCCGCCGCCGGACTTCGGCAGTCCCAGCCAGAAGCCGTCCTCGATCAGGCCGAACGCATACGGATTCTTCGCCCGAGACAGCGCCGACTCCAGGGCTTTCAGCGAGCCGAACTTTTTCAGGGACGCCAAGGACTCCGCGCGCGCGCGCAGGCTTTTGGCCGCGACGCGGTGCGTGGGCAGCACGACCAGGCCCGGGTCCTCGTCGGGCACGAAATAAGACAGCACCGCGTCCGACCCCGGCAGACCCGTCGCCGCGTGGTGATCGCGGCTCACCGAGTAGCGGTGGTGGCCGTCGGCGATCAGCACGGAACGCGGCGCCAGCGCCCGGAGCAGCGCGGCCGAGGCCTTCGCGTCGTCCACGCGCCACATCCGGTAGCCCACGCCCGCATGCGAGCGCCCGCTCGCGATGGGCCGCGACTTCGCCGCGGCGGCCAGCGCCCGGCGCGCCGCGCCGGACGGATCGGCGAACACGCCGAAGATCGGGCTGGTGTTGACGCGCAAAGTGTTCAGCATGCGCAGGCGGTCGGCCTTCGGCTTGGCCAAGGTGCGCTCGTGCGGGATGATCGCGCGCGCGGCCTTCGGCGTCGCGCCGAGGGCGGCCAGAAAGCCGCGGCGCACCCGGGTTCGGCCGCCCAGGCGATAGGTCTCCTCCACCACGTAGAAGGCCGGTTTTTCGTCCCGGAGCAAGGTCCCGTCTTCGGTCCATTTCTTCCAGACCGACTTCGCGTTGGCGTAGCGCGCCGCACCTTCGCCCACGGGCAGTTCGATGTGCACGGCGCTGCGCTTGCGACCGCGGAGCTCGCGCGCAAGCTCCGGACCGATCACGTCGTAAGGCGGGCACAGCGCCTCGCTGAGGGGAGCGGCCGCGAAGCGCACGCCGCGAAAGGGTCTGACCTCGGCCATGGGCCATCATCGCGTTTTCGCTCCCTCTACGTCAAGGAAGCGGCCGCGTCCGCAATTGGCTAGAATGCCGACCCATGCGCACGCTCGTCTTCGGCGGCAGCTTTGATCCCCCGCACCGCGGCCACGCGAAACTGCTGGCCGCGGCGGCGGAAAAAATACGTCCGGACCGCATCCTCATCGTGCCCGCCTACCGGGCGCCGCTGAAAAACCGCGCGCCTGCGGCGACGGCCGAGGAACGCCTCGCCCTCGTGCGCGTCGGCCTCGCGCAACGGCTCGCGTCCCGCTGGCGAAGGAAGACGCAGGTGGAGGACGGCGAGGTTCGCGCGCGCCGCTGCGTGTTCACCGTCGAAACTTTGGCGCGGCTCAAAGGCCAGGACCCCGCCGGAGAACTGCACTTCGTCTGCGGCGCCGACGCGGCCGCGACGTTCCCGCGCTGGAAGGACCCCGCGCGCCTGCGCGCGCTCGCCTCTTGGTGGTACGGCGCGCGCCCGGGCGCCGCCGGCGCCGCCCCCGCGTTTTTTCGCCGCGTGCCCGGCCGATTCCCCGACATCTCGTCGACGGAACTGCGCGCCGCGCTTGAGCTCGGCCAAGACGAAGGACCCGCGCAGCTTTTTGCCGAGACGCTCGCCGAAATCAAGCGGCGCGGCCTGTATGGGCAGGCGCGCCTCGCGCGCCTGAGCGCGACGCTGAAGCCCGGCCGCTTCGCCCACACGCTCAACGTCGCCGCGCTCGCCGACGCGCTGGCGCGCCGCCATGGCGTCGACGCGGCGCGCGCGCGCCTGGCCGGACTGCTCCACGACGCCGGGCGGCGCTTCTCCTCTCCGGAACTGGCCGCGTACGTCCGCCGACGCCGCCTGCGCGTTCCGTTCGGCGCACAAACCGCCGCACGCACCCCCATGCTTCTTCACGCCTACGTCTCGGAGGACCTCGCGCGCCGCGAGTTCGGCGTGCGCGACGCGGCCGTGCTCCGCGCCGTACGCCGGCACACGCTCGGCGGCCCGCGCATGAGCGTCCTCGACAAGGTTCTCTACGTCGCCGACGCGTGCTCCGCCGACCGCCGCCATCCCGGCGTCGAGCGCACGCGCGCGCTCGCCTTCGACGACCTGGACGCCGCCTTCGCGCGCTGCGTCGTCGAAAAGCTGTCGCACGCTCTCGCCCGGCGCGCGTGGATTCATCCGGCGACCGTCGCCCTATGGAATTCCCTCGCCGCGCGGTGAACGCCGAGCGCGCGCTCGCGCTGCTGGCGCTCGCCGCCGCGCTGGGCGCCGCCTGGGCGGAGGCCGGAGCTCCGCTGGCCCGCGCGCGCCGCGAAGGCCGGCCTTGGCTGGCCTGGGTGTCGATGCTTCCGGTCGACGACGGCGGCGCGCCGAACATCCTGCTGGCGCGCTACGATCCGAACGCGCGCCGGCTTCTCCTACTCCACGTGCCCGGCACGACGCGCGTCGACAGGCGACGGGACCTCGACGGCGTCTACCGCGACGCTCTGAAAGCCGACGGCGATTCCGCGGGCGCCGCGCGCGCCGCCGAGGACATGGCCGAACGAGAACTGCGCACGCTGTCGCCCGAGGCGATCCCGGCCGTCACGGGACGGATCGAAGTCAAGACGGGGCCTCTCGGCCCGGGCGACGAGCCGGCCGCCGAGGCCGCGCTCGCGCTGAAAGCCGCGACGCGCTCGCCGCGCGCTTGGGCCCGCCGCCTGCGCGAGGCCTGGGCCGGCCTGCTCCGCGGCGGCCGCCCGGCCCTCGACCCGCTTCTGCTGGCGTTCGAACTGCGCCGCGTTCCCGCCGGGAATCTGGAGGCCGCGCGCCTGCCCGACGACGCCCAGGCCCCGGCCCTGCTCGCGCGTTTGTTTTCCGACGCGCGGCCCGCCGACGACGGGCGCGCGACGACCGCCGAGGTTCTTAACGGCACGGCGCGCACGGGCCTCGCCTCGCGCGCATCAAAAATGCTGAGATTACGCGGCGTCGACGTGCTCGGGACCGGCCGCGCCGCGGAGCGCGCGCGCACCGCGGTCTACGACCGCGTCGGTGATTTTCGTCGCGCCGCGCTCGTCCGCGCCGCGCTCGGCTGTCCGACCGCCCGGGCGGTCACGCGCCCGGACGCGACGCGCGCGGTGGACGTGAGCGTCGAATTGGGAGAGGATTGCGCCGCCGGACCGCCGTGACGGACCGGATTTCAAGGAGAACGAATGGAACTCGTCGAAGTGCTGAAAACCGCCGTGCAGTCGGGCGCCAGCGACATCCACATCGTCATCGGCAAGCCGCCGCTGATGCGCCTCAACGGCGAGATCGTGGAAGTCCCCGGCTTCACCAGCAAGGTCAGCGCCGAGGAGTCCAAACGTCTGATCTACTCGATTCTCTATGAAGAGCAGCGCGCGAAGTTCGAGGAGACCTGGGAGCTGGACTGCTCGTTCGCGGTCACGGGGCTGGGCCGCTTCCGCGTGAACGTGCTCCTGCAGAAGAACGGCGTGGAATGCGTGATGCGCGTCGTCAGCTCGAAGATCCCGACGCCGGAGCAGCTGCGCCTGCCGCGCTCGATCACCGACGTGGCCGACCTGCCGCGCGGCTTGGTGCTGGTCACGGGCCCCACGGGCTCGGGCAAGTCGACGACGCTGTCCTGCCTGATGGAGGTCATCAACCAGAAGTACGCCGACCACATCCTGACCATCGAGGACCCCATCGAGTTCATCTACGAGTCCAAGAAATCCATCTTCCGCCAGCGCGAGGTCGGGCAGAACACCAAGTCGTTCACCGCGGCCCTGCGCTCGGCGCTGCGCCAGGACCCCGACGTGGTCATGGTCGGCGAGCTGCGCGACCTGGAGACCATCCAGTTGGCGATCACCGCGGCCGAAACGGGCCATCTGTGCTTCGCCACCTTGCACACGCAGGACGCGCCGACGACGGTCGACCGTGTCATCGACGTGTTTCCGCCGCACCAGCAGCAGCAGGTCCGCGTCCAGCTGGCGGTCGTGCTCCAGGCCGTCATCAGCCAGCAGCTTCTGCCGCGCAAGGACGGCGAAGGCCGCATCGCCGCGCGCGAGATCATGATCATGACTCCGGCGATCTCGAACCTGATCCGCGAGGGCAAGACGCACATGATCTACCAGGCCATCGACACCGGCGCCAAGCACGGCATGATCCCCATGGACAAGGCGCTGGCCGAGCTGGTGCGCCAGGGCCTCATCAGCGCCGAGGAAGCGCTCAATCGCGCCACCAACCAGGACACGTTCATGCAACTGGCCGGAATCGTCAAGCGGCCGTCCTCGGCCTCCATGTAGCATGGACGACGGACGCCGCGTCGAACTTCTGCGCTCGCTGGCGGTTTTCTCGGCCCTGCCCGAGGAGCGCCTGCGCGCGCTGGCGCCGCTCATGCAATCGCTCTCCGTCAAGGAGAAGCGCGCGTTCATCGCCGAGGGCGAGCGCGGCGACGGGATGTACTGCATCGTCTCGGGCCGGGTGCGCATCGCCAAGAGCCTGGCCGGCGGCGGCCAGAAGGACCTCGCGCTTCTCGGGCCCGGCGATTCGCTGGGCGAGATGGACCTGCTGCGCGACGGACCGCGCACCGCGAGCGCCTTCGCGGAGGGCCCGGTCGAACTGCTGTGCTTGAAAACCGCGGCGCTTCGAGACTGGCTGGGCGCAGACCCCGACACGGCGGCGCGCTTCTATTCGCATGTGGCCGCCGCGCAATCGGCGCGGCTGCAGCGCACCTCCGACGAGGTCGCCCTGCTCTACGACCTATCCGAACTGCTCGTCTCCGATCAGACGACGCCGGCCGACCTGCTGTCGCGCGCCTTGCGCCGCGTGACGCCGCACTTGCAGGGCGCCTGGTCGGCCGAAGCGCGCGCGTTCAACCCGTTCAACGACGAACTGGAACTGGCCGCGCGCGTCGGCGGCGCTCTGAGCGACGACGCGCCGGCGCCCGCCCCGAAACCGGAGCCGGGGTCCGCGTGGCTCGACGCCCGCACGCGGCGCTTGGCCCTGCGCTCACCTCAGGCCCTGCACGCCGTACTGCTGTTTCGCGCCGCCCAGGATCTCGACGAGCCCGCGCGCGCGGAGGCCGAGCGCGTGCTGGTGGGCGTGGCGCGCCTGCTGACCTCCGCGCTCGAGAACGTCGAGCACCGCGTCGACGCGGCGCTGCGCGAGCGCCTGCGCTCCCAAGCCCATGGCCCGCGCATTTAAGGCCGTCGCGGTCGCCGCCGCCCGCGCGGCCGACGACAAGAAAGGCGAGGAGGTCTTGGTGCTGGACGTGCGCAGGTCCAGCCCCGTCGTCGACTACCTGGTGATCGCGACCGCGCTGTCGCGGCCGCATCAGGAATCGCTTGAAACGAAGGTCGAGGAAGACCTGACGGCACTCGGCGTGACGCTGCATCACCGCTCCCGGCCGCAGACCGAACACTGGCGCGTGCTGGACTTCGGCGGCGTGATGGTTCACCTGATGAGCGCGGAAGCCCGCGCGCTGTATGCGCTCGAACGCCTGCACGACGGCGCCAAGGAGGTCGCATGGCGGACCTGACCGAGGTTCTCAAGAGCGCGGTCGCGGCCGGAGCCAGCGACCTGCATCTGGTCGTCGGAAAGCCGCCGATGGCGCGCGTGCAGGGAGTCATGCAGGCGATGCCGGGGATTGCCGCCCTGGGCGCCGAGGACGTGGAGAAGATGCTCTACTCGGTGCTCAGCGAGGCCCAGCGCGCCGGCTTCGAGGAAAAGTGGGAGCTCGACGGCTCTTTCTCTTTGTCCGGCACGCAGCGTTTCCGGCTGAACGCGTTCCGCCAGAAAAACGGCGCGGGTGCCGTGTTCCGCGCGATCCCGTCGAAGATTCCGACGCCGGCCGAGATCGGCTTGATGCCGGCCGTCGCCAACCTCATCGACCTGCCGCGCGGCCTGGTGCTCGTGACCGGCCCGACGGGTTCAGGCAAGTCGACGACGCTCGCCTGCCTGGTCGAGCAGATCAACCAGCGCGACAAGAAGACGGTGCTGACCATCGAGGACCCCATCGAGTTTGTCTACCAGGACAAGAACTCCGTCGTCGTCCAGCGCGAGGTCGGCACGTCCACGCAGTCCTTCGCCGACGCGCTCAAGCACGCGCTGCGCCAGGACCCCGACGTGGTGCTCATCGGCGAGATGCGCGATCTTGAGACGATCCAGCTGGCGATCACCGCCGCGGAAACCGGCCACCTGTGCCTGGCCACCTTGCACACGCAGGACGCGCCGTCGACGGTCGACCGCATGATCGACGTGTTTCCCGCGTCCCAACAAGCGCAGGTGCGCCTGCAGGTCTCGACGGTCCTACAGGCGGTCGTCTGCCAGCAGCTTCTGCCGCGCGTCGGCGGCGGACGCGTCTGCGCGCGGGAGTTCATGAAGGTGACGCCCGCGATCAGCGCGCTGATC
>JABEUV010000275.1 GCA_013044195.1 Elusimicrobiota bacterium | reverse complement strand
CGGCATCGTGACCTTGCCCATCAAGATTTATTCGATGATGAAGTTCGGCGTCACTCCCGAGATCAACGCCCTCTCGGTCGTCCTGCTGGCCGCGACCTTCCTGTTGCTCGGCCTCAACGCCTGGCTGGCCGCCCGCGGCGCCGAAGCCGCGAGGATTTGATCCCCACAGGCTGATCCGTTGCGACCCCTGACATAAGCCTTCCGCATCAGCGGACCACACGGGGTTTCGGGCGTTTCAAACGGGGGAATTTGGATGGATATCGGCAAACTGACGCAGTATCTCTCCGGAATGTCCCGCGCGCTCGCGACCGGGGATAGCGAGGCACCCCGACATTTTCCCTTCGTCGCCATTTCGCGGCAAACCGGCGCCGGGGGGCATTCGCTTGCCGAAGCCATACTGCGCGAAATGGAGAAGAAGGCGGACTCGGACCTTTTCCGCGGCTGGCAGATGTTCGACGAGGAGATTTGCCGCAAGATCTCCGCGAATCCGAAGCTGAAGGTGCTCATGGATTCTCTGCTCGCGGAAAAGTTTCGGACGGGAATGGAGGATTTATTGACTCACGCCATCGCCGGAGTGAGCAGCCAGGACGAGGTGATCGGGGAGATATTCCGGATGTTCCGGGACGTGGCCAGGGTCGGAAAATGCGTCCTTGTCGGCCGCGGCGCGGCCTCCCTCCTGCGGCGCCACCCTCGCGGCGTCTTCGTGCGCGTGATCGCGCCCATCGAGGCACGGACCGCCCGCATGACGATCCGTCTTAACGCGGACCGAGAGACCGCGCTCACGCACATCCAGCAGCAGGACACCGACCGAACCCGGCTGGTGCGGCGCTATTTCGATCAGGACGTCGGCGATCCGCTCCTCTACGACTGCGTTTGGAACACAGGGAACGTTCCCATTGAAGTCGTCGCCCGCGCGGTCGTCGCTTTGGTCGAGGAGCGAGCCCGCAACGCGTCCCCGATCGGACTTTAGAAGTCGGTCAGGTCCCGAGGCGGCAACGCGGCTCTTACCGCGTTGAGCACGGCGGCCAGGTCGATGATTTCCTGCAAAATCGCGCCCTCCAGCGGCGACAGGCGTCCGACGGCGGCCAGCGCCATGCCGGCCGCGCTCAGAGCCATGCCGCCGATCGCGCTCTGCAGAGCAATGCGCCGCATGCGTTCGCCGATATGGATCAACTCGTCGACTTTCTCGATTGAGGCGGTTATGATCACAGCGCCCGCCGCCTCCGCGCTCACGTCGCTGTCGCGGCCGATGGCGACGCCCACGGAGGCGGCGGCCAGCGCCGGCGCGTCGTTGATTCCGTCGCCGACGAACAACGTCTGAGCGGCCGCAGTCTCCGCGCGCACGATCGAGAGCTTCTGCTCCGGCGTGCGCTCGGCCCGGACTTCCCGCACGCCGACGCTGCGGGCCAAGTCCCGCACCGCGGACTCGCGGTCCCCCGAGACGATGAGCACGCGGTCGACGCCGTGCTTCGGCGTCAGATGCGCCAGAAACGGGCGGCTTTCCGGCCGCGCCTCGTCGCGAAAACGCAGCGTGGCCGCCGGTGAGCCGTCGATCAGGACGACGCACTCCAGTCCCGGTGTGACGGGCGGCAAGGCGGCGAGCCAGTGCGCCGCCACGCTCCCGCGCCCCACGACGCGCACGTCGCGTCCCGCGACGACCCCCGACAGACCCCGGCCCGCCTCCTCCGAAACTCCGGATGCGTCCTCCAAAGCCAGCCCCCGAGATTCGGCCCCGGCGACGACAGCGCCCGCCAGCGGATGGCGCGAGTAGCGCTCCAGGCTTGCGGCCAGGCGCAAGGCCTCGGCCCCCTCGGCGCCCGCAAGCGGCAGGATCTCGGTCAGCGAGGGCCGGCCGAAGGTCAAGGTTCCCGTCTTGTCGAGGATCACGGTCCGGCAGCGGCCGATGCGCTCCAGGATGGCCGGATTCTTGATGATGATGCCGCGCGAGGCCGCCAGAGAGATCGCGCCAACGACCGCGACCGGGATCGCGATCAAAAGAGGACAAGGCGTGGCCACGACGATCACCGCCAGGAAGCGCCCGGACTCCCCCGTCGCGGCCCAGGCCGCCGCCGCGATTGCCAAGGCCAGCGGAGTGTAGAACGCGGCCAGACGGTCGCCCAGACGACGCAGTCGCGGCCGGCCGCTCTCCACGTCCTTCATCACGCGCATGATGCCCGCGTAGCGCGAGTCCGCCGCCCGTCGTCCCGCGCGGACCACAAGCGCCCGCGCCCCGTTGACCGCGCCTGAAAGAACCGCCGAGCCCGGCGCCTTCTCGATCTGATAGGGCTCGCCGGTCAGGTAAGCCTCGTCCATGCTCCCGCGACCCTCCAGCACCGTGCCGTCCGCCGGACAAAGTTCGTGAGGAAGCACGACCAACTCATCGCCGGCGGAGATCTCCGCGACCGCGACGTCGATTAGGCCCGACGGACCGCGCCGATGCGCGACCTGCGGCATGCGCCGCGCCAGCGCGTCGAGCACGGACGACGCGCGGCGCGAGGCCGCGCACTCAAGCGCCTGGCCGCCGGACAGCATCAGCACGATGATCGCCGCGACCAGAAACTGACCCATCGCCGCGGCCGCGACGATGGAGACGCCCGCAAGCATATCCGAGCCCAGGTCGCCCAAAAGCAGACGTCGCGCGATCCGCAAGACCAGGGGGATCCCGCCCAGAACGACGACCAGCACGAGAGGCGCCGCGCGCGCGAACGCGGACGCGGGCGTCAGGCGCAGGAGCAGATGCAGGGCGATGCCGGCGGCGGCCGCCGCGGCAAGCGCGTATTCTCCCATCGGCCGGGGGAGGCGGGCGGAGGCGGCCGCGCAGGACGTTTTCATCTGTTTACGCGAATGGCTTACGCAACGCGTCTGCCGAAAACGTTGTCCAAGGCATTTTTGTCGCATGCACATGTATAATACATGGAGTATTCGCTATCTAGCGAATTCCGAGCGGCTGCGGGAGGCGGGATGATGAGCTTGGAAACGGGCGCGCGAACCATGCTGGAGCACGCCCTGGATCGCGCCGCCGTCAAGCCGAGCCGCGTGATCACGGTCATCAATTCGGATCATCGCATATTTCTTGAGCGTCCTCGGCGGCTGGACATCGCCGGCCGCTTGATCGTCCAACCGCGGCGCTGCGGCGCCGCCCCCGGAATCTTCTTTCCCTTGACCGTCGCCGCAGCCGCGCGGCGGGAGGCCGTTCATGTTTCGTGACCGCCCGGCGGCAGGCGCCCGACTGGCGCGAGAATTGTCGCGCTATCGCGGCGCCGACGACGCGCTTATTGTCGCCGTGCCGCGCGGAGGACTGCCGATCGCCGGCGTGCTGGCGCGCGAGCTGGCCTTGCGGCTGGACGTAGTCGTCACCAAGAAGATCGGCCACCCCGACGACCCGGAATTGGCGATCGGCGCGGTGAGCCTGACCGACGAGGCGGTCGACTCCGCGCTGGTCGCGCGCGAATCGATCTCACGCGACGACATCGCCTGGCAAATCGAACGCGTCCGCGCCGCTCTCCACAGCCGCTATCGCATGTACCACGGTATTTCGGGGCCGCTGTCCGTGATAGGCAAGACCGTCATCCTGGCCGACGACGGGGCCGCGACGGGACGAACGATGCTGGTGGCCATCGACCTGCTGCGCCGCCAGGGGGCGCTCAAGATCGTGGCGGCGCTCCCGGTCGCGCCGCGCGGCACGGTTGAGATACTCAAGAAGCGGGCCGACGAGGTGGTCTGCCTGGAGGCGCCGGACGATTTCACGGCGATCAGCCGGTTCTACACGGACTTCAGCAGGGTCACGGACGAGGAGGCGCTGCGGATATTGAAGGACGCGGCGTGAGCCGGAACGGACGTAAGCCGCAATAACAAGGGGTGAGCGGTCATGGCCAAACAATTGGTTTTCTCGGACGAGGCGCGCCGGGCGTTGAAGGCGGGCGTCGACGCGCTTGCCGACGCCGCGAAGGCGACTCTGGGCCCGCGGGGACGCTCGGTGGTGCTTGAGAAAACCTTCGGCTCGCCGCAGATCGTCGATGACGGCGCCGTTATCGCCGCGGAGATCGAGTTGCCCGATCCCTTCCGGAACATGGGCGCCCAACTGGTCAAGGAGGTCGCGTCCAAGACCGGCGAGGCGGCCGGCGACGGGACCACGACCGCGATCGTGCTGAGCCAGGCGCTCCTGGCCGAAGGTCTTAAGCTCGTCGCGGCCGGCGCCAACGCCGTGGCGGTTCAGCGCGGAATGCATAAGGCCGTGGAACTGGCGGTCGCGGACCTTAAAAATCGCGCCCGGCCGGTCAAGACCAGAGAAGAGAGGGCTCAGGTCGCCTTCATATCGAGCAACGACGCCGAGATCGGAGAACTGCTCGCCGAGGCCATAGAGAAAGTCGGCCCCGAGGGCGTGATCTCCGTCGAGGAGGGAAAATCGGCCGACACGACCCTGGAGATCGTCGAAGGCATGCAGTTCGACCGCGGCTATATCTCGCCGTACTTCGCGACGGACACGGAGAGGATGGAGGCGACGCTGGAAGACTGTTCTTTGATCATCACCGACAAGAAGATTTCCGCCATGAACGAGATTCTGCCTTTGCTCGAGAAAATGGCGCAGTCGGGAAAGCCCTTCCTGCTCATCGCCGACGACGTCGACGGCGAGGCTCTGGCGGCCTTGGCGCTCAACACGCTGCGCGGCGCGTTGAAAGCCGCGGCGGTCAAGGCGCCGGACTTCGGCGACCTGCGCCGGGAACTGCTGCAAGACATCGCCGTACTTTCGGGGGGTGCGGTGATCTCGGAGGAATCGGGCCGGACGCTTGAGACGGCCGGTCTGGAGCTGTTGGGACACGCTCGGCGCGTCGTCGTCGACAAGGACGGCACGATCATCGTCGGCGGCGCGGGGGACAAGGCCGCGATCGGCAAACGCGCGGACTCCATTCGCAGGCAGATCGAGGAGGCCTCCTCGGATTACGACAAGAAGAAGCTTCAAGAACGCCTGGCCAGGCTTTCCGGCGGGGTGGCCGTCATAAAGGTGGGCGCGGCGACCGAGACCGAGATGAAGGCCAAAAAGACCAAGGTCGAGGACGCGTCGCGCGCTATCCGCGCCGGCGTCGAGGAGGGGATGATCTCGGGCGGCGGAGCGGCGCTCCTGCGCGCCGCCGACTGCCTTGCGAAGTTCGCGGGGGCCGACGAAGACGAGACGACCGGCGGCATGATCGTGCGCCGCGCCTTGCAGGCGCCGATCCGTCGGATCGCCGAGAATGCCGGTTTCGACGGATCCATCGTCGTCTCGCGGGTGCGAGTCGCCGCGGAGGGCGTCGGCTTCGACGCAGTGACCGGCGAGTATGTCGACCTGTTCAAGGCCGGGATCGTCGACCCGTTGAAGGTCGCGCGCACGGCGCTTGAGAACGCGGTCTCGATCGTGGGCGCGATCCTCACGACCGAGGCCCTGGTGGCCGACATGCCGCAGCCGCCCCTGCAAGAGCCGATGCCGGCCTGGGCCGTCGATCGGCTCGAAGGAGGAGCCGCCAATGAATAGATATCCGCCCAAGCGGGTGATCGTCGCCGCCGACTTGTCGGCGACGTCGCTGGCCGCTCTCGACGCCGCGAAGTTTCTGGCGCGGCTCTGGGGAGCGACGCTTGAGATCGTCTATGTTCATCTGCCGCCGACGCTCGACGCGTGGGGCGGTCCCGGCGGCTTTCCGTCCGTCCCGCCGCCGCCCGATACGCCGCCGCTGGAAGAGGTCGAAAGTCGACTGCGGCGAGCCGTCGCGGACTTCTCGGCCGCGCGCCTGACCATGAGCGCGCCTCGCGGCTGGCCGACGGCCTGTCTGCTGGACTTGGCTCGGCACGAGCGGACGGACTTTCTGGTCATGGGCGCCCACGGCCACTCCGGACTGCACCGCCTGCTCACGGGCTCGGTCGCCGAGACGGTCATACGCCGCGCCCGCGTCCCCGTGCTTGCGGTGCCGGAGAAGACGAGCGTGGCCGCGACCCTGCGCGTGCTGGCGCCGTGGAACGGGCGCCCTTACGCGACGCGCGCGCTGCGCTGGGCGCGGGAGTTCGCGCGCGGCATGGGCGCGACGCTGGACGTGCTCCACGTCAAGGAGGGGGGGCTTGCCGTCGGCCGGGACGCGGTGATGCTGCGGCGCAGCCTGCTGGCCATACTCGGCCCGGAAACCGACTGGACCCTGAGCGCTCGCGTCGGCGACGCGCGCGCTCGGATCGTGGCGCTGGCCAACTCCGGACGCTGCGGACTCGTGGTGCTGTCGGCTCACCGTCGCCCGTTCGGCGCGGACTTGGCGCTCGGCTCCACGATCGAGCGCGTGCTGCGCCATGCGCACGTTCCCGTCCTGGCCGTGCCGTCGGGGCGGCCGTTGCCCGGTCTTCTGCGCCGCGTCGCCGCGCGCGCCGGAACGCGCCTGTATTGAAATCGCGCCCGGCGGTCGCGGCGTTGCGTCATTGTCTGTTGACGTTCGATTCGGATGAAGGAGGACAAGGTTATGGCCGACAAGAACCTGGTCGTGGCGGAAAACGAGACGGAGTCGGGAGAATGGAGCCCCGCGCGGATGCTGGACCCGTTGCGAGAGTTCGGGCGGTCGCCGTTCGGCGGTCTCCTCGACGACCTCTTCGCCTCGTCAAGAATGAACCTCCCCGGCACGCCCGCGGCTTGGTTGCCGCGCGCGGATATCCGGGAAACGGACAAGGAGTACATCCTCGACGTCGTCCTGCCGGGGGTGAAAAAGGAGGACGTGAAGGTCGAGATGAAGGACGACGTCCTGACCGTCTCGGGAGAGAAGAAGAGCGAGAAGGAGGAGAAGGGCAAGACCTGGCTGAGGCGCGAGTCGTCCTACGGCTCGTTCGTAAGGAGCTTCGCGCTTCCGGAAGGCCTGCACCCCGAGGACGTCAAGGCGTCCTGCAAGGACGGAGTGCTGACGCTGACCATGCGCAAGCCCGCCGAGGTCAAGAGCCGAGGCGTCAGCGTCAAGGTCGAGTGAGCGGCCCGCGCGAGCCGGGCGGGACCATTCCAGCCCGCCCGGCGCCCGAGGACGCGCCGCAGGCGCGGGAAAACGGGCAGCCGCCGCCGTAGGCGACGGCGCGCACTTCCGCGACCGCGCCGATCAAGAGGGCCAGGGCCAGGACCCGGCCCAGAAGGTTTCCGTCCTCGTTGAAATTCATGCGTTCAGTGTAGCCGTCGGCCGCGCGCGCGTCAAGGCGGCCACGTCGCGGCGAATCTGCGCCTTGAGCGCGGCCAGCGAGGCGAATTTCTTCTCCGCGCGGAGGGAGGAGACGAACGCGACGCTCAAGACGCGGCCGTAGAGGTCGCCGCTAAAACCGGGGACGTGGACTTCCACGACCAGCCGCGCGCCGCCCATGGTCGGCCGCACGCCCACGTTGCAGACGGCCGCGCGCTCGCCCAAGGTCGTGCCGCGCACCGTTACGCGCCAAACCCCGCGCGGGGGGCGCGCGGACGGCGAAAGCTTCAGGTTCGCGGTCGGAAAGCCCAGCTTGCGGCCCAGCCCGTCGCCGTGGACCACCCGGCCGCGCACGGTTTTCACTTCTTCGGGGCCGCCTTGAGCGCGCGATCGAGAAGAGGCAGAGACTCCAGCAGGCGGCGCGCCAGGTCTGCCGGGGCCAGCGCGCGCGCGACGTCGAGCGCCAGCGCGTCGGCCAAGTCAAAAGAGCCGATCTTCTCGCGGCGCAGGCTCGACACCGTGCCGCCGCAGCCCAAGCGCTCGCCCAGCACCTCGGCCAGGGAGCGCACGTAGGTGCCGCTGGCGCAGGAGACGCGGTGCGTCAGTTCCGGCGCGTCCCAGGCCAGCGCCGTCCAGGCGTAGACCGTGGCGGTGCGCGGCTTGACCGGCACCTCCAGGCCCGCGCGCGCGTATTCATAAAGCGCCTTGCCTTTGTGCTTGACGGCCGAATAGGCCGGGGCGGGGGCGTCGACGGAGCCGACAAGCGCTGAAAGCTCGCGGCCGAGGCGGTCGAGGGTCAGCGCCGGCACCGGCGTTTGCGCCGTGATCTTGCCGGTGACGTCCCCGGTGTCCGTCTTGACGCCCAGACGGATGGTACCCGAGTAGACCTTGTCGAAGCCCTGCAGGCGCGCCTGCAGGCGCGTGCACGGCCCCACCAGCACCGCCAGCAGGCCGGTGGCCAGCGGGTCGAGCGTGCCGGTGTGCCCCACTTTCGTGCCGCGCGGAAACTGTCGGCGCAGGACGGCGACGACGTCGTGGGAGGTCCAGTCGCGCGGCTTGTCGACGAGCAGGAGTCCGCCCGCCGCGGCGGCGGAATTCACGCGCCGCGCTCTTTTTCCAGCTTGTTGAGAAGCGCGTCGATGTGCGAAGCCTTTCGCGGCGTCTCATCGAACTCGAAGCGCAGTTGGGGTACGACCTTGACCGTGACCTTCTTCTTGAGCAGGCTGCGCAGGTAGGGCGCTGCGCGCTCCAGGGCCTTGGCCGCGCTCGCGCGCTCCGCGTCCGAGCCCATCACGGAGTAATACACCGTCGCGTTCTTGCGGTCCGCGGACAGGCGCAGATCGGTGACGGTCAGGAAGCCGATGAGACCCGGGTCCTTGACCTCGCGCAGGAGCCCGGTGATAAGCTCCTTAAACAGTTCCCGAAGACGCTCGCCGCGATCGAACATGGATGTGGCCGCCGCGCTAGCGCGGCG
>JABEUV010000274.1 GCA_013044195.1 Elusimicrobiota bacterium | reverse complement strand
TCGCGCGCGAGCCTACGCCTTCCCACGCAGTTCCTCCTGGACGGCGACCATCTCCAGCGCGGCCAATGCCGCTTCCTTGCCGCGGTCGAGCGCGCCTTTCGTGCGCGCCACCGCCTGCGCCCAGGTGTTCGGCGTGAGCACGCCCAAAATCACCGGCACGCGCGTTTCCAGGCTGATGCGGTGCAGGCTTTGCACCAGCGAGCGCGCGATGTGATCGTTCTGCGGCGTTTGACCCTTCAGCACGCAGCCAAGCGTGATCACCGCCTGGTAGCGGCCGCTGCGCGCCAACTCCGCCGCGGTCCAGGGCAGTTCAAAACCGCCGGGCACGTGCACCACCTTGAGCCGCGCGTCGGTCCAGCCCTCGGCCTTCAGCGTCTTGAGACAGCTCGCCAATAAGCGCGAGGTGACCTCCTCGTTGAAGCGCGAGACGGCGATGGCGATCCGGCTCATCGAACCTCCTCGACGGCGGCCAGTATATGCCCGAGCTTGGACTTCTTCGTGTTCAAGTAGCGCGCGCTGTGCTTGGACGCAGGCGGCTGAAGAGGCACGCGCGCGATCACGCGCAGGCCGTAGCCTTCCAGGCCCACGATCTTGCGCGGGTTATTGGTCAGCAGGCGGATGGACGTCAGGCCCTGATCGGCCAGGATCTGCGCGCCGATGCCGTACTCGCGCAGGTCCGGCTTGAGGCCCAGCTTCAGGTTCGCCTCCACGGTGTCCAGACCCTTGTCCTGGAGCGCGTAGGCCTTGATCTTGTTGATCAGGCCGATGCCGCGGCCTTCTTGATTGAGATAAACCAGCACGCCGCGCCCCGCCGCCGCGATCTGCTTGAGCGCGGCTTCTAATTGCAGGCCGCAGTCGCACTTCTCGCTGAACAGCGCGTCGCCGGTCACGCAGGAGGAGTGCACGCGCACCAGCGCGCCCTCGGCGCCGGACACGTCGCCCTTGACCAAGGCGAGGTGGACCTTGCCCGTGATGGATTCCTCGTAGACGCGGATCGTGAACTCGCCGTAGCGCGTGGGCAGGCGCGCGGTCGCCTTGCGCTCCACCAGCCGGTCCTTGCGACGGCGGTAGTCGATGAGTTCGGCGATGGTGATGATCTTGAGCCGGTGCTTGCGCGCGAAGCGCATCAGGTGCGGCGTGCGCGACATGGTGCCGTCGGGGTTGAGTATCTCGCAGATGACGCCGGCGGGCGTCAGCCCCGCCAGGCGCGCCAGATCCACGGCGGCCTCGGTGTGGCCGGCGCGGACCAGCACACCGCCGTCCTTGGCGCGCAGGGGGAAGATGTGGCCGGGACGCATCAGGTCCTGCGGCTTGGTGCGCGGGTCTAAGAGAGCGGCGATCGTGGCCGCGCGGTCCTTGGCGGAGATGCCGGTGGTGGTGCCCTTCTTCGCGTCCACGGACACGGTGAACGCGGTGTCGCGGCCCGCGCCGGGGCCGTGCACGTTGTTGGACGGGTCCACCATGGCGTGGAGCTTCAGGGCCTCCAGCCGCGCGCCCGGCAGAGGCACGCAGATCAGGCCGCGGCCGTGGACGGCCATGAAATTGACCTCGCGCACGCCGCATTTTTCCGCGGCGGCGATCAGGTCGCCTTCATTCTCCCGGTCGGGGTCGTCGACGACGACCACCATCCGGCCTTTGCGGATGTCCGCGATCGCGTCCTCGACGCGGTCGAATCCTTTGGCGGGCGTCATGAGCTTCTCCTCAGCGTCTGCACGGCGTGCATCGCGTAGCGGGCCAGCGGGTCCGCTTCCAGATTGACGCGATCCCCAATTTTGCGCCGGCCCAACGTGGTGCGCTGCAGCGTGTGCGGCACCAGCATGATCTCGAAGAAATTCCCGCCCACCGCCGTCACGGTCAGACTGATGCCGTCGACCGCGATGGAGCCCTTGACGGCCACCAGGCCGCGAAGTATTTTGGGCAGTTCCACGCGCAGGCGCCAGAAGCCCTCGCTCCATGGCTCCAGAACCAGTATTTTCCCCGTGGCGTCCACGTGTCCGGTCACGAAATGACCGCCGATCTCCGTGCCGACCTTGAGCGAGGGTTCGACGTTGACCGGGCCGCCGGTTCGCAGCGCGCCTAAATTCGTGCGCGCCCACGTGTCGGGGCCCACGTCGAAGCGGTGCTTTCCATTTTTCGTTTCCACGACGGTCAAACAGCAGCCGTTGATCGCGATCGACGCTCCCAACTTCGGCTTGGCGACCTTCGCGCCGATCAACAGCGTCGTCTCCGTTCTCTTCACGCACGTTCCCAGCGTTTCGATGATTCCGGTGAACATCAGAGCACTCCTTCGACGCGCCAATCCGAACCGACTCGCGTCAGTCGCGGTGCCTTCAGGCGCGGCGCGCGGTTGGGATCATCGGCGCCGGAAAGCAGTTTCGGCGACAGGAACACGCAGGCTTCGTCCACCAAGCCCGCGCGCAGGAACGCGGCATGCAAGGTCGGGCCGCCTTCCAGCAGGAGCGTGCCCACGCCCTGCGCGGCCAGATCCTTGAGCGCGCCGCGCAGGTCCGCCGGTTTCTTGATCCGGTAGACCACCGTGGGTGCGGCGTCGTCGAAGACGCGCGCCGCCGGCGGCAGTTCGCGGCGGCCGGCGAAGATCACGCGCAGAGGATTGGCGCCGGCGCCGTGCGCGGTCAGCGCGGGATCGTCGGCCAGTACGGTGCCGGTGCCCACGGCGATGGCGTCCAGCTGCGCGCGCAGGCGGTGCACCGCGGCGCGCGCGCTCACTCCGGTGACCCAGCGCGAGCGGCCGGAGGCGGCGGCGGCCTTGCCGTCGAGCGAGAGCGCGGTCTTGAGCAGAACCCAGGGCCGTCCGCGGCGCAGACGGGAGAAGTAGCCGCGGTTGAGTGCCTCGGCCTCGGCGGCGAATCCAGGTACGCGCGCCACGTCCGCGCCCGCGCGGCGCAACAGGGCCGCGCCGCGGCCGGAGACTTTCGGGTTGGCGTCGAGTGCTGGAAACACCACGCGGCGCACGCCCGCGGCGGCCAGCGCCGCGGCGCAAGGCGGGGTTTTCTTTCCGGGAAACGGCGCGCAGGGCTCCAACGTGACGTAGGCGGTCGCGCCGCGCGCGGCCGCGCCGGCCCGTTTCAGCGCGGCGGCTTCGGCATGCGGCCCGCCGAAGCGCGCGTGCGCGCCTTGGGCGAGCACGCGGCCGTTCTTGACCAGCACGCAGCCCACGCGCGGATTCGGGGCGACCGCGCGCGGCGCCACGCGCGCGGCCAGTCGAAGCGCTTGCTTCATGTGGCGGAAGTCATCGTTGGACGTCATGGCTTGAGTCTCTTGACTGCCGAAGCGGAAGTGAGCACCTGCATCTGCCGGATGGCGATTGCGTTGAGACGTTTGAGTCGTTGTCCTTGCTCCAAACCCATGTGGATGAGTTCGGCGTTCATTCCCTCGATATTCGCCAGCACCAGCAATTGTTCAATGGTCGCGTAATCGCGCATGTTGCCTGCCAGGGAGGGATTGGCATCCCTCCATTGTTTAGCGGTCCGACCGAAGAGGGCAACATTGAGGATATCCGCTTCGTTGGCGTACGCAATGGCGGCCTGCGACGGCGTCACTGCGATCGGAATCAGGTGTTCCTTGACGGCATCGGTGTGGATTCGGTAGTTGAGCCTGGAAAGAGTGCGATTCAAATTCCATGCCAGAGACAAGCGGCGGTTCTCGTCTTCCTTGAGTCGCTGGAATTCCTTGATTAAGTAGATCTTGAATTCTGGGCTGATCCACATCCCGAATTCAAAAGCGATGTCTTTGTGCGCGTAGGTGCCGCCGTATCGTCCGGCGGAAGCCCGAAGTCCCACGGCGTTGGTTTTGGCGACCCATTCCTTGACGCTGATCTTGTAGCTATTCAGGCCGGTTTGATTTCTAATTGCGGCGAATTCGCCGTAATTAAATTCCGGGTTGTGAACACGCTCCCATATTCCGAGAAACTCGACGGTGTTGCGGTTTCTCAGCCAGTCGGAAATAAAAAAATCGCCGTCTTTCGCTTTAAGCATGTCCGTCAATGAAATGTAGTCCTCATCGCGCTGAGAAAGAACGGTGACGGTCGTACCCAGAACATCGATGGTTAGCTTCTGAGCCGAATTCGTTCTTTTCACGGCCTCACCACGGACTTGGGCAGGGATTTGTCGGCGTTGTCGGCGAAGAACTTCGGCACGTCGGTGAGCGCGATCTCGCCTTGGATCAACAGTTCGGTCTTGACACGGCCCGCGCACAGCAGGCGCACGGCCTCGGCGAAATGCGGCGGCGTGTGATGGAAGACGCCGTGAAGCGAGAGTTGTTTGTAGTGGACGCGGTGCAGGTCCAGAGGGATGGATGCGCCCGGCGCGCAGCCGCCGAACAGGCAGACCTTGCCGCCGTCGCGGACCAGAGCGAGGGCCTGCAGGTGCGTCTCCGGTTTGCCCACGGCCTCGAACACGTGGTCGGGGCCGCGGCCGTCGGCCCAGGCGCGCACGCGTTCCTCCACGCCGTCGTCCTCGGCGCTGAAGACGGCCTCGGCGCCGGCGGCGCGCGAGGTTTCCAAATGCGTCTTGGACCGGCCCAGCACGGCGACGCGCGCGCCCCGCGCGTTCAGCGCAAAGACGAGCATGTGCGACATCGGCCCCGCGCCCAGCACAAGCGCGCGGTCGCCTTCGCGCACGCCCAGAACCTCGGCGGCGTGGATGGTCGTCGAGAACGGCTCGGCCAGCGCGCCGACCTCGAACGGTACCGAAGCGGGCAGGGCGTGCAGGTTGCGCGCGACGATGTGCGCGGGGACCAAATCATAGTCGGCGTAGGCGCCGTTGTGGAGCTTGAGCTTGGGACACAGCTGGTTCTGGCCGTGCGTGCACCAGTAGCAGTCGTCCAGAGGCGCGGAGTTGGCCACGACCACGCGGTCGCCCTCCTTGACCGTCGTCACGCCGTTGCCGACGGCCGCGACCGTGCCCGCCAGTTCGTGGCCGAACGGCGACGGGTAGTCGCCCAGCAGGACGCGGTGGCCGCGGCGGTAGGCCTTGAAGTCCGTGCCGCAGGTGAGTGCCGCGCCGACTTTGACGAGCGCCTCTCCGGGACCGGGCGCGGGCACCGGGCGCTCTTCCAAGCGCACGTCGCGCGGGCCGTGGAAGATGACGGCGCGCATGGTCCGGCTCATCCCGGCACCAGCACGGCCTTCAGCGTCTTGCGCGTCTTGACGGCGCGCACCGCTTCGTCGAACGCGGAGAGAGGAAATTTCGCGGGGGCCAGCACCAGCGGGTTGAATTTTCCGGACGCGATCAACTCGAAGGCTTCCTTGAGGTCGGCCAGGCTGGGGGAATAGGAACTGATCACCGTCAGCTCGCGGTGGTAGACCTGGTTCAAATCCAGGGGCAGTACCGGATCGGGATGGAAGGAGGCGAACACGTTGACGGTCCCGCCGTCGCGCAGCCAGGACAAGGATTTGGCGACGAGCGCCGTGGTGCCCGCGGAGTAAACGACCGCGTCGAAGCCGCGCCCGTCGGTCGCGGCCTTGCCGGCGGCGGCGAACGCCTCGCGGTCGGCGAACGCCGCGCCCCAGCGCGCGAACATCCGCGTGCGCGCCGCGTCCAGGTCCAGGCCCAGCGCCTTGGCTCCCAGAAGCTTCAGCAGTTGGCCGGTCATCTGGCCGATCGCGCCCAGGCCCACGACGCCGACCACGTCGCCGGCCGCGACGTTCAGGCGCTTGACGTTGCGCAGGACGCAGGCCAGCGGCTCCATTTGAGAGGCGGCGACGACGTCGAGCGTGTCCGGCACGCGGAACGCGGTGTGCCGGACGTGGAGGGCGGGCACGCGTACGAAATCGGCGAAACCGCCCGGCGCGATGTTCGTGGCCTTGAACTGGCGGCACATCGACTCCTGGCCCTTGCGGCACCAGTGGCAATCCAGGCAGGGAACGTGGTGGCTGACGACCAGGCGTTCGCCCTCGGAAAATGCCGCTCCCGCCCCGGCCTTCGCCACGCGGCCCACCAGTTCGTGGCCCAACACCGCGCCCGGGGCGCGCGTGTCGAGCTTCATCACGTCGGTGCCGCACAAGCCGCACGCCTCAAGCGCCAGCAGAATTTCGCCGTCGCCGATCTCGGGGATCGGGACTTCGGTCAGCGCGGCGCGCCCGTCGCGGGACAGGATGGCCTTCATAAAGAGCTGAGGCCATGATACGAAATATTGCGAGGACGTGGGCCGCCGGCCCGATCTACAGCGCCGCCGCCAGCTCCTGCGCGGTCCGCACGTCGGCGAAGATTCCGTTCAGCGCGGCCAGGAAGGCCGCCTGCACTTGGGCCGCCGTCGTCGTTTCCGCGCCGCGAGACAAGTCTTTCGTCGCGCAGGCGTCGCCCGCCAGCGCGCACGTAAACCCCAGGTCGGCCGCGGCCCGCGTCGTGGTATCGATGCACATGTGGGTCATCATGCCCGCGATGACCAACCGTTCGATTCCGCGCCCGCGCAGGTGCTCGAGAAGCGGCGTCTCTCGAAAGCTGTTCGGGAAGTGCTTCTGAATCACCGTCTCGCCCGCAAGCGGAGCCACGCAGGGATGAATGCGCGCGCCGTCGGTCTTGGGCAAGAAGAACGTCGCGCCGGGCCGCAGGGAGATGTGCTGGACGTGCACGACGTCGAGCGCGTTGCGCCGGAAGACCTCAAGAAGGCGTCCGGCCTTGGCTCCGGCCTCCACGCTTCCCGCCAGTTCCATCGCTCCGCCCGGAAAATAATCGTTCTGTATGTCGATCAACAGCAAGGCTTGTTTCATCGGAAGACCTCCATGGATTGTTCGGCGCGTTGTTGGATCTCGCAGGCGATCACGATGCTGTCGGGCGCGGCGGCAATATCGACGCGGCCACTCGCCATCAAGGTCCGGCCCGGGGGCAGATCGCAGGCGCCGTCGGCGGCGGACGCGCGCAGGGCGGGCGAGCCGTCCGGGACGTGGACAACGATCAGCGGCGCGTCGAGCGTCATCGCCGTCCCGCGCGCGAGCGTCATGCGTCCGCGCCGACGGTCGCGGCGCAGCATGAGATTAACGTCGCGCACGCCGGGGCCCCGCGGCGCGCCGACGACGCTTTCCTCGCCGGCGAAGGCCAGCGCCGGGCCTTCGCGCGGGACGGCGGCGACGGTGTGCGCGCGCTCAAGGTCCAGGCCCGGCCCCGCCAAGCATGCGATACAGCGGTCGACGCCGGTAAATTTTGAGAAGGGCGCGCGGGCCGGGACGTCGGCGATGGACAAACGCCAGGTCCAGTCCCCGCCCGGGACGTCCGCGTCGGTCGCGAGCTCCAGTGTCCAGCCTCGGCCGTTTTTCCAGGCGACGCGGCGTGCCGCGTCTGCGTCCAGAATCTTCATCATTTCGGCGCCGCGCGGGCGCATCGATTCGATGATATAATTTCCGACCGATGCCTACTCCCAAGTCCTGGTCCGTCGACGACGCCGCCGAGCTTTACAACCTGCCGGGCTGGGGTCTGAACTACTTCGGCGTCAACGCCAAGGGCCACGTCACGCTCCAGCCCAAGCGCGTGCCCGAGGGCGCCGTCGACGTGATGGACGTGGTCGAAGCCGTCACCGCGCGCGGCATCAAGATGCCGGTTCTGGTGCGCTTCCACGACGTGCTGCGCCGCCGCGTGACGGTGCTCAACGAGGCCTTCAGCGAGGCCATCGCCGAGCACGGCTACGGCGGGCGCTTTTTCGGCGTCTACCCGATCAAGGTCAATCAACTGCGCGAGGTCGTGGAGGAAATCGCTGACGCGGGCCGCTCTTTTCAGTACGGCCTGGAGGCCGGCTCGAAAGGCGAACTGATGGCCGTGATCGCGATGAACACGTCCGAGGCGCTGACCATCGTCAACGGCTACAAGGACGAGTCGATGATGCGGCTGGCCGCGCTCGGCCTCAAGCTGGGGCGCAAGGTTCTGGTCGTCATCGAGAAACTCTCGGAGTTGGATCTCCTTCTTAAGGCCGCGCGCGAGGCCGGCGTCAAGCCTTTGATCGGCGTGCGTGTCAAGCTTCAGACGCAGGGCTCCGGCAAGTGGCGCTCCTCGACCGGCCACTACGCGAAGTTCGGCCTGACCACGCCCGAGGTTCTGGGCTTGGTCGAGCGCCTGCGCGCCGAGGGCTTGACCGACTGCTTGAAGCTGGTGCATTTCCACATCGGTTCCCAGGTCTGCGACATCCGCACGGTCAAGGACGCGGTCAAGGAAGGCGCGCGCTACTACGCTAAATTGCGCAAGATGGGACTGGGCGTCGAGTATCTGGACTGCGGCGGCGGGCTGGGCGTGGACTATGACGGCACGCACACCGCCGTCGACAGCTCGATGAACTACAGCCTGCGCGAGTACGTCTCCGACGTAGTCTACTCCGCGCGCGAGGTCTGCCGCCAGGAAAACGTCCCCGAGCCCAATCTCGTCACCGAGTCCGGCCGCTCCATGGTCGCCCACCACGCCCTGTTGGTGGCCAACGTGTTCGGCGCCATCGAGACCGGCGCCTCGCCCGTGCACCTGCGCGAGACGCCCGACGAGCACCAGGCCGTGCGCGAACTGCGCGAGACCATCAAGGCCCTGGCACCCAAGAACCTGGCCGAGAGCTTCCACGACGGCCAGCAGCATTTGGAAGAGGCGTTCAGCCTGTTCAAGCTCGGCTACCTGGGCCTGGAGGACAAGGCCAAGGTCGAGCATCTCTACTGGCGCCTGTGCCGCGAGATTGTGGCGCTCCTGCCCAAGGCGAAGTTCGTCTCCGAGGATCTGCTCGAGATGCAGAAGTCGCTCAACGATCAGTATCTGTGCAACTTTTCACTGTTCCAGTCCCTGCCCGATTCCTGGGCGATCGGCCAGCTCTTTCCGATCATGCCCCTGCACCGCCTCGACGAGGAGCCGGTGCGCCGCGCCAGCGTCGTCGACATCACCTGCGACTCCGACGGCAAGATCACCCAGTTCGCCTGCCACCGCAAGGCCGGCGGCACCTTGCCCGTGCACGCGCTCGACGGCAAGCCCTACTACCTGGGCTTCTTCCTGATGGGCGCCTATCAGGCGACGATGGGCGACATCCACAACCTGTTCGGCCGCGTCAATGAGGTTCATGTCTTTCGCGACGAGGCTGAGCCCAAGGGCTTCTACATCGAGGAAACCATCCCGGGCCAGACCATCCGCGACGTGCTGACCGGCATTCAGTATTCGGACTTCGAGCTGGTCAAGATGATCAAGGAAGCCGCCGACGCGCAGGTCAAGGCGGGCGCTTTGCGCCACCGCGAGGCGGCGGAGATCGTCGACCGCTACGAGGCGGTGCTGGGCGAATACACCTACGTCGACCACCTGCCCGCGGCCGACGAGAACTATCCCCGCCGCCGCGCCAGCGACGCGTCCGCCTTAGCCGCTCCTTCACCCGCCGCGGGCGTCGCTCCCGGCTTCGTCTCGCCGGTTCAGTCCTCGGCGTCGGACGAGACGGCGACGCGGAGTTCGGGCAGCGTCCCCAGCGCCATTTTACCTCAAAATCTGCTGCGCGCTCGGGAAAACTCTTGAAGCCCTCATCCGGCTTCCTCATCCGATCGGGACGCTGCGTCGATGGCGTTCTCCGTCGCCGATGACGCGACAGGCGTAGGCTGAGCCGCGCCTATGAGCGCCCCGCCCGCGATTACGAAACTCTTCCGGCAGCCGATCTTTTGGCTGCTCCTGGCGACTGCGCTGGTCTATTCGCCCCTGATCGCCGCGGGATTCGTCTACGACGACTGGTGGATGATCCCGCGCAATCCCGCCATCAGAGGCATTCACCTCCTGCGGTATTTCCTCGATCCGGCGACTCTCGCCGATCCGGCCGCGGGTTTTGCCGGCGACGTCTACCGGCCGCTGACCACTTTGTCTTTCGCCGTCGACTTTAAAATGTGGGCGTTGCGCCCCGGGTTCTACCATCTGGAAAATATTCTTTTGCATCTGGCCAACGGCTATCTTCTGTGGCGCTTGCTCGGACTTTGGCTGAAAAACAAGGCGGAAGCATTGCTGGCGACCGCGTTGTTCCTGCTTCACCCGGTCCAGGTCGAGGCGGTGAGCTGGATCGGACAGCGCACGAATCTTCTCAGCACCTTTGCGCTACTTGGGGCGTTGCATTACTTCGTCGGGGCCGGAGGCAGCCCCCGACGCCGCTGGATCATCGGGGGCTGCTGCTATGCGGTCGCTCTGCTCTGCCGAGAGTCCGCCGTCGTCCTCCCCGTGCTGGTCGCCCTCGTCGACGCTCAAGGCTGGCGGCCCAAGACCGACGGCCGCGCGGGACGGACGATCCTCTACGGGGAATTAATCCTGATCACCGCGGCCTACTTGGGCTTGCGCTTCTTCATCATGAGGCACTGGTCCCAGTTCAGCGAGGCGGTCCCGCCTTGGTGGCAAAGCTCCGGCTTGGGAGTCTTGGCCTTCTCGACTTATTTGGGGAAAACGATTTTTCCCATGGCTCTGCGTCCCAGCTACGATTATCCCGAATTCAACGTCTGGTTCATCACGGGCGCCTATGGAGTGGCGCTCGGTTATCTGGGACTCGTGTGGGGAGTGCGCAGAAAGAATCCCCTTCTTTTCACGGGCCTGGCCTGGTTTCTGGCGTGCCTGCTCCCCGTTCTTCAACTCATACCCATTCGCGCGTTCGTCTCGGAACGATTCCTGTATGTGCCGATGATGGGCGCGGCCCTCGCGGCCGTCTGGGCGTACCGGCGCTATCCCTCGGCTCGAACCCCGCTGTGGGCCGGGACCGCCGTTCTCGCCGTCGTGACCGCCGCCAACGTGCCGCACTGGCGCAACGAGCGCAGTCTTTGGGCTCATGCGGTCAAGCAGGAGCCGACCAACGCGTTCGCGCACGCTTGTTACGCCGCCGTCGTCGGAAATCCGGTCGAGGCGGAGCGGCAATACCGCCTGGCGCTGATCAATCGCCCCAATCCGGCGGTCAGCCTCGCGTCCACCGTGAACCTATCGGCGATTTATTTGAACCGCAACGAGCCCGCCAAGGCCGCGATTTTCGCGCGCCAGGCCTTGAGGCGGGAGCCCACGAATATCGTGGTCCTCTTCGACCTCTGCCGCGCCTATACGGCCCTGCGCCGGAAGACTCAAGCGGCGCGATATTGCGGCGAACTGGAGCGGCTGGCGCCGAATTCCCCGCAGGCGGCCGCGTTCAGGCCCTCATAGCCCGCTTTTCTGGGCGCGGAGCGTTTGATCGTTGAGCTCGTCGCGCCCGCGCTCCGCAAGCGTTCGCAGAAAGCGCCAGACCGCGGCCGGATTTTTCAGCCGGACGCGCGCGGCCGATCGTCCGGCGCCGACGCGCAGGGCCGCGCCGCGCGCGCGCGCGGCGCGCAGCATCGGCTCATCGGGACGGTCGTCGCCGATCGCAAGCAGGAACGGACGATCGAAGCGGCGCCAGAGCGCCAGCGCGGCCCGGCCCTTGTCCCAGGCGACGTCCGGCGCGACCTCCCACGACAGCGGGCCGCGCCGCCAGCGCAGGCCGGCGGGCGCTACGGCGCGGGCGCGCCGCAGGCGCCGCTCAAATCGGGCGTCGTGCGCGGGGGGAACGCCGCGGCGATGGACGCAGATGCCGGAGCCTTTAAATTCGATGAGGGCTCCGGGCACGTCGGAGAACATGAGTCGCAGCCGGCCGGCGAACGCGCGCAGAGCGGGGCGGGCGGCGTGCGCGCGCGGGTGCGCCCAGCGCCAATCCGGGCCGCTGGATTGCAGTCCGAAAGAGCCGACGTAGACGAGGCCGCGCGTCGCGACGCGCTTGTGCAGGTCTTCGACCGAGCGCCCGCTGACCACGGCGACGCGCCCCCGGCCTTGGTTGAGCGCGCGCAGAAGAGCGCGTTGCGCCGCGGTGAGGTGCGCGAGCTCCGGGCGACGGCGCAAGGGGCAAAGCGTGCCGTCGAAGTCGAGCAGGAGCAGGCGCCGCGGCGCGGCCGCGGCGGCGGCGAGGGACTCCGCGGCGTCGCGCGGTTTGCGCGTCATAAGGCCGTCGCGCCCGGAGCCGGCGCGCTTGGGTCGGGAAGACGCACGGCGGCCAGCTCCGTGACCTGGTCGGCCGCCCAGCGGTAGACGTTGTTCTCGCGCACTTGGCGGCGCAGGCGCGTCATGCGCAGGGCGCGCTCGTTGGCCGGCATGCCGATCGCGGCGGCGATCGCGGAGGCGACCTCGTCGACGTCGTAGGGATTGACGATCAGCGCGTCGCGCAGCTCCCGCGAGGCGCCGGCGAAGCGACTGAGGATCAGCACCCCGTCCTCGTCGTCACGGGCGGCGACGAACTCCTTGGCGACCAGGTTCATGCCGTCGTGCAGGGAGGTCACCAGGCAGGCGTCGGCCGCGCGGTAGTAGCGGCGGATCTCCTCGTGGGAGTGATTGCGCGTGCGCAGGGAGATGGGCGGCGCGCCGCC
>JABEUV010000273.1 GCA_013044195.1 Elusimicrobiota bacterium | reverse complement strand
TGCTGCCGGCCCTTGTCCCACGTCAACGTGAACGCCCACAGCGGCTTGTCGGTCGCCAGCCGCTCCTTGATCTCGCGCACGATCAGCGCCGCGCGGCGCGCGCGCCACCACTGCCAGGCGTCGACGAACGCCGCGTCCTGACGCAGAATCCTCTTGCGCGCCAGCCACGTCATGCGTTCCGTCCGGGTCAGCCGCTTCCAGCGCTTGGGCACGCTCACGCCGGGCATCTCGGCGACGAAGTCGTCGACCAGCTCGTCGCCGCCCAGCGCGTTGCGGATGTAGTCGAGCCCCACGAAGTCCACGTACGGGTCGTCGGCGAAGGGCTTTAAGAACGCCGCGACGTCGGCGGGACGGCGCGCGTCGCGCAGGGAGATGGCGCGCGTGACGACGGCGCGCCCGTCGACGATCTCCCGCGCGTATTCGTCGCCGGACAGCTTGACCGAGGTCGACATCGTCAGCGAGTACTCGACGTAGACGCCGAACTTCAGGCCGCGCGCGCGGCACTCGCGCGCGACCTCCGGGATGCGCGCGACGTTGGCCCCGTTCCAGACCGCGCCGCCTTCGCCCGGCGACTGGCCGCCCAGCATCCAGAACGCGTCGGCGCGCAGGTAGCGCGCCCAGTCGAGCAGGCCGCGCCAGTCCCCGCGCGTGCCGTCGGGCGCGGTCACGCGCATCGTCGCCAGCGGCCGCACCGTCTCCAGCGTCGCCGCCACGAAGCCCGGCGGCAGACGTATCGGCGTTCGCCGCCCGATGCGGAACGCCGCGACGCGCAGGCGGTCTCCCAAATCCGCGCCGCCGACCAGCCGCGGCGCATACTCTCCCGTCGACGCGTTCCACGGCACCGGCCAGCGCGCGATCCAGACGCCAGGCGCCGTCCGCGCGAGCGTCAGTTCCCGAATGCCGGCGACCGTGGTCACGTCCGCCCCGCCGCGGGTCACGACCACGCGCGGCGGCGCGGCGCGCAGGCGCGCGTCCAGCGCCGGGTCGCGCGTCTCCAAGCGCAGGTCGACCAGGTCGTAGTGAAGATACTCCGCCCGTCCCGCGCGCAGCCGCGCGCCGTGCCGCACCAAAACCCGCCGCCAGCCCCAGCCCAGCGCCGCCAACGCGCCGAGCGCGGCCGCGACCATGAACCCGCGCGCGTGTCGCCGCACGCGCCATTCTACACAACGTGCGGCCCCGATTTGGGCCAGCGCGATTTTGTGATATACTGCGCAACGACGGCATTCACGACAGCGGAGGGCGGGTAGACATGGTGACTGGACTGGTGCTGGTGCGTCTGATGGCGGGAAAGGAAAAGGGCGCGTTGGCCCGCCTGAAGGAAGTCAAGGGCGTCTCGCACGTGACCGCCGTGTTCGGGCGCTGGGATCTGGTGCTCGACATCGAGACCGAGGACGTGGGCACCCTGTCGAACGTCGTCGTGCGCGACATCCGCGCCATCCCCGGAGTGCTCTCCACGGAGAGCCTCGTCACGACCTCGATTTAGTGGAGCCCGTCCTCTCCGTCCGCGGACTGCGGACGCACTTCGTCACGCGCGAACGGACCGTCAAGGCCGTCGACGGGATCAGCTACGACCTGTTTCCGGGCAAGACGCTGGCGATCGTGGGCGAGTCCGGCTCCGGCAAGAGCGTGCACGCGCTGTCGATTTTGGGACTGCTGCCCATGCCGCCGGCCAAGATCGTGGCCGGAGAGATTCTCTTCCAGGGCCGCGACCTGCTGAAGATGACGCCCGCGCAGCTGCGCCAGGTGCGCGGCAACCGCGTGGCGATGATCTTCCAGGAGCCGATGACCAGCCTCAACCCGGTCCTGCGCGTGGGCGAGCAGATCGCCGAGGCCGTGGTCCTCCACCAGAAGAAGACGCAGGCCGAAGCCTGGGCGAAGGCCATCGATCTCCTTAAAAAAGTGGGCATCCCAAATCCCGAACAGCGCGTCAACGACTACCCGCACCAGTTCTCCGGCGGCATGCGCCAGCGCGCGATGATCGCCATCGCGTTGTCCTGCGAGCCCGACGTGCTGATCGCCGACGAGCCGACGACGGCGCTCGACGTCACCATCCAGGCGCAGATTTTGGAGCTCATGAAGGAACTCCAGCGCGAATATAAGACCGCGATCATCCTGATCACGCACAACATCGGCGTGGTCGCAGAGATGGCCGACGACGTGGTGGTCATGTACGCGGGCCGCCCCGTGGAGCAGGCGCCCGTCGGCGCGCTGTTCAAGGACCCGAAGCACCCCTACACGAAGGGCCTGCTCGCCTCGGTGCCGTCCATCTACGAGCGCAAGGAGCGCTTAGAAGCGATCGCGGGCCAACCTCCGGACCTGGGCGCCGGCGACTTGGTCGGCTGCCCGTTCGTCGCGCGCTGCCCCTGCGCGATGGACCGCTGCAAGACCGAGGACCCGCCCCAGTTCCACCTGGAGGGGGGGCGCATGTCGAACTGCTGGAAGTCCGAAAGCGACGGCGGCCGCCGCTCGCACCGCTTCGAGAGCGCGCAGGAGACCGCCGCGTGAGCCCGACTCCGATCCTGGAAGTCCGCGGCGTCAAGAAGCACTACGCCGCGCGCGCGGGCCTGTTCGGCGAGAAGACCTCGGTCAAGGCCGTCGACGGGGTGTCATTCTCCGTGATGCCGCAGGAAAGCTTCGCCGTCGTCGGCGAGTCCGGCTGCGGCAAGACCACGCTCGGCAAGCTGGTGCTGGCTCTGGAAAAGCCTACCGAGGGCAAAGTGCTGTTCGAAGGCAATGACGTCGCCAAAATGTCTCGCGGCGAGCTCAAGGCCATGCGCGCGCGCATGCAGGTGATTTTCCAAGACCCCTACTCCAGCCTCAACCCGCGCATGAACGTGGAGAGCATCATCACCGAGCCCTGGGACATCCACGGCCTGCACAAGGACCCGGCCGAGCGCGCCAAGCGCCTGCACAAGCTTCTAGACGACTGCGGCATCGCCAAGTCCTTCCTGGACCGCCACCCGCACGAGTTTTCCGGCGGCCAGCGCCAGCGCGTGGGCATCGCGCGCGCGCTCGCACTCGAGCCGCGGCTCATCGTGGCCGATGAGCCGGTGTCCGCGCTCGATGTCTCCATCCAGGCCCAGGTGCTCAACCTGCTCAAGGACCTGCAGAAGGAGCACAACCTCGCCTACCTGTTCATCTCGCACGACTTCTCCGTGGTGCGCCACCTATGCACGCGCATCGCCGTCATGTACCTGGGCCGCGTCGTGGAGGCCGCCGACTCCGAGACCTTGTTCAACGACCCGCAGCATCCCTACACCGAAGCCCTGCTTTCCGCGGTGCCCGTGCCCGACCCGTCCATCGAGAAGCGCCGCAAGCGCATACTGCTGACCGGCGACGTGCCCAGCCCCTTGAAGCCGCCCTCCGGCTGCCGCTTCCATCCGCGCTGCCGCTACGTAGTTGACGCCTGCCGCACGCAGGACCCGGCCCTGACCGAGGCGCGCCCCGGCCGCCTGGCGGCCTGCCCCGTCCTGCCGTTCAAGGACAAGCGCAGCGACGCCGCACTCGTCGCCATTTAAACGATATGCGGAGATTGGCGCTCGCCGTTTTGCTGGCCG
>JABEUV010000272.1 GCA_013044195.1 Elusimicrobiota bacterium | reverse complement strand
GGGCCGAGCCCCGGGACGTGTCCAGGGCCAGGACCGTCCGGCCGAAAGCCTTGAGGCTCTTGCCGAACTGGGCGTCCTCGGCCTCGCCGTACGGCGAGGGGCTCGAGAAGATCTCGTCGAAGACCACCGTTCGCGCGCCGCCTCTCTCGAGAAAGCCGAGGATCGCGCCGTAGATGGAACGGGGCCACGGCCAATACACGCCGTCCTTCTCGAATTGATCGAGGCTGGGCTGGTCGATCATGACCAGCACGATCCGCGGGTCGTGCTTCTCGGGGCGGGAGAGGCGCCGGAAGCGCCAGTCAAGCGTCTTGAGCTCGACGGAGCGCGCGACTTCGGACGGACGCGCCAGGAGGACCAAACCGCCGACGGCCGCCAGCAGGGCCGCGGACGAGAGCTTGCCGCTGAAGCGCGGGGTCACCCCGAGATAGTAGCGAAATCGTCCAACGCCCGAAAAGGCCCGGCGCTCCTAAAAAACTCCAGGACGCTGGCGGGATATAGACCGGCTCTTGCAACTCCGGACCGTTGAACTCAGTGCGCGGCCAGGCGCAGGTCGTAGGCGCCCACGGAGACGACCGACAGCGGGAACTTGCGGCTGCGCGCCAGCAACGCGGCCAGGTCCGAGGCGGACATGGAGTCCACGGTGACGCGCAGGTCGACGCTGCCGGCATTTTCGCCGACCAAGGTCGCGTCGGGCACGCCCGGGTTGAGGCGGATGTCGTCGATCAGGCCGCGCACGGCGGCGAAGCCCTTGAGTCCGGACACGTTCACCGCGATCTCGCTGCGGCCGCCCAAGCGGGAGGACAGGTCGCGCACCAAGGCGTCGGCGGCCAGCTTCGCGGCGGCGGCGGCGGCGCGCGCGCGCGCCACTTCGGGCGTGGCGTCGATGGCGGAGGCTTGGCGGCTTTCGCCGGCGATCACTTCGCCGGTGGCGGGCTTGACGGCCTCCAGAGACACGCTGGCGCGCGCGGAGCGCAGGCCGAAGCCGCCGTAGGGCCCCTCTCCCAGAGGCGCCGCGGTGGACGCGCCCCGCACCAGAATGTCGCCGCCCGCGCCGTCGATCACGCGCAGGCCCGCGTCCAAAAGTGCGGCGCGCAGGCCGCGCTCGGCGGCCCCCGCGTCGTCGGGCGTGGCGCGCAGGGACACGGACACGCGCGGATCGCCGGGCAAGGCGGGCGGGCGCGTCAGGCCCAGACGCTTCAAGTCGTCGCCCACTTTTTTATACAGGACCAAAGCGCGCAGCTTGGTCTTCAAGAAACCGCCGTCCTGGCGCACGTTCAGCACCTGATACCGGCGCACGTAGCCGCTCACTTCGGAGAGGATGCGCTGTTCGACGGTGGCGTCCGCGTCCACGCGCGTCTTGGCCGACACGTACACGCCGACGACGGCCTCCACGGCCTTGCGCTGGGCGTCGGCCAAGGAACGCCGCCGACTGCCCTGAGGGTCGGCCGCGTTCCACGGCGCCCAGCCCTCGGACTCCACCACCTCGCCCTGCTCGCCGGGAGCCAGGCGCAACGGGTCATGGGCGCAGGCGGCCAGCGCCGCCGCCGCCAGCAAAACCGCGGCCCCCAGACGCGCGGCGCGCGTCACTCGAACTTGACTCCCATCATCTTCTCCAGACGCTTCTTCGGAATGCGCAGCGTGACCACGCAGCCGTTGTCCGAGGTGAACTCCGTCTTGACGATCTCCGCTCCGCGGATGACTTCTTCAATGCGGCTTTCCAGCGTGGAGTCCGTCTCCATGGCGCGCGAGACCGTGACGCCGCCGGTGATCTTGACGCCCTTGATCATGGACAGCATCTCGAACTGCGCCTTGACGATGGCCGCGTCGCGCGCCAGGGACTTGCGCTGCGTATCGGTGGGCAAGGTCGGGTCGGAGGCGCCGATGCCGATGGACTCGATGTAGTTGCTTCCGTTCGGATCCTGGTTGATCACGGGCTCGACTTGGCCCTTCTTGACCCGGCTCTGCGGCCCGTGGCAGGCGGCGGCCAGCGCCGCCAAAATCAGGGCGGCGACCGTCGCGGCCTTGCGGTGGTTCTTCATAAGCGTGTTATAGGACAATCGTCCCCCTTGAGGCAATGACGAAACGGCTTCCGGGAAGCCCGCTGTATTGGACGCGCCCCGGACCGCGAAAGACGCGCCGCGCGTGGGACCAATGCCGCCGCGCCGCTGGGACCTCGGACCCGAGCCTGGGAGAGCGCGACGACGTAAACTCTCCGTGATGAGAACGCTCTTCGTCGGACTGTGCGTCGCCTCACTGCTGGCGCCCGACGCGCGCGCCGCCTTGGTCGAAACCCTCGCACCCGAGGTCCTGCCGACCGCGCCCGCCGCTCTGCCCGCGTTCGCCGCGCCCGCGGCCGCCGGTGCCCTGGCCGCGCCTTTTGCCGTCGCGTCCCTCTCCGCCGCCGCCGCGGAGCCCGGGTCCGCCGCCCCGGCCGCCGCGCGGCCCCAGGCCGCGTCCCCGGACGCGTCGCCGGAGGCCGCGCGCGCCGCCGCCGGCCATATCTTCGATGGAGATTCCGCTCGGCCCGCCGCGGCCGCGGATTTTATCGCGCCGCCGTCCCAGGAGAAGCCCCGCTTGAACCTGCCCGTCAAGACGTTCGTCCTGCCCAACGGCCTGACCGTCGTCGTGCACACCGACCGCACCAATCCCATCGTCGCCGTTTCTATTACCTACAAAGTGGGCTCGCAGAACGAGACGCCGGGGCTTTCCGGCTTCGCCCATTTGTTCGAGCACTTGATGGCGCAGGGCACTAAGAGCATGAAGCCGCGCGAGATTTCCCGCATCATCGAGTCCAACGGCGGCGTGCGCAACGCCTACACCATGCGCACCAACACCACCTATCACTCCGTCGTGCCCAAAAGCGCTCTCAAGACCGTGCTCTGGGCCGAGGCGGAGCGCATGTCCACTTTGAACGTCGACGAGCGCGCGTTGGCCCTGGAACAACAGGTCGTCTTAGAAGAGATGCGCCTGCGCTACCTCAACGCGCCCTACGCCCAGGCGCGCGACGCGGGCATGGCGGAGGCCGCGTTCTCCAAATGGGAGAACCGCCACACCACCATCGGCGAGGCCGCGGACGTGCGCCACGCGCGCTTAGACGACGTGCGCGCGTTCTACCGGGCGCACTACGCGCCCAACAACGCCGTGCTCTCTTTGGCCGGCGACGTGACCGAGTCCGAGGCGCGCGCGCTGGCGGAGCGCTTTTTCGGGCCGCTTGAAGCGCGTCCGATCGCCCCCGCGCCGGATCTAAGCGAAGCGCCGCTGACGGGCGAGACGCGCCGCGTGATCGAAGATAAGTTCGCGCAAGTTCCCCTGCTGATGGCGGGCTGGCGCGCGCCCGCGCGCGGCACGCGCGACTACTGGGCACTGACCGTGCTGGCCGAGGCGCTGGGCGCCGAGGACGAAAGCCCGCTGTACCAAGCGCTGGTCAAGGAGGAGCGTTTGGCGTTGGGCGTCACGCCCAATTATCCGTGGTGGACCTCGCATTCCAATCCCGGCGGCCCGGATCTGTTCGGCCTGATGATGCCGCTGAAGACCGGCGCGTCGGCAGACGCCGCGCTGGCCGTCGTCGACCGCGTGCTGACACGGATCGCGACCGAGGGCCTGGACGAAAACGCGCTGACCGCGGCCAAGGCGAGCCTGGAGCGTTCCTGGCTGACCGGCGCCGAGGAGACCATCGACAAGGCCAAACTGCTGGGCTCCTACGCGGCTTTGGTCGGCGATCCGAAAAATCTCCCGCGCGATTTCGAAGACCTGCTGTCCGTCTCCGCGGCCGACGTGCGCGCCGCCGTCGCGCGCTGGATTTCGGGACGCGGGCGCGCGATCGTGGAGGCGCGCCCAGCACCCGGCCTGCCGCCCGCACCCAAGGAGCCGGAGGCCGTGATACCGGAGGAGCGCCCCCGCGCGCCCGGCGACCCGCGCCCGGAGATCGACCCTCAGCCCGCGGCCCCCGCGCCGCGCCTGGAGCGCTTCACCTTGTCCAACGGCCTCAACGTGGTCTTCGTGCGCGACCCGCGCCTGCCGCTTTTGGAAACCCGCCTCAGCATCCCCGGCGGCCGCGCCGCCGAGCGGATGGGCGAGGAGGGCCTCTCCGCCGCCGTGGCCGAATTAATGGCCAAGGGCGCGGGAGCGCTGGACGCGCGGGCCGTGTCCTCGCGCCTGTCCTCTTTGGGCTGGACGCTGTCCACGTCGCGGCTGATGGAGCACGAGAACGTGGAGGCCTCCGGCCTGTCGCGAAACTCCGCGGAGTTTTTCCGCGCGCTGGGCGAACTGCTGACCGGCGCGTCTTATCCCGAAGGCGAAGTGGCGCTGTGGAAAGAGAACAAAGCCGACGAGTTGAAGATCCAGCGCGCCAAGCCGGACTTCATGTCCGGCGAGCGCGTGAAGGCGGAGCTGTTTTCCGGCCACCCCTACGGCCGCCCGGCGCTGTCCGACGCGGAGTTGGCCGCCGTCGACCGCGAAAAAATTCGGGCCTTCCACCGCCGCGCGCTGTCGCCGCGCGGCGCGACCTTGGTCATCACCGGCGACGCGGACCCCGCGGACCTGCGCGCGCAATTGGAGTCCGCGCTGGCCGGCTGGACCGCGCCCGCCGCCGACGCCGCGGTTCCCCCGGTGCCGGAGCGCGCGCCCGCCCCGCTGTCCTTGGTGGACCGTCCCGGCTCCAAGCAGGCCAGCCTGACCGTCGCCCAATCCGTGCCCATCGGCCCCGGCCATCCGGATTGGCCCGCGTTCCAGGTCATGAACCAAATCCTGGGCGGCTCGGCCACGTCGCGCCTGTTCGTCAACCTGCGCGTCAAGCGCGGCTTTACCTACGGCGCGTACTCGCGCGCGCAGACGCTGGGCCGCGCCACGCTGTGGACCGCCTCCGCCGAAGTCCGCAACGAGGTCGCCGCCCCCGCGCTGACCGAGATGCGCGCCGAGATCGCGCGCCTGCGCGACGAGGACGTCTCCCCGGGCACGCTGGCCGAGGTCAAGCGCTACCTGGCCGGCGTCTTCCTGCTCAAGAACGAGTCCATCGGCTACCAGGCCGACCAGATCGCCGCCTACGAGCGCGCGGGCCTGCCCGCCCAAGACGAGATCGCGTCCTACCTGCGCCGCCTCGACGCGCTGACTCCCGCCGACATCCGCCGCGCCGCGCGCCTCTACCTGGATCCGTCCAAGATGGCGACGGTCGTGGTGGGCGACGAGCGGGCGCTGCGGCCGGTTCTCGCTCCGTAGTCGTTTCGAACGGCGGCATGAAGTCCCTGACGCGGGAGCAGGCGGCTTTCTGGGACCGCTACCTCAAGACGCTCCCCCCGGCGCGGCACCCTCGACACGCGCGCGTCGAGGCGGGGTTCGCCGGCGACAAGAAAGTCACCGACGGTCTGATCCGCCTTTATCTCGATGGACGCAAGACCGCAGGCAGCAGCCTGGCCGCGGATTTTTTGTCCGCCCGCGAACCTCTGCCGAAGCCCGGAAACTATTGGATCATCCTGGACGGCCGCCGACACCCGCGCCTCATCGTCCGAACAGACAAGGTCGTCTTGTCGATCTTCAAAAATATCCCGAAATACGTCGCGCGCGCGGAGGGCGAAGGCGATCTTTCGGTCGCCCACTGGAAGCGCGTTCACCGCAAGGCGTATTCACCTTTTATCGCGCGCTGGGGAATCGAACGACTGGACGACGCAAGAGTCGTGACGGAAATCTTCACGCTCGTATTCTCCGTGACCGCGGCGGAACCTGCGCGGCGGGAATCGAATGGTTTTTCTCGTTCGTCTGCCGCGTCAATCCCGACTAAAAAGGTGACGCTGGCGTCACCATTCTCAGCGCGCATGAGGTTTTTCAGGGGTCCGCCAGCCACCGCGAATCGTCAGCCCCGCAAAATTTCGCGAGTCTTCTGCACGATCATCCAGATCAAGAACGCGCACAGCGACAGCAGGGACGCCCAAAACACATGCTCGTGTTTTTCCGTCCACGGTCGCCTGTCCGTCGCCTGATACCGCGCATTCACTTCGGCGTCGACGTCGCCGAAATTCAGGCGCGGTACGCGCAACAAATCCAAATACCCGGAGAATGCGGCCAGGTCATAGACCGGACTCGACGCGTCCGGATTCCCGGAATAGAGCCGGTAGGGCCAACGCCTGTTCGGCGGAAAATACAACGTACGGCGCGGTCCAAAGAACAGAATATCCTGCACGTTCAACGGCGGATTATCCCCGTTGTCGATCTCCAGGCGGAAGCGCCGCGCGCGAACCTCTCCGCCTGCAATCGACAGGCCTTCGTTCGATACTCGGGGAAGCGCGTAACGCCAGAAGACGCCGCTCATCGCGACCGGACCCGTCTCACGCCCCTGCGCGCTCGGACTCGAAACGAAGACCCGGCCCGGCCGCGAAAAATTGACGTCCCGCGTCGCAATTCCCACTCTCGACACGGGCACGTTTTGATAGCCCAGGTCCACGTCCCAGACGGATGTTTTTCCTTCTTCATGCCGGGCAAGACTCTTCGGCGTCCACACCGACTCCCCCGCCTCCTGCGCCGTCTCAAAAGTCACGTCCGCGCCTTGAATCGACGGAACCGCCGAATTTTGCGGCCGCAAAGTCACGCGCAAGAAACGCCGCGTCGACATCGGGTAGCTCACGCTCAAATGGCTCGCGGTGTAATCCGCGCTCACGTTAAAAACCACGGCATTATCCCAAAGCGTGTACCAGGAGCGGCGGTCGTCGGAACCCTCGACCGTCGCAATGGCGCGAAAGTTTTTCGTGGGCGTGCGTATCGTTAGAACATTATGCCGTTCGACTGGTCCGCGGCGCATTTGGGGACTCAAAAATGGCTTTAGATTCAGAATGAACGAAACCGATCCTTTCGCGGTCGCCAGGTCCACCATCTCCGCTTGAACGCTTTGAGTTTCCGACCGGTTTCTGGAAACCACCAGATGGTAGGGCACCTCGACTCCGTCCGCCGAGAGAATGCGCAGGTCGGCCAAGGAAGGCTGGGCCGCCCCGAAGGCCGCCGCATCCAGGATCAGGGACACGTAGCTCGCGCTGCTCGCGATAGGCGCCAAAATCGGCCGCGAATACCTCCAGTCGCGCGCGTTGAAATCGGCCGAAGCCTGCGCCGGGATCAGCAGGCCGACGGCCAGCGCCAAATACTTCATGCCGCCTCCGCCTCGGAGCGCCGTCTCTGTACGAAGTACGAGACGAATAGAATCAGTCCGCCCACGACCAAGAACGAGATCACGCGCGCTCCCAAAGACAACTCGGACATGTCCACAAGAACGACCTTCAGAGCGGTCAGCCCGAACAAAATTTCCGCGCCGATCCTGGCGCCTTTGACGCCCTTCAACAACCCGACCGCCATGAGAACCGCGGCGTAAAGAGTCCAAAGGACCGAATCGGCGACCGTCGTGCATTGGCTGAGGGACCTCGCGGGGTGCAAAGGGATGTAGACAAACTTCAGATAGTCCCGCGCTTCGACGCTGAGCCAGGCCAGAAGGAGAAAATTCCAAAATACCGGGATCACGTCCGCCATTTTCAATTCCTCGTCGGTCAATTCATTTTCCCCGGCCCGGATCAGGCGCATCGCGCCGGCCATGATCGCCAGCGTCGCGAGAATGCTCAAGGAACGCGTATTGACGATCAGCGCATAAGCCGAGCGAAGGTCCATGTCGTAAATCAAGGCGCGCAGTCCCGCCGCGACCAGCAGCCCTCTCCCCGCCCAACGCGCCAGAGGCTCCCTCAATCGAAAACCGATCGCGAGCAAGACCGCGGCCTCCACCGACCAGCCTATCGTGATCCACTCCCATTTCCAAGCGATCGGAATCGCGATGACCGCGAAAACGCTCGCCAGCCCCATTTCGCTCAGCAGCAGGAGCTTATCGTCCTTATGCCGGACAAAAGTCTGCCGCGCCAGGACAAAATAGACCGCCCCCACCAAAACCGCCAGGTGCGCTTCCCACGCCTGCCAGGGCGAACCTTCCATGAGACGGAAATAACACGTCGCGTAAAATAGTCCGGCGTTGGCGAGCAAGAGAACGATATCGCCGGCGTCCGAGGTTATCCGCTCCAGGATGTTGAACCGCCAGTTCGGGACGAGAAACGCCGCGAAGAAAAGAGCCGCGAAAGCTTATCGGGATGGTAATACTCCGAGAAGTAGCTCTGCAGCCAAATCTGCGTCAGCGCGAAGGCCAGCAGGTTCACACGACGCCAGTCCTTGAACGCGGAGACGGCGAGAACGCCGGCGTCGAGAATCGCCAGATAAGAGAATAAGGGAATCTCGTGAACGACGCCCGTCGACAAAAGCGCCGGCGTCGCAAAACCGCCCGCCATCGCGACGATGATGATGCTGATCGACGAATAGCGTATCGCCATGACCGCCGCCGTCGCGGTCACAAGCGCCATCGCGCCGCCGGCGGGAAATTGATCCAGAAATCCATAAAAATGAAAAGCGGCGAAGATCGACAGATAAAGGATGCCCAGCCCTCCGCCGATGAGCGTTTGGCCGTATAACGCGGCCCCCTTTTTCTGCTGAGCGTCTCCCAACGCGATGAAAAAAGTTCCGGCGATAAAACCCATCAGCACGCGACCGATGGGGCCGATCCACTGGTTTTCAAAAGCGTATTTCAGAAAGAACGATACGCCCAAAACGAAAATCGCCATCCCGACCCGGAACAACCAGCGCCCCTCAAGAATGTCGTCCCAGGAGAATTCCTCCGCCGGGGCGGCGACGGCAGGTGCCGGTGCCCGCGCGCGTAAAGCCACCCGCACGGGCGGGGCTGCAGGTTGCGGATTTTCGGACGCGGTTTGAGCCTGCTGCGTCCCTTGGGAAATCTCTCTCAGGCGGGCTTCCAGATTTCCCAGACGCTGGGGTAGGCTTTCCAAGCCGCTCAGCCGCTCTTCGATCGACGACAGGCGGGCTTGAGTGTCGGCATCGACCGCGCCGCTCTCGCCGTCCTGATGCCCCGGGACGGCGTCGCCCGCGAAACGACGCTCGACCCATAAGCCGATTCCGATCGCGCAAGCCAACGGAACTATGGCGAGAATGTGTATCCATGACAAAGACCACGGCGCGCGGCCGTAGAAACCGGAAGAAGTCGAGAGGCCTACGACTCCCGACGCAAAGCTGCCGTAGATCGCACCCCAAGTGAAACCAAGGCCCCAGAATCGGAGCGTCGCCACGAAAGAGGCAAGGCCGGCGGCGAGGCTCGACGCGATCAGGCTCGTTGCAACAGTGGAAAGGTAGTAACCGGCCGTGCCGTAGTACATCGCGCCATGGCGCAGGGACGACTGAAGGCCGGTCGAGACGATCCAGACGATGATCTCGGCAGCAATAAAAGTCCAGACGCCGCTGAAGAAGGCCCCGACCGCGCGACCGATCTTCTCTTGCCTCACGATAGGCCTGAGGATAGCCCCGAAGGCATTTCCGCGCAAGGCCGTGCGCTTGACTGTCAAACGAAAGTTAAAATGTCCGGTCTGAACGAAAGTTAAAATGTCCGGTTTTTCGTTGCCGTTGTAGTCGTGTTTTAATCCGTTTTCCTTGTCGT
>JABEUV010000271.1 GCA_013044195.1 Elusimicrobiota bacterium | reverse complement strand
TCGCCATCGTCGTCCTGGTCGCAGCCGCGGCGGGCATCGTCTTCTGGAGCCGACGCCGCGCCGCGTACGCGGACATCCTGCGCGCCTACGGGCCGGACGTGCACCCGGACACCGCGGCGGCGCTGGCCGCCGCGGGGGAGAACAACGAACTGGCCCGCGACGGGCTTTGGCTGCGCGCGCACGAACGAGAACTGTCCGAACGCTTTCGTCGGCAGTGGGTGGCCGTGGTGAACGGGGAAGTACTGGCCGTCTCGGTCAGCGCGGAAAACGCGTGGAAGGCGGCGCGCGGGGCGCGGCCCGACCGAGTTCCGTTCGTACGGCGCCTACCGTAGCGGCGAACGAACTATTGCTCGGCCAGGGCCGACGACTTGTCGACGATCATCGGCAGGTCGGACACATCGCGCCGGCGCCAAAGGACGCCGCCCGCCAGGCATGCGGTTTCGGCGATAAGGCCGGCGAGCATGGCCCCTGCGGCGGCTTCGGCTCCCGGCAGACCCGCCTTGACGCGCAGGAGGGCCGCGGCAAGCATGACCGCGGTCCCGATCAGCGCGGCCACGTGGATGCGATGGGTTCTGGTATCGCCGATCAAATAGCCCTGCAAGGTGTTCTGCAGCGCCACAAACAGCGGAACCCCGGCTCCGATGAGAAGCGCGGGCTTGGCGCCGGCGATCAAAACAGGATTGCCGCCGAGAAAAGCGGCGAGAAAATCCCGGCCGCTGGGCGTCGTCGCGACGCCCAGCAGTCCGAGAGAGCACGCACCCCCGACAACGGCGGCAAAACCGAACAAGACGCCGCCGCGGACCTTTCCGCGATTGCGGATGACGACCTGCTGAACCATCCGAGTCGAATTGGCGGTCACAAGGATCAGACCCCAGGAGGCGGTCCAGACCGCGATGGCCGCGGGACCGTCGATCGCGCGCGCGATCACGCCGAGAAGCAATATCCGTCCGCCCCAAACGACGAGCATGGCGTTGGCCAGCGGCCAATAGAAGCGCCACACTTCTTTCATATCCTTCGGCAGCCCTGGAACGCTCTTCAACGCCGGCGGCCTGGCGGCGCCCAGCCTCCAAGCCGCAAGCGTCACCGCGAAAGCCTCGACCATCACCCCCGAGATCATGGCCACGCCGGCGGTCGCCACGCCGGCGGTCGCCACGCCGGCGGTCGCCACGCCGGTGAGGCCGATTTTAAAACCCAGGCCCAGCGCCGCGGCAATGGCGGCCACGCGCAGCGCACCGCACCGGCCGACGGCGGCGGAGTGCCCGGCGTGAATGAGCAGGCCCTGGAAGTAACGACGCCACGCGATGGCCGCGGGCCACAGAACCAAGAGAGTCAAGACGAGCCGCGCCTGGTCTCGAATCGAGCCGGAAATGCCGAAGACCATGGAGCTGACGCGATCGAATACAAACGGGATCGTCAGCACCAAAAGAGCGATCGTCAGCGATAATGCGGCAAGCAGCATGAAGCGCCATAAAACCTGACGCGAGGCGCGCGCACGCGCCAGGGCGTTGGAGGCGTGCAGCATCATGATGATGGGGCTCTCGAAGAAGACGGCGACGGCTTTCGCCACTCCGACGGCCGCAAGGCTCATCTGGGGCTGGGCCATATGCGTGAGGGTCGCCGTCACCAACGGGTCGCCCAGCGCCATGGTCACGTCGCTCAGGGAGAGCGGGAGAAATTGGCGCCACAAAACACGCAGGTCCGACCCGGCGTTTTTCTTAGGAATAGGACTCATTCGACGTCGGGATTGGAGGCGAGACCGGAGCTAAACCGTTGACTCCGGCCTCCAGTTCGTCGCCGACAAGAAGTCCGATGCCGTTCTCCTTGAGCCAGCCTTCGTTATACACGGTCTCGAGGTAACGGTCGCCTCTGTCCGGATTGATCATCAACACCCGAAGCCGAGTCGAGGCGCGCGCCGCGTAAGCCAGTCCCGCGGCGACGATGGCTCCGGTGGAGGAGCCGAGGAGCAGCCCTTCTTGGCGCGCCAACGCATGACAGAAAGAGAACGCCAGCCGGTCATTGACGGAGTAAGCGGCATCAAGAACCGCGGGGTCAAAGCACGGGGGGATGAAGGAGAGTCCTAAGCCCGTCATCTTGTAGGAGTGCCGGGGAGTGCCGAGAATGGCGGAGCCGGCCACGTCGACGGCGACCAGGCGCACGGAAGACCGCCGCTCCCGCAGGCGGCGGCTGATGCCCGCAAGCTGGCCCCCCGTGCTCACTCCCACCACGATGACATCGGGCAACGGATCGAAAGCCTCTTCGATCTCCCGCGCGGTGGACATCGCGTGCGCGTCCGGGTTCTTGGGGTTGGTGTGCTGGCACACGTACCAAGCTCCCGGAATCCGTCGGGCAAGCTCGGCGGCTTTCTTCATGCGCGCCTCCTGCATGGAGCCGTGGGCGTCCATCGCGTCCATCGGGACTTCCGCGATTTCCGCCCCATAAGAGCGCAGCATGAGCCGCACACGCGCCGGCGTTTTCGCGTCCACGACGATGATCACGCGGTAGCCGCGCGCGGCCGCGATCATGGCCAGGGCTATGCCGAAATTTCCGGAACTCGACTCCACGATGACGCCGCCCGGACGCAATAGGCCGGAGCGTTCCGCGTCGTCAATCAAGTAGACCGCGTTCTTTTCTTTTATACTGCCGCCCGGATTGCAGGATTCAAGCTTGAGATAGAAATCGTGCCGCGCGCAGAGGGGAGACACGCGGTTCAAGCGGACGATCGGAACTTGACCCACGGCTTCGCCGACGTCCCGAGAAAGACCGGTTCTTTTCGCTTTCGAATCGCCCATTCGCTTTTTATCCATAGCGCAGTTTTTTGCCGTCGACCGGATCACGCCGACGTCGCTCGCCGAACCTTAGACGTTAAAGCACGGGCCCGAAGGGTCCCCATATAGTCTATACGAATACCCGGCCCGCGCGACGCGGAGCGGGAGGATTTGATATCCTCGCCAGCGTGGGTGGATTGCGGGCGTTCGGCGCCGAACTGGTCGGGACTTTCGCGCTGACGCTGGCCGCGGCGGGCGCCGCGTGCCTGGACGCGGCGACCGGGGGGAAAATCGGCCCGGCATGGGCGGCGCTGGCCTACGCCGCGGCGACGGCGGCGGCTTTCTACTCTTTTCCGCGCGCGCGCGGACGCTTCAACCCGGCTCTGACCTTGGCCGACGCGGGTCTCAAGCGCCTGGACGCGCTGAGCGCGGTGTTCGCGCTCTCGGCCCAGCTTCTGGGTGCTGCGTGCGCGGGCCTTTTCCTGCGCGCGGTGCTGGAGGGCGGACGCCCCGCCCTGCTTGACGCGCCGATCTATCTGGGCGCGTGCGCGCCGTCCGGCGTGGGCTACCGCGCGGCGACCTTGGTGGAGGCGGTCGCCACCTTCTTTCTGGCCTGTGCGGTGGCCGCCGCCCAGACGCGCCGCCGGCGCGCGCTGGGGCCGCTGATGATCGGCGCGGCCACCTTGTTCGGCGCGCTGATGGCCGGTCCGCTGACCGGCGGCGCGATGAATCCCGCGCGCGCCTTCGGTTCCGCGCTGGCCGCCGGACATTGGACGCGCCACTACGTCTATTGGGTCGGACCGCTGGCCGGCGCGGTCTTGGCCGCTTTGCTTGCCCCCTATATCGTTCCCGAGGAGACCAACCCATGATCGCCGCCGCCCCGCTGTCGCTGAAGGCTCTTGAAAGCAACGAGGCCGACCTGGCTCTGTTCGCCTATGACGACGCCGTCCTGACCGGCGTCAAAGCCCTGCCCAATCCGGTCAAAGCCGCGCTGAACGCAAAGCTCAAGGACGAGGGCTTTAAGGGCGGCGCGAAGGAAGTGGCGCGCGTGGAGCTGGACGTTTTCGGCCGGACCCGGCGCGTGTTCGTCGCGGGCCTGGGCAAGAAGAAGGGCGCGGATTCGGAGGCGTTCCGGCGCGCGGCCGGGACCTTGCTGGGCGCGGTACGGGCCAAGCGCGCGGCGCTGGCCGTGCTGTGCTCCGAGAACGTATTGGCCGTGGCCGAAGGCCTGGCGCTGGCGTCCTACAAATACGAGGAATACAAAAAGGGCGACACGGACACGCTCCAGGCGCTGAACTTGGTCTTCTCCGACGCCGCATCCAAGTCCTCCGTGGAGAAAGCCTGCGCGCAGGCCGCCCTGCGCGCGGAGGCCGTGTTCCTGGCCCGCGACCTGGTCAACCGCGCCCCGTCGGACAAAACGCCGAACAGCCTGGCGCAATTGGCGGAGAGCTTCAAGGGCTCCGGCGTGAGCGTCGAGGTCATCGGCCCGAAGAAGGCCGCGGAACTGGGCATGGGCGCTTTTCTGGGCGTGGCGCGCGGCTCCGCCCAGCCGCCGGCGATGGTGCATCTGGTCTATAAGCCGAAGGCCGCGACCAAGAAGCGCGTGGCCTTGGTCGGCAAGGGCATCACCTTCGACTCGGGCGGCCTGTCGCTGAAGCCCGCCGCGTCGATGGAGGACATGAAGTGCGACATGGCCGGGGCCGCCTCGGTGCTGGCCGTCTTTAAGATCATCGCGCGCCTGAAGCCCGCCGTCGAGGTGCACGGCATCGTGGCCGCGGCCTACAACATGCCCGGCCCGGACGCCTATAAGCCCGGCGACGTGCTCAAGGCGATGAACGGCAAGACCATCGAGGTCTGGAACACCGACGCGGAAGGCCGCCTGGTGCTGGCCGACGCGCTGTGCCTGGCCGTCAAGCAGGAGCCGGAGGCGATCGTGGACATGGCCACGCTCACGGGTGCGGTGGTGGTGGCGCTGGGCTCCAAGGTGGCGGGCATCATGGGCAACGACCGGCGGCTGATCGCGCAGGTCTCGGCTGCGGGCGCGCGCGCCGACGAGCCGTGCTGCGAACTGCCGCTCGTCGAGGACTACAAGGAAAACATCAAGGGCAACATCGCCGAACTGCTGAACATCTCCAAGGTGCGCGGCGAGGCGGGCGCGATCATCGGCGGCCTGTTCCTCCAGGAGTTCGTCGGCGACGTGCCGTGGGCGCATCTGGACATCGCCGGCACCGCGTTTTCGGGAAGCGACTGGGCCAGCTACTCGCCCAAGGGTGCCACCGGAGCGCCCGTGCGCACGTTGATCGAGTGGCTGGAATCGCTGTGACGCGGATCCGGTCCAAGCCGCCGCGGCGCGCGGACGCCGCCGAGCCCGCGCTTTCGCGCATGGAATCCCACGTGCGCGACGTGCTCCAGGACCTGGGCGAGGACCCAAGGCGCGAGGGCCTGGTCAAAACCCCGCACCGCGTGGCCAAGGCCTGGCGGGAACTGACCAGCGGCTACCGCGTCGACGTCGACGCTTTGATCAACGGCGCGCTGTTTACCGAATCCTACAACGAGATGGTGCTGGTGCGCGACATCTCGTTCTACTCGCTGTGCGAGCACCACATGCTGCCCTTCTTCGGCCGCGCGCACGTGGCCTACCTGCCCCACAAGAAAATCGTCGGCCTGTCGAAGATCCCGAAGCTGGTCGAGGTTTTCGCGCGCCGACTGCAGGTTCAGGAGCGCATGACCTTGCAGATCGCGGAGATCATCGAAGAGAAGCTCAAGCCCAAGGGCGTGGCCGTGGTGCTGGAGGCGCGGCACTTGTGCATGGAGATGCGCGGCGCCGAAAGCCATCACTCGCCGACGACGACGTCCTGCATGCTGGGCGTGTTCCAGCGCGACGCGCGCACCCGCAAGGAGTTCCTGGAACTCGTCCGGGCCCGGCCGATCTGACGCAGAAGGCCTACTTCGGCGGCAGCGTGCGGTGCGTGCCGTCACAGAACGGCTTGTTCTTCGACTCACGGCAGCCGCACCAGGCGACTTTCTTCGCCTCGGTCAACTCCACGATCATCGGCGTCTTGCCGGTGTTTTTGCGCGCGTGCGCGCCGTCGCAGTAAGGCTGATTGGCCGACTCGCCGCAGGCGCACCAGGCCTTGCGGCCGGGCTGCTCTTCTTTGACGTAGGGGGAATTCTGGATTCCGGACATGATTTCTCTCCTAGACGCTCTGGCCGACGCGCGGGGCGTGGAATAGCGCCACGTGCACTCCCGCCAGCGCCAGGACCACCAGGATCGCCAGCCGACCGTAGCCGAAGTGCATGTTCGCGTGGTTGGCGCCCAGCATGCCCACCAACATGGGCCCCGACAGGTAGGTGTTGATCTTCGAGAACTTGCCCGCCTTGGCGCGCACCGGCGCGGCCGCGTCACCCGTCACCTTGCCCGAGAGCAGGGCTTTCTGCGCCGGCCAGATGATGAACCACACGTTGAACCACATGATCGTGCCGAAGGTCATGCCCCACATGATCCAGCGCGCGCGGTCGGACAGGCCGCCCTCCGCGCCCTGCAGAAGCAGATTCGCGCCGAAGCCGACGCCCGGAGTATAAAGGAAGATCGACGCGAAGAGAACCAGACCCGACAGCAAGGTGATCATCGCGCCCCAGCGAAACCACCACAACGCCCGCGGCATCAACTGCGGGTTGACCGCCTTCTTGGTCGCGTCGTCGAGCTTGCCCTGCATGACGGCGTTGACGAAGTTGAAGAAATAAAGGAAACCGATCCAGGTGATTCCGGCGATGACGTGCAGCCAGCGAAACGCGAATTCGATTTGGGGCATGCAACCTCCTAACTTTTTCGCCGCCGTAAACGGCGCGAAAGATGCGACACTTTAGCCAATTGTCCTCAAGCCCGTCAACGTCCGCCGGAACCGGCGGGCTTCGGGTCCTTGCGTCGACCGCCGGCCGGCCCGCGGCGCAGAGGCCGTATCTTGCGCGCAGGTCCGGCGCCGGCGGGCCGGGCGCCGGGCCGAACGACGCCCGCGCGAGCGCGCGGCGCAAGACGGAACAAACGCTCGCGCGCGGCCTGGCGCGCCGCCGCGCTCCGAGGCTTCCACGCCCGGGCGGCGGCCGTGGCGCCGGCGCGCACGACCGCGAACGCGGCCGCACGCGAACGCAACGCCGACAGCGGCGCCGGGGCCTGAGGCACGCCGTGAGGCAGGGCCGACGTCTCCTGGCCCGGCGCCAAAGTTACGGTCTTGCCGCCCGCCTCCACCTCGACGCGGCCCTCGTCGACGACGCCGACCAGCGACCGCCCGCCCGCGGCGTCCTGAGCGACGAGCAGTTCCGTGCCGCGCACCGCGGCCACGGCCGCCGGAGCGCGCACGCGCAGTTCCTCGTCGGCCGCCAACTTGTCGATCTTCGCCGCCAGCGAGCCGGCGACCAGGCCCAGCTCGGTGCGCGCCAGAGACAAGGACGTCAAAGCCAGTTCCGTGCCGGACGACAGCACGACGAACGCCTTGCCGTCGAGCGAGAGCTCCGCCGACGACGGGCCCGGCCCGACGACGATCGAGTCGCCCTCCTCGGCCGGCGCGCCGGACGCCGCCGGTACAAGCTGGTCGTCGGGACGCCCGCCCAGGTGCAGGAACACCGCACCCGCGGCGCCGACGAGCCGCGCCTCGCGCGACGGCGCGACCTTCACGACCGGCTCCGGCAAAGCCGCGCTGCGCGCCTCACTCGCCGCCCGCGCCGCCGCATCCCGAGCGCTCAGCGCCGCAAGCGCGCGGCGGCAGTCGGTCATCAGGCCGTCCGCGTTTTCGCGCAGGCAGCGCACCGCCGCCGCGCCGTGACGGCCGGGACAGAGCATGCCCAACTCGTTGTAGCAGGACAAGGACAAGGAGTCGGCCGCGCGGGCGGGGGAAACGGCGGCCAAAGCCGCCAAGATCAGCGGCGTGAAGAAGGTCATGGCGTATTAAAAGATATCCGAGCGCGTCCCACAAGCCTGACGATTGATTGGCTTGACGCCCCCGCGCGCGCTGGTCTATACTCTCGTCGACGCTTACGCGGGCGTAGTTCAATGGTAGAACGAGAGCTTCCCAAGCTTTAGACGTGGGTTCGATTCCCATCGCCCGCTCGCTCTTTCTTCCGATAGAATAAGCGCTTTTCGCCGGTTCTCACTTTGTCGATTTGTAAACATTCGGTGATCCCATCCCTGCCGGGTTGAAGCCAAATATTTCGCTGGACACACGGCGCATGCGTTGAGTAGGATTTTGTCGTGGCGATCGAAG
>JABEUV010000270.1 GCA_013044195.1 Elusimicrobiota bacterium | reverse complement strand
GAAGATCGCGGCCGCGATCTTCAGGCCCTTCAGCAGCCATTCGAAAGCCTCGGACTTCACGCCCAGATAGAAGATGATCGCCCTGTTGTAGAAATAGAACGTGATCGTGGCGGTGATCCACATCAGGTCCATGATGTAGATCGTGTACTGCGTGCTCTGGTGGACGGCGGCCAGATAATTCAGCAGGGCCGTCAGGGAAGCAAAAAAGCTCAAGCCGATATAGGGGACGACCGCGGCTTCGCGGTGCGACCGATAGTCCAGGAACACCTGAACGGCGATCCCCATGAGCAGGACGAACACGGCGAATTCAAGCTGGGGGATGATCAGAATCGGGATGGTCGGCATGGATAGGAGTTGGTCGCGGCGATCCGCCCGCGGTCTCTCGAGCCTCGGGCGAACGCGGCTGTCGCCATTGTAATGAATTGAAAGCAAGGCCGTCCGGGCGAAAGAAGAGCCCTCGCGGTGGGGAGGCCGCGAGGGCTCGGGTGCGAGGAGGCCGGCGCCTACTTGTTGGGCTGGGGCGTGAGGCGCAGGTACGGCTTGACCGTCTTGAAGCCCTTCGGATACTTCGTCTTCAGTTCCTGGGCGTCCTGAACGGCGGGCGGAATGATCACGTCGTCGCCGTCCTTCCAGTTCGCGGGCGTGGCCACCGAGTGCTTGTCGGTAAGCTGCAGCGCGTCGATCACGCGCAGGATCTCGTCGAAGTTGCGGCCCGTGGACGCCGGGTAGGTCATCGTCAGGCGAAGCTTCTTCTTCGGGTCGATGACGAAGAGGCTGCGCACGGTGAAGCTGTCCAGCGCCTTCGGGTGGATCATGCCGTACAGATTCGCGACGGCGTGGTTCTCGTCGCCGACGATGGGAAAGTCCACCTTCGTCTTCTGCGTTTCCTCGATGTCGCCGGTCCACTTCTTATGCGACTCCACGGAGTCCACGCTCAGCGCCAGCACCTTGACGCCGCGCTTCTTGAAGTCGGCGGAGCGGCGCGCCACTTCGCCCAACTCGGTCGTGCAGACGGGCGTGAAGTCCTTGGGGTGCGAGAAGAACACGCACCAGGAGTCGCCGATCCACTTGTGGAAGTCGATGCGGCCCTGCGTGGTCTCGGCGGTGAAGTCAGGAGCGACGTCTCCCAGGCGGAGGGTCGCGGTTTCGGTCATCGTGGTCATGTCATCAGGCCTCTCGGGTACGGGATGGCCCGATGCTAACAAGGCGCGCGGCAAGCCTCCATTGAGGCGTCGTCAACTTTTCATGACCGTTTTGCGACGTCCGCGCGGCCGGCCGAGATGGACCGATAGGCCGGCCCTTGGGTTCTTCCCGGAAAGGCGGGGGTCAGGCGTCGAGCATCTGGCGCACCTTATGGCTGAGCGCCATGGGGGTGAACGGCTTTTGGAGCATTTCCGTGCCGGGGTCAAGGAGCCCGTGACGGACGACGGTCTCGTCGGCGTAGCCGGAGATGTAAAGCACCTTGAGCGTTGGTCGTTGTTGAACCAGACGGTCTGCCAGTTGGCGCCCGTTCAGGCCCGGCATGACGAGGTCGGTGACCACAAGAGGGATGGCTCCGACGTGGCCGACGGAAACCTCCAGGGCTTTCACGGCATCGGCGGCCTCGATCACCGTGTAGCCGTTGCGCCGCAGGATGCGCGACATGAGGGCGCGCACCGTGGGCTCGTCCTCGACCAGCAGGATTGTCTCGTCGCCCTGCAAAGATTCCGGGTCGTCAGCCCCAGGCACAACGCTTGAATGCTCCCCCGCGGCGGCCGGCAGGGAGACGGTGAAGGCGGTGCCTTGGCCGGGCGCGCTGACGACGTCGACCTCGCCGCCGCTCTGTTTGACGATGCCGTACACCGTCGGAAGCCCCAGCCCCGTTCCCTTTCCGATCTCTTTCGTCGTGAAAAAAGGCTCGAAGATGTGCTTGAGCGTCTCGGCGTCCACGCCGATGCCGGTGTCGACCACGCGCAGGAATACCATCCGTTCCGCCGCGCCGGTTTCGATGGTGAGCCGGCCTCCCTCGGGCATGGCGTCGCGCGCGTTGATGGCGAGGTTCATCAGAATCTGCTCAAGCTGCCCGGGATCGACGCGGACAGGATTCAGCCCCTCGGCCAGCAGGGTGGACAGGCGGACGTTCTCTCCCAAGGTGCGGTGGAGCAGCTTGGACACGTCTTTCACGGTCTCGTTGAGATTCACGATCTTCGGCGATAATATCTGCCTGCGGCTGAAGGCCAGGAGCTGTCGCGTCAACGAAGCGGCGTAGTCGGCAGCCTTGTTGATTTGGAGCAGATCATCGCGCTCCTGGTCGGGCTGGGTGTGATCGAGCAGCAAGAATTCGCAATGGCCCTTGATGGCGGTCAGCGCGTTGTTGAAATCGTGGGCCACCCCGCCGGCCAGCCTTCCAATGGCCTCCATCTTGTGAGACTGGCGCAATTCGTCCGACAAGCTTTCGCGCTCTTTCTCCGCCCTGAGGCGCTGTTCCTCGACCCCGATGGCCGCCGCGACGATGCCCATGGCCCGCTCGTGGCTACCGCTCGGCACGAAATCGCGGCGGTAGAGCGCGCAAAGTGCGCCGACGGGGGCTCCGTCGTTCATTACCGCGTGGGCCACATAGGTCAAGAAGCCGTGGCGAGCTTCCGGGCTCTGCGCCTCAGTTCCGTTAGGCAGGTCGCGCACGACGAACAGACGGCTTTGGCCGTCGGCGAGAACCTTCGGGCAGATGCGCCCTTCGGGTTTGCCGATGGGGTTGAAGTCCGAAGGAAGACGCCACTGCCCGACGGCGCTGACCAGCTTTGGGTCGACGCGGTTGTAGACGGCGGATTCGGCCTCCATGATCTCGCCGCAAAGTCCGGTCAGTCTGTTGATGTTCTCCACGGAATCCGCGCCGAAGCTCAGGAAACAGGCGTTGATCTTGGCCAGGCGTTCCTGGACGAGACGGTGCTCCCGGGTGATCCGGCTCTTCTCAAGAGCGCCGCGAATCGCAGGAGGAAGGCGGTGCAGGTTGTTCTTGAGCACATAGTCGACTGCGCCGGACTTGATGCACCCGGCGGCCGTCTCCTCGTCGAGGCTGCCCGAAACGATGACGCAAGGGACCTCAGGGAGCTTTTCCTGGACCGTCTTGAGTCCGAGCAGGCCGCCGAAGCCGGGCACCGCGTAGTCCAACAGCACGATGTCCGGCGCGAAATCCTTGAGGCTGCCCTCGAAGTCGCGTTGCGTGCGCGCGGCGCGGGCCGTGAAGGACAGGCCCGCCTTGGAGAGCGCCCTGCGTACAAGCTCTTCGTCGTGGGGGTTGTCCTCGAGGATGAGGATCTTGAGGGCGGTCTCCATGGTCGGGGCGGCGTCAGGTCCTGGGCGGGTGGTTGACCAGCAGCCAGTATAGACCCAGCCCCTCGACGGCCTTGGAAAACTGGGTGAAGTCCACGGGCTTGACCACGTAGCTGTTGACCCCGAGTTTGTAGCTCTCGATGATGTCCCGTTCTTCCTTCGACGAAGTCATCATGATGACGGGGATGAGCTTGGTGCGCGAGTCGGTCTTCAGCTGCTTGAGGACTTCCAGGCCGTCCACCTTCGGCAGCTTGAGATCGAGCAGGATGATCTTGGGGTTGTTTGCGATATCGCGCTGAGAATAGGCCCCGCGGGCGAAGATGAAGTCCAGCGCTTCGGCGCCGTCTTTCACGTGGTGGAGCTGGTTGGCGAGGTTCTGCTTCTTGAGGGCGCGAGCGGTGAGCTCGGCGTCGTTGGGGTTGTCTTCGACGAGCAATATCTCCACGTCCTGGATCTGCGCGCTCATGTCTTTTCTCCTCCCGAATCCGGCAAAGTGAAGTAGAACGTGGCGCCCTCTCCGGGCCGCCCTTCCGCCCAGACGCGGCCGCCGTGGCGCAAGATGATGCGCTGGACCAACGCCAGTCCCACACCGGTGCCCTCGAATTCGTCGGCGCCGTGCAGGCGCTGGAAGACGCCGAAGAGCTTGGCGTAGTACTTCATGTCGAAGCCGGCCCCGTTGTCGGCGACGTAATAGGCGGCGCCATCCGGCTGCTCGCTGACCCCGATTTCGACGCGCGCGTCGGATTTGTTGCGGGAGAACTTGAGGGCGTTGGAAACGAGGTTGGCCATGGCCTGCTGGAGCAAGCCCGCGTCGCCGTGCGCCCGCGGCAGCGCCTTTCGATCGACGGTCACGGCGCGCTGCGGCTCCAAGGCGCGAAGCTGGGAGACCACCGAATCCGCCAGAGCCTCCATGTCCACCGGCGTCTTCTCCAGGCTCTTGCGCCCCAGGCGTGAGAAAGCAAGCAGTTCGTCGATCAGCGTGCCCATTTTTTGGGCGTTACTGCAGACCACCCCCAGAAGCCTTCGGCCTTCGGCGTCGAGCTTGTCGGTGTAGTCCTCCCGCAGTATCCTGGCAAAGCCGTCGATGGCGCGCAACGGGGCCCGGAGGTCATGTGAGACGGAGTAGCTGAACGCGGCGAGCTCGCCGTTTGACTGCTCGAGCTGTTCGGTGCGGTCCCGCAGCGCCGTGTCGGCCCGCTTGCGCTCGGTGACGTCGCGCACGACCACGATCACCATCGCCTCCCCAGCAATCGTGACGGGGCCAAGCATGATGTCGACCGGGACCTCGCCGCCGTCTTTGCGGCGGCCGTAGAGCTCGAGGCCGGCGCCCATGCTTCGCGGGCGCGGCGCGCGCGCGAAGCCTTCCCGTTGGCCGACGTGCCCCTGCCGGAAGCTCTCGGGCAGGAGGATTTCGATGAGCTGACCCACAAGCTCTTCTCGGGAATAGCCGAACAGAGCCTGGGCCTTCTCGTTGACCCGTGAGATCTCTCCGTTCTTGCGCACCAGGACGGTCGCGTCGGGCATGAACTCGAAGAGCGCGCTCAAAAACTGCTCGCTGCGGCGCAGGGCCTCCTCCGCCACGTGCCGGCCGGTGACGTCCTCGACGCGATGGATGATGTAGGCGAGCCGGCCGTCAGGTCCAAAGACCGGAGAGTTGACCGGGCTCCAGTACCTCTCCTCGAAGCCGCCACCTTCCGACTCCGGACGGCGGATGTCGTATTTCTGCACCGCCATGGCGTCGGGAGCCCGATTCTTCAGAACTCGCTCGAGCGAAGCCTTCAGGTTGCGCACTCCCGTGGCGGCGGGATCATCGGGGTTGTCGGGAAAGACGTCGAAGAGGTGCCGGCCGAGGATTTCCGCGCGCTTGGTCATCGTGGCGCTCAAGTAGGCGTCGGTGACGGCGGAGATGACCAATTCCGGCGTTAAGACAAGGTGCAGGCCCGGAGCCGACTCGAAGAGGGCGCGAAAATCGGACGCGGCAGGAGCCGCGTGCCGGCTGTCCTTCTTGGGGTCGCTCATTGGGGTATCCTTAGCGGCGCCCTATACGCCTTTGTAAGGAGTTCACTTGAGGGATTCTGGGAATTCATTGTTGACATGAGAAGACATAAGTAGGACGTTTTGTTTGGCTATATTGTTGCGGCATGAAATTATATGCACAATTTTCGTCCCGCGTTCAACCGGCAAGCGCAGAACTCAGGCGGAAGGCTTCCGCCAAAGTCTTAAATCCAAGGACTTTATAATCCTGCACGCGGCTGGACGCCGACGCTCCGTTGGGCAGGGAGAGTATGCGCACGACTGGGGAAGGGTGTAGCGATAATGCTCCTCGACGCGCCCGCGTCGCTGACACCCGCCGACCTGCCGGCGCTGCTCCTGAACGGGTTGGGGCCGATGGGCGCGTCGTTTTATTTGTGGGACCGCGCGATGGAGAACGGCGATCCGCGCGCCGTCGGTCGCGCGCATGATCGCGGCAAGAACGCCGTGACCCGTCGTTGCGGGCGCACCGTCCACTCGTGGATCGCCGGTCTGGCCCGCTTTGGTATACAGGGATAGCGAACTCGGATACCGATAAAATTCTTCAGGAAATCCTCCCGCCACTCGAAGCTCTCGGTGCAAACACCCCGCCAGAATTATTGCAAACGACCCGTTGTGACTATTGCAAACGACCCGCTGGCGAGCTACTATCTAGGAACTCATGGCCTATCGCAAGCGCATCGTCGATGATGAACTGGCCCGTCGCCTATCCTCCACGGGCGCGGTCGTCATCGAAGGTCCTAAAGCCTGCGGCAAGACCGCAACCGCCAGACAACTCGCGGCAAGCGAGGTCCTCCTTGATGTCGATGAGGCGGCGCGCAAGGCGATGGCGGTAGACCCCGCTCTGGTTCTGGCTGGGGCCGTGCCCAGGCTGATTGATGAATGGCAGATCGAACCCGCGATCTGGAACCATATCCGCCGCGCGGTGGATACGCGCGGCGCGCCTGGTCAATTCATTTTGACAGGATCGGCCGTGCCCGCCGATGACATCACGCGTCACGGCGGCGCCGGACGTCTGACCCGCCTTCGCATGCGACCCATGTCTCTCTTTGAAACAGGCCACGCAACCGGGGCGATATCGGTGAAGGAGTCGCTCGACGGAGCTGTCCCTCGGTCCCCGGAGACCCGAATGACCATCGCCGACATCGCGGAGCGAATCGCGGTCGGCGGTTGGCCCGGACTCCTCGGCCGTAGTCCGGAGAAGTCGCTGGGCGCGTTGCGCGACTACGTGGAAGAAATTCGCCGCACCGATATACAAAGTGTCGATCAAAAGCACCGCGATCCCGATAAGGTGGGTGGTTTTCTCCGTTCGATCGCCCGCAACGTGGCGACCTACACCTCGCTCGCGACACTCGCCGCGGATGCCGGAGGATCCGAAGGCTCTCTCAAAGAAGACACGGCCGGCGAATACCTCGCGGCTTTGCGGCGTCTCATGATCGTCGAGGACCAGCCCGCATGGGCGCCGCACTTGAGATCAAAATCCCGGACGCGAAGCGCGCCGAAGCGGCACTTTGTCGATCCTTCCTTGGCCGTGGCCGCGCTCCGAGCCACCCCGGAGCGACTGCTTAAAGACCTGAACCTGCTTGGGTTCCTATTCGAGTCCCTGGTCATCCGGGACCTTCGCATCTATGCCCAGGCTGCCGACGCGCAAGTTCTCCAGTACCGGGACAACACGGGCCTGGAAGTCGATGCCATCATCGAGGCGGCCGATGGCCGCTGGGCGGCCTTCGAGATCAAGCTCGGTCCCGGTCAAATCGAGGAAGCCGCCGCAAGCCTCCTACGATTCGCCGAACGCGTGGACACCGCCAAGTGCGGAAAGCCAAGCGCGCTCAGCGTGATCGTGGGAACGGGATACGGCTACGTGCGTCCCGATGGCGTCGCCGTCGTGCCGATCGGAGCACTTGGACCCTGACCAAACTGGGGCGCGGCAAGATCTAGTCCCCGACTGCAGCGGATATTTTTCCCTTCGCGGAACTCGGGTCCGCAGTCACTTCTGGTGGTCCATGCGCCGCTCGGAGGCGGCCGGCCCGGCCAAGCCAAGTCGACGCCCGTCTGACGTCACCCCGTTTTTTAGGCCAAATCTAGTTGCGGTACAGGGTTGGCGTTGACCCTTCCCCAAAAACTAGGCCAAGTGCTGGTTTAATTTTTTCGTTGAAAGCGTTGAATAGAATTTCGCAAGTCTAACAAAAGCCCTCGGCGCCAGCAGGGCCTCAGGTTTTGCGAAAGGCATAATCCCCAAAAAATAAATGAAGAACGGGCGAAACCGACTTTTCGCCCGTTCTCCATCGAGAAACCGCCGCTTTTTGTCCCAGGGGTCTGGTGGCGCGTACGGGATTTGAACCCGTGATCTCTGCCTTGAGAGGGCAGCGTCCTAGGCCGCTAGACGAACGCGCCACCCGAACCCCGGAAGTACGCTATTCTAGCACGGCATCGACCTCATGGACAAGCGCATCCCCCGCGAGCTGTTGTTCGGCAATCCGGAGAAAGCCTCGCCGAAAATTTCACCGGATGGACGGCGCTGGGCGTATTTGGCGCCGGACGAGGGCGTGCTCAATGTTTGGGTGGGTCCCGAGGGCGGCACGGCCCGGCCGCTCACCCAGGATCGCGGCCGCGGAGTGCGCAATTTCCTGTGGGCCGAGGATCAGCGGTCCATTCTCTACGTTCAAGACAAGGACGGCGACGAGAACTGGCATCTCTACCAGACGGATCTGGAAAGCGGCCAGACGCGCGACCTGACACCTTTTCCCGGCGTCCAGGCGCAGATCGTGGCCACGGAGCCGCGCCTGCCCGATCAGATTCTCGTAGCACTCAACGACCGCGACCCGCGCGCGCACGACGTCTACCGCGTGAACCTGACCGACGGCGCGCGCGTTTTGGAGGCGCGCAACCCCGGAGACGTGATCGGCTGGCTTTCCGACAAGGACCTGCGCGTGCGCGCCGCCAAGGCCATGCGCCCGGACGGCGGTTCTATTATTCGCTTGCGCGAGGGCGAGGCCTGGCGCGATTTCCTATCCTGCGGGCCGGACGACCAGTTGGGCGCGCACGGATTCTCGCCGGACGGAAAAAACATCTATATCGAGTCCAGCGTGGGCCGCGACACGGCCGCGCTCTTAGAAGCGCCGCTGGACGGCGGCCCGACGAAAATATTGGCCGAGGACCCGGAGTCCGACCTGGCCGGCGTGCTGATCCACCCGCGCGACTACCGCGTGGAGGCCGCGCTCTTTGAAACCGACCGCCAGCGCTGGCAGGTCCTGGACCCCGCGCTGGCCGCGGACTTCGCGGCGTTTTCCACCTTGGACGGCGACGTGTCCATCGTCAGCCGCGACGACGCGGACGCGGTCTGGTACCTGCTCGTCAACCGCCCGGACCGCTCGCCGTCTTTCTGGCGCTGGGACCGGCAAACGCGCACGGCGCGCTTCCTGTTCGCCACGCGGCCTAAGCTTGACGGCTGGGACCTGGCCCCCATGGAGCCGGTGGCCTTCGCCGCGCGCGACGGCCTTAAGATCCGCGCCTACCTGACACGGCCCGCGGGCCAGACTATAAAGAAACCGCCGCTGGTGGTCCTGGTCCACGGTGGACCCTGGGTGCGCGACCACTGGGGCTTCCACCCGGAGGCGCAGTGGCTTGCGAGCCTGGGATTTTCCTGCCTCCAGGTCAACTACCGCGGCTCCGCCGGCTTCGGCAAGAACTTTTTGCACGCGGGCGACCGGGAGTGGGGCGCCAAGATGCAGGACGACCTGACCGACGCCGTGAACTGGGCCGTCGCCGCCGGCGCGGCCGATCCCGCGCGCGTGGCCATCTACGGCGGTTCCTACGGCGGCTACGCGGCACTCGCGGGAGCGGCGTTCACCCCCGGCGTCTACCGCTGCGCCGTGGACGTGGTGGGACCTTCGAACCTGATCACTTTGATCCGCTCCATTCCGCCTTATTGGGAGCCCATGAAGCGGATCTTCGACCTGCGCGTGGGCGCCGTGGACACGGAGGAGGACTTCCTCAAGTCCCGCTCGCCGTTTTTCCACGCGGAGCGCATCGACATTCCCCTGCTCATCGCCCAAGGCGCCAACGACCCGCGCGTCAAGCAGGCCGAGTCGGAGCAGATCGTCGCGGCCCTGCGCGCCAAAGACCGCCCCGTGGAGTATCTCCTGTTCGCCGACGAAGGCCACGGCTTCGCCAAGCCGGAGAACCGCCTCAAGTTCTACTCCGCGGCCGAGGCCTTCCTGGCCCGACATCTGTCCGCCTAGACGGACGCGCCGCGCCGCGGCACAATGGCGACCGCCACGCCGGCCAGCACCAGCGCCATGCCCCCTCCCGCGCGGGGCGGAAACGCCTCGTGCAGAACCGCGCGGCCCAGCACCACGGCGACCAGCGGGAAGATCAGGCTGATCAGGCTCAGGCGCGTGGCGTCCATAACCTTGACCAAAGAAAAATAGGCCATAAACGCGGTCACAGAACCGGCCAGCGCCAAATAAACCAGCGCCAGCACGTTGGCCCGGCTCCAGACCGCGGCGGCGTGCGGCTCGAACAAGACGCTCAGAACCAATAGTCCGAAAGCGCCCACGGCCATGCCGCAGGCGTTCATCACCACCACGTCCGTGTCGCGGCCGTATTTCTTCACCCCCACCAGGTTCACCGCCGACGCCGCGACCGAGACCAGCGCCACGACCATCCCCGCCAGTTGCGCCGACGACGTGCCTCCCGACGGCCAAAAGAGGATCGCGGTGCCCGCCATCGCCGCCAGTATGCCGCCGATCTTGCGCGCGGACAGCGTTTCCGTGCGCGTCCAGAAGCGGCTGAGAAGGGCGACGGCCAGAGGCATGGTGCAGTAGAGAATCGCCGCCATTCCACTGGAGATGTACTGCTCGGCCCAATAGACGCACGCGTAAGACAGCGTGAAGCCCAGCAGGCCGCAGTAGAGCACCGCGATGCGGCCGTTGCGGTCCAGGCGCAACGGCGCGCGGCGCAAACCCGCGAGGACGAACAGCGCGGCGGAGGCCAAAGAGAAGCGCAGACCCGCGGCCAGGAACGGCGGCACCCCAACCAGGCCGATCTTGATGGCCAGCCACGTGGAACCCCAGATCAGGCAGATCAACGCGTAGAGCGCCGGCACCCACGGACTGCCCGCCTTCATCAATAGAGCCCGCGCTCGCAGTCTTGCAGGCTGTCCAATTCGGAGACCAGAGTGCGCGCCTTAGGAGACTGGCGGGCCTGGTCGCGCAGGGCTAGTTCCGCCTCCGCGGCCGCGGCCAAATGGGCCAAGCGGAATAAGGAGATGTCCTCGTAGGTTTCGTAGTCGCCCGGCCCGATGTTGCGCCACATCGCCTTGGTCAGCTCATCGGAATTGAAGTTCCCCGGGTCGGGTTCCTTCTGCGCCGCAACGGAGACCGTGGTCGACGCGTCGACGGTTGAAAGCGCGGCCAGCGGCGACGCCAACGACGCAGGCATCTGCGCCTGGCGCGCGCGCGCGTCGGCGCGGGCCACGCGCGCCATGGCGGAGAGCGCGTCGGCCAGCGGGGCGTCTTCGGGCTTCAGGCGCGCCGCGACCTCATCCAAATATTTTTCCAGCGCGGCTCCGGCCAGAGGCCGCGCGAAATCCGGCAAGACCGTGGTCAGCAGGACGCGCGCCTCGCGCTTGAGGCCGCGCGTGGATACCGTCAGCTCTCCCGGCGCCAGCGCGGAGGCGAATTCGCTTTGCGAGACGCTATTCCAGTAAGACTGGGTGGGCGCGTAAATCTGGGTGACGGCGTCCAGGTCCAAGGTCTGCTCGGGCACATCCTCGCCGTCCTCCGGGTCCCAGCGCAGGACCACCACCGGCGAACAGTCCGAGCGTTCCACGGGCTTGGGTCCGGTGACCCGGCCGCGCAGGTAGAAAGCGCCCACCGCGTGCTTGCCGTCCAGGGAGTAGAACGAGTAGCCGTGACGGCGGCAGTCCACCGGCGCCAGGCGCGGCGGCGCGATGGGGCGCTCGTCCTTGCGCGCGGCCAGCACGCCGCCGCCGACCAAGTCCATGAAGACCTCCACGCCGTCGGACAGATCGTAGCGGGCGATCCCGCGCGACGGCGCCGGGGCCGTCGCGCCGCGGCCCAGGAAAGAGGCGGCGGGACCGTAGAGCAGGAAATACTCGGAGCTGAGCATGGGCACGTCGCGGCTGGCCGTGGCCAGCGACACCTGATAGTGAAGCCTTCGCCCGTCCTGCGGCGCCGCGCAGTCCAGCGCGCGCGAAGCCGTGGTCGCGTAGTCGCGCATCTGGGAGCTCATGTCGTCGTGGTAGCAGCCCTCCGCCGTCTTCTCCGGCAAGGTCGCAAACGCCGCGCACGCCGGCGCCGCCGCCCCGCGCGACGGCATGAACGACTCGCCGAACTGGCCGCCGAAGCAGGTCAGCACCAAGCCGCGGACCTCCTTTCCGCCGCGGCGGGCCGCGGCCACGACGCGCGTCAAGAGCGGCTCGGTGAGAAAGATCGGCTGACCGAAACTCATTTCCCCGCCCGAAGACTGCGGCGTGTAGCCGATCACGATTCCTTGCGGGCCGCCGTGGCCCGTCAGGACCAGGCGCAGGCGGCGGCCCGGCAAGGACGAAAACGTCTCGACGCTCGTCGTGGACAGAGAAACGGTCTGAATCCTCTTGGCATACGGCGCGATCGGATCTCTGACGAAGAAGACCCCCCAGCCGGACTCGGCGGGCTCGGTCGCCGACGCGGTGCCGGTGGACGGGGCGAACAGCAAGGTGCGGTTAGGATTTTCTTCCGCCGCGAAGGCCAACAAAGTGCCCACGCCGAAACGGTCGGTCGAGTGGTCCTCCTGGGACAGCCAGCCGCTGACGCCGTACGTGAACGACGCGTCGTCCTTGCGGCCGGGACACAGCAGGCGCGGCAAGGTCCCCGTCGCGCGCCCCGGCGGGCGGCGCGCCGCGTCCGCCATGAATTTCGCGATGCCGTCCAGGTTGTCGCCCGGAGTCGTGGCGCCCAGGGCCCGGCCGTCGCGAAAGACGAGAACGTAAGGAATGCCGTCCTGGTCCGACGCTCCGGCGCGGGAGAGAAAGCTTTGATAGCGCGCTTGGCCGTATTCGTCGACCTCGACGCGGTCCCAGGCGGCGGCGGCCAGCGCGGGCGCCGAAGAGACGTCCACGGCCGCCAGCTCCGCGGCCAGACGCGCGCACGGCTTGCACCAGGTCGCGCCGACGACCAGCGCGTAGAGACGGGCCGGGTCTTTGCGCGAGCGCGCGACGAACAGGTCCGGGTCCATGCCGCCGACCTTCAGCGCGCGCGCGGACGTCGCCAGCAGCAGGAGGACCAGGGCCGCCGGGCGCGCGCTCATTGGTAAAGTTCAGGTGCCGGTAGCTTTTGAGGCTCCGGTTTCCTAATCCTCCCGTTCAAACCGTGCGTGCAATTTTCAAGCACACGGCTTACCGACGGTCTTCCTGATGCCGCG
>JABEUV010000269.1 GCA_013044195.1 Elusimicrobiota bacterium | reverse complement strand
GGCTGCAACGTCGGCCGCGCCGGCGGCGGCACCGGCACCGGCGGGCGGCGGTATGCCGTTTGGCCTGGGCGGCCCCACCGCGACCTTGGGTCCGGGCGGTAACGCGGGAGGAGTCGCTCCGTCCTTGGCCGGCCTTCCCACGGTGCAAGCCGTCGTCGGAACGGTCTCTCTGCCGAGCGATCAAACGGCGACGACCAGCCGCTCCGCGTCCGCCGCTCCCGCGTTATTTCCGGCGAAACCGGCGGGGCCGGCGATCGTGACGGTGTCCGCCGTCAAGACGAGCGCGGGAGACGTGGTCGCCTTCATGGCGGGGCTGCGCATCGACGTCGACGGCGCGGGCGGCTGGTCGGTCCTGAACCCGAACGGACGGACGACCACGTCCCTGACCTACCCCGGGGGCGCCAGCCTTGATCCGGGGAAAATCCCGTATATCGTCGTGTCTCAGGACTTCCTGAAAAAATATCCGGGCGTCGGACTGGGCGATTACGCGGCCGTCAGCTACAAGCAAAAGACCCTGTATGCGATCATCGGCGATGTCAGTAAAAAATCCCCCGCTCTCGGCGAAGGTTCCTTGATCCTCGCCAACAGCCTGGGCGTCAACCCGGACCCCAAGGCGAGCGCCGTCGCTTCGGGGGTTCGCTACGTGATCCTCGCCGGCACGCACGACACGCCCCCGCCGTCGGACGCGGCCACGATCGAGACGCGCGGCACGGCCTTGTTCCAGCGGGCCGGGCTTGCGCCGCACTGAGGATGGACCGCGGCGAACGGGCGCGGGCGATCGTCGCGGGGCTGAAAAAACTCTATCCCGACGCGGCCTGCGAACTGGACCACGCGGACGCGCTCCAGCTTCTGGTGGCCACCATCCTGTCGGCCCAATGCACCGACGCGCGCGTCAACGCGGTCACGCCCAAGCTGTTCGCGCGCTATAAAACCGCCGACGACTACGCGCGCGCCGCGCCCGTGGAACTGGAGGCGCTGATCCGCTCGTGCGGCTTCTACCGGATGAAGGCGAAGTCCATCATAGAGACGGGCAAGATTCTGCGCGACCGCTTCGCCGCCCAAGTCCCCGACGCCATGGACGACCTTCTGACCTTGCGCGGCGTGGCGCGCAAGACGGCCAACGTGATCCTGGGCAACGTCTTCGGCAAGGCCGAGGGCGTGGTCGTCGACACGCACATGAAGCGGCTGACCTGGCGCATGGGCCTGACCGACGAGACCGACCCGGTAAAAGTGGAGCGCGACCTGATGGCCTGCGTGCCGCGCGCCCACTGGATTTTCTTCTCCCACGCGATGATCCTGCACGGACGCCGCGTGTGCCGCGCCCTGTCGCCGGACTGCGCCGCCTGCACCCTGCGGCGCTCCTGCCCCCAGCGCGGCCTGGACGCGGATTGAAGCATGCTTGACGCAAACGTCTTTGCGGGTTTGGACGGACGCGAGGCCGGGTCGCGGGCAACCCATCGCCGCCGATGACGAAGGAAGGGAATGATGTGGCATTAATCGTTATCGAAGGGCTTGTTTTATTTTTCGTTTGCGCTCGGCAAGCGTGGGTTTGGTATGCGTTGGAAAAGCGCGGAGTTTGTGCAAGAGCCAAGGTTGATTCAATTAGGAGGGGAAGAGTCGGGTGGATGAAGGTCCGTTATCATTTTGAAGTACCCGGGATTCCGCGGGCCATTTATGGAAATGACGCCGCGCTTCGGCGAGTCATAAACGATAGTTCTCCAGGAGAATTGATCGGGATTCGTTATTACGAAAACAATCCGCTCTTAAATCGCATTGACCATAACGGATTTCAGAATTGGGGCCTGAGAAGCTGGGGCTTTTCGAAGCGAATCTAAATGCCTGGCCGCTATTGATTTGTATATACATTCGTATTACACTATTAGCAAATGAGCATCCGGTGGGATCCGCTTAAGAATGAATGGCTCAAGCGGACCCGGGGTATATCGTTTGAGGACATTCTTCGCGCGCCGTTCGTCGCGATTGAGCAGCACCCAAAGCGGCCGAACCAGAAACTCATGCTCTTTGAGCGGGAGGGCTACATTTGGGTCGTTCCGTATGTTGAGAATGGAGAGGAAGTGTTCCTCAAGACGCTTTTCCCAAGCCGGATGTATACCAAGAAGTGGATTCGGGGAGAATTGGAATGAAGAAGAATATGAAGCTCAGTAAGAGCGAGCAGGCGATCGAGAGGGCCGTCGGGCGCGGAGAGTATCGTCCGGCTTCACGCGAGGAGTTTGAGCGGATTGCCGAAGCCATTTCTCGGCGCAAGAAGGATGCGGTCTTGAACATACGGATCAACAGCCAGGACCTGAAGAACATCAAAGAGAAAGCCAAAAGGCAGGGTGTCCCGTATCAGACGTTCGTGTCGGAGCTCATTCATCATTATGCGGAATGACGCCGAAGCGCATTAGGCCGCGCGTCGGCCGCGCAGGAACGCGGGCAGGCGGAACATCGCGGCCAGCTCGGTGAGTTCTTCGTCGTGCAGGAAGCCGGACAAGCGCAGGCCCACGGGGTAGGCCAGCAGGAGCGCGGCGCGCGCGGGCAGGCTTAGGTGCGAGGCGGGCGTCCACAGCAAGGCGGTCCAGGCGGCCAGGCCGCCCAGGCGGGTCCATTCGTAGGGTGTGGCGCGCGTGCGTCGGCCCAGGACCCAGACCGCGGCGGCCATGGCGATGTAGGCCACACACGTGGCCCAGGCCGCGGCCATCATGCCCCAGCGCGGGATCAACGCCACGTTGACGCCGATGTTGATCAGCGCGCCGATCCACGTGGCCACGCCCACCGAGCCCATGCGCTTGTCGATCATCAACGGGGCCAGCATCACGTAGTAGAGGCCGTTGAACAGGTAGCCCAGCGTGACCACGGGCACGATGGGCAGGCCGCTCCAGTAGGCGGGGCCGAACAGCGCGTGTCCGGCAAAGATCGGGCTTTTGACGAAGACGTCCACGAAGAACGCGACCCCCAGGAAGGCCCAGCAGGCCAGCACGGCGAAATACGTCAGCACGCGCGCGATCAGGCGGTCCACGCCCGCGCGGTCGGCGCGTTCCAGCACGAACGGCTTCCAGGCTTGGTCGAACATGTTGACCAGCAGCATCATGAAAATTCCCAACTTGTAGCAGGAGCCGTAGATGCCGGCCGGTCCCAGTCCCGCCAGGCGCGTCATGATGGGACGGTCGGCCACCTGGACTACCATGGAGCCCAGCCCCGCGGCCGCCAGCGGCAAGCCGAAGGCCAGCATGGCGCGCAGGCGCGCGCGGTCGGGTGCGGCCAGCCGCGGCAGGAGCACGGGCAGGAGCATGATCAGGCTTGCGGCCGAGGCCGCCAGGTTGGCCAGGAACACGCCGCGCACGCCCCAGCCCCACTGCTTGACGAACACCCAAGATAAGACCAAGGTCAGCGCGATGTTGAAGACCTTGATGCCGGCATAGGTGCCGGCGTGGTGCGAGCCGCGCAGTTCCGTATACGGAATCAGCGCCGCGGCGTCCAGCGCCAGGATCCATGCGGCACAACGCACCACGGACGCAGCACTTTCCGGCGCGCCGATGGCCAGTGCCAGGGGTGCCGCGAAGACGTGGATCAAGGCCGACGCGGCGAACGCCAGAACGACGACCGCGCCCCAGGCGGCGGTGAAGGAGCCGTCGTCGGGGCGGCCGTCGCGGCGGCCCAGACGCAGGTAGGCCACGTCCAGGCCCAGCGCGTAGAGCAAAGCCAGGAAGCCGATGTAGGAGTAGACCGTCTGCACGACACCGCTTTCCACGGGAAGCAGGAGGTGCGTGAACAGCGGCGTGAGCAGGAAGCTGAGCATGCGTCCCAGCACCGTGGACAGGCCGTAGATCGCCGTCTCCTTGGCCAGGCCTTTGAGCTCGCGCAGCATCCGTTGAGAATACCAAACGGAGGATCGGTCCTTTACATGTTGACCGAGAACGGACAGCGGGGCTATACTGCGCGGGGATCATACGACCATGTTTGAAAGCGCCGAGCTGGGACGCACGGTCGACAAGAAGACGTATGCGGCGCGCGAGGCGCGCCTGCGCGTGGACCTGCTGAAGGCGCAGCACGAGCTGGCGGCCACGAAGGTGCGTCTGCTGGTGCTGGTGGGCGGCGTGGAGGGCGGCGGCAAGACCGAGGTCGCGCGGCGCCTGGTGGACTGGCTGGACGCGCGGGGCCTGAACGTGGAGGCCTACGGCGATCGGTCCGACGAGATCGACGAGCGCCCGGAGTATTGGCGTTACTGGACAACCTTGCCCGCCGCCGGGCGCGGCGCGATCTTGCTGGGCGCGTGGTATACGAAGCCCATCGTGCGACGCGCGCTCAAGGAAGACGGCGAAGGGCGCTTTGAGCGCGCGCTGGACCGCGCCGCCGCCTTCGAGGCCATGCTGACGCGCGAGGACACCGCGCTGGTCAAGCTCTGGCTGCATCTGTCGAAAAAGGATCAACGCCGGCGCTTGCGCGAGCTGGAAGAAGATCCGGCGACCGCGTGGCGCGTGTCGAAGCGGGACTGGGATTTCGCGCGGAAATACGACCGCTTCCGCGGCGTGTGCGAGCGCGCGCTCGCGCGCAGCGGGACCGTGGACGCGCCGTGGACGGTGATCGACGCGATGGACCGGCGCTGGCGAAACCTGGCGGCCGGGGAGGCGGTGCTTGCGGCGTTGAAGGCGGGGTTGGCGCGCGCGCGGGCTTCCGCCGCGGCCAACGTCCCGGATCGGCCCAAGCCGCCGAAAGTTTCGGTGCTGACGCGGTTGGACATGGCCAAGGCTCTTGATGAACACGACTACGCGCGCAAGCTCGACAAGCAGCAGGCGCGCGTGGCCGAACTGACGCGGCGTCTGCGCAAGGACCGGCGGGCGCTCATCTGCGCGTTCGAGGGCGTGGACGCGGCGGGCAAGGGCGGCGCGATTCGGCGTCTGCTCTCGGCCATTGACGCGCGCAACGCGCGCGTGATGGCGGTCGCCGCTCCCACCGATGAGGAGCGCGCGCATCCCTACTTGTGGCGCTTCTGGCGCCACCTGCCGCGCCTGGGCCGCACCACCATATACGACCGCACGTGGTACGGCCGCGTGCTGGTGGAGCGCGTGGAGGGCTTTTGCTCTCAGGCGGACTGGAAGCGCGCCTACGGCGAGATATCCGCGTTTGAAGAAGAGTTGTCCGAGTCGGGAATCGTGGTCTGCAAGTTCTGGCTGCAGATCTCGTCTGAGGAGCAACTCAAGCGCTTCCAGGACCGCGTGAAGACGCCGTTTAAGCAGTACAAGATCACCGACGAGGACTGGCGCAACCGCGGCAAGTGGGACGCCTATCAAGCCGCCGCCGTTGAGATGATCGAGAAGACCAGCACGCCCGACGCGCCGTGGACCTTGGTCGAGGCACAGGACAAGAAATGGGCGCGCGTGAAGGTGCTCAAGACGGTGGCGGACCGTCTAGAAGAAGAATTGGGCTGACCGGGGGAATGGCTTGCAGAAAAAAACAGCGGTGAAGTACGAATGGTTCGTGCTGGGCGACATCAACGGCTTCTTCGGCCTGACCTTCGACAACATGACCAATCTGTCGTTTCTGGCCGGCATTTTGATTTTCGCTTTCGGCTTCCCCGCCGACATCGTCTACAAGAAAATGTTTCCCGGCACGGCCGTCGGCGTGCTGTTCGGCGATTTGGTCTACACCTGGATGGCCTTCCGGCTTGCCAAGAAAACGGGCAACGCGAAGGTGACGGCCATGCCGCTGGGTCTGGACGCGCCGTCGACGATCGGCGTGGCGCTGGCGGTGCTGGGACCGGCGTTCCTGGCGCTGAAGGGCTCGGGTCTGGCGGAGCACGAGGCCGCGATGATGACCTGGTATATCGGCATGGCCACGATGATCTTCATCGGTATTTTTAAGCTGATCTTTTCTTTCTTCGGCGCGTGGGTTCAGAAAATCGTGCCGCAGGCGGGCCTTCTGGGCTCCTTGGCGGGCATCGGCCTGGCGCTGATCGGCTTCATTCCGCTGCTGGACGTGTTCGGCACGCCGATCGTGGGCATGGTGGCGCTGGGCTTGATTCTCTACACGTTGGTCGCGCAGATTCCCCTGCCGAAAAACTTTCCGGGCGTGCTGGCGTCCATTGTGGTGGGCACGGCTTTATACTACGCGCTGGCCCCTCACGGTCTGGCGGGCGGCGATTACACGCCGGTCGTCGCGCAACTGCACTTCGGATTACCCGTGCCGACGCTGGATTTCCTCAAAGGCGTGGGGCCCGCGCTCAAGTTCCTGCCCATCGCTTTGCCCTTCGGACTTTTGACAGTGATCGGCGGCATCAACGTGACGGAAAGCGCGCGCGTGGCCGGCGACGATTTTAATACGCGCGACATCCTGCTTGCCGAGGCCGTGGCCACGCTCATCGCCGGCGTGTGCGGCGGCGTCGCACAG
>JABEUV010000268.1 GCA_013044195.1 Elusimicrobiota bacterium | reverse complement strand
CGACCTATCATACAGACTCGCGCGTGAAGTTTATTGATCCCTTGGCCCGGGCCGGCGCCCGGGTGAGGTGCTAACGATAATCAGTGGCACCGGTGATAGCGATATTCAGCCACGGATAATCCGTTCGGCCACGGTTTCTCCGGCGACGCAGGCGCTTTCGATGGTCGCGGGCAGTCCCGTGCGCGTCCAGTCGCCGGCGAACAGAAAGCCGGGCATCCCGCTTCCGGGATCCGGGCGCCGGGCCTCGGCCCCGGGGACCGGCGAGAGCGTGGCGAAAGGTTCCTTGACCACCTTCGCGGTCAGCACCTTCGCCTGCGCGAACTCGGGCAGGCAGGCCGCCAGATCGCGCGACGTAGTCTCCAGAATTTTCTCCGGGCTCCACGCGACGGCCGTGTGAGCGCCGGAGATCACGACGGACAACGTCTGACCGCTTTCGTTCAGGCCGTGGATGCGGGTCTTATTGAAAACCCAGTGCGTCTCGGCGCCCAGCAGGCCCACGAAGCGCTCCGTCATCACGGGCCGGTCCAGGCGCAAAGTCGCGCCGACGATCGGCGCGGCCAAGAGCTCCTCCCACGGTCCGCGCAGGGCCGCGGGAAGAGACATTTTTTTCAAATCCCACGGCGGCAGGGCCGAAACGACGTGCTCGGCCTCATAGCGCGCGCCCTGGTCCGTGACCGCGCCGCGCACGCGCCCGCTCTCTTCAATGAGTTCGGCGGCCTTCGCGCCGGAGACCACGCGGCCGCCGCGCTTCTCCACGAACTCCCGCGCCGCGTCCACGTAAAGCTCCGACAGCCCGGTGCGCGCCAGGCCGAAGCGCGAGGACTCCCGGCCGGTGAAGAACATCACGCGCAGGGCCTGCACGAAGCCGGCGGCGGAGGCGACCTCGGGGGAGTCGTTTAAGATGCCGATCGCGGCCGGATCGAAGAAGCGCGTCTGGAAATTGCGCGACAGCCCCAGCCCGGTCAGCCATTGGCGCACCGTCTGGCGCTCGACGCCGTCGGGAACGGGCCCGCGCTTGAGCGCCTTCAGCGCCTGGTCGAACGCCAGAAGGCCCGCCTTCTCGCGCCAGGTCACGCCGCTCAGGCCCAGCAGGCCCGCCGCCAGGTGCAAGGGCGCGGGCAGCCACGACGGACAGGACAGCCGGTCGCGCCGCCCGCCGGGCTCCGCGTAGTCGACTTCGACCTCGGGATAAATCTCCAGGCGGTCCTCGGTGCCGATCGTCTTCAGGAATCGGCGCGTGGCGCGGTAGCAGCCCATGAACAGGTGCTGGCCGTTGTCTACGTCCAATTCCGATCCGGGCTCCCGCCAGGAGCGCGCGCGGCCGCCGGCGCGCGGAGATTTTTCCAGCACGATCACGCGGCGGCCTTCTTGCGCCAGCCGTACGGCGCACGCCAGACCGGAAAATCCTCCGCCCAGAATCAGGACGTCGGCGCGCTCAGTGGCCGAGCCCATGGCAGTAGAGCCCCGCGCGCAGAGCCAGGACCAGCTTGCGGCCCGAGGACAGGCGCGTCTTCTGATGCAGTACGCGAAATTGATCCGCCTTGATCTTTTCGAGCAGGCCCTCGTAGACGTGCGCCATGACTTCCGCGGGCAGGAGGGCCGAACGGTCGCGGAAATCCACCACGTTGCGCGCGCGCGCGTAGTAGGCCTTCGCGCGGCGGTATTGGCCTTCCATGAGCCGGTCGAAGGCGGGGCTATGGTCGCGCGACAAAAGGCGCTCCTCCGAATAGCCGCCGTCGCGCATTTCCGTCATCGGCAGATACACCCTCCCCAGCTCCAGATCCGCGCCCACGTCGCGGATGATGTTGGTCAGCTGGAACGCGTAGCCGAAATTCAGCGCGAACTCCAACATCTTATCGCGCGGCGTAAATTCCCAGCCGAACACGTGCACGCACATAACGCCCACGGAGGACGCCACTCCGCGCATGTAGCTTTCCAATTCCTCGATGGTCTCGTAGCGCGTCTTCTCCAAATCCAGCGCGCAGCCGCGGATCATCTCGTCGAAGGGCTGGCGCGGGATCTTGTAGTCCGCGATGGGACGGACCAGCGCCGCGGAGATCGAGTGCGTGGGGCGCCCGTCGAACAAGCGGCCGACCTCGGCGCGCCAGAAGTCCAGCATGCGCCGCGCCTCGTCCTTGGACAGCGCGCCGGAGTCCACGATGTCGTCGATCAGGCGGCAGTAGGCGTAGATCGCCGTCAGGGCCTCACGCTTGGCGCGCGGCAGAAGCAGGAAGCCGAGAAAGAAGCTCGACTTGCGTTCGGCCCCGCTCATGCCCCGACGAGCGCGCGGGCCGCCAGCGGAATCCAGTCGCACTTTTTGAGCGCCGGGCGCGCGCGAAGCACGTCGAAGTCCTGGCGATGGATCAGCTTGAGAATCTGCCGGCCGCCGAACCAGGTCAGGCGGATCTCCAGCGACAGCGGCCAGCTCAGCTTCGACGGCAGAGGCCTCCCCTGGTCGAACAGCGCGCGCGTGCGCGCGACCTCGAACTTCATCAGGTTCTTGAAGCGCTCGTTGCAGACGCCCATGCGCAGGTCCGCCTCGGAGTAGCCGTGCGCGGCGAAATCCTCCTCGGGGATGTAGACGCGGTCCTTCTTGAGGTCGATGGACACGTCCTGCCAGAAATTCGCCAGCTGCAGCGCCGTGCAGATCGCGTCCGAATAGCGGAAACGCTCCTCGTCGCAATAGCCGTGGATCATCAGCACGATGCGGCCCACGGGATTGGCGGAGCGGCGGCAGTAGTCCAACACCTCGTCGAAGGTCGCGTAACGGGATTTTTCCGTGTCCTGAAGAAACGCGGAAAGCAGGTCGTCGAACGGCTGCTTCGGGAGATCGAGCTCCGACAAGGTCGCGCCCAAGGCAAGAAAGACCGGATGAGCCGGGGGCTTGGAGCCGATCTCGTCCAACTGCCGCCGCCAATCCAGAAGACGTTCACGACGCACGCCTTCATACTCCGGCTCGTCGGACATATCGTCGGCGATGCGCGCGAACGCATACAGCGCCGCGATATGCTTGCGCAGGCGCTTCGGCATCAGCCGGGACGCGACCGGAAAATTCTCGTAATGGCGG
>JABEUV010000267.1 GCA_013044195.1 Elusimicrobiota bacterium | reverse complement strand
GCGCCGCCCCGCCCGCGCCGAACACCAACGTGTTTTTTCCTCTCGGCTTAATCCCCGCGCTTTTGAGCGCATCACGCAGTCCCTGCGCGTCCGTGTTGTGCCCCATGATGTTGCGTCCAAAGCGCAGAACGTTCACCGCCCCCAAGGCCTTCGCCGCCGGCGTCAGCCGGTCCGCATACGCCGCCGCCTCGGCCTTCAACGGCACCGTGACGTTGGTGCCGCGCCAACCGGCGGCACGGCGGAGTAGCGCCGCCGTCGCAAGCGTCCCGGGCGGCACGGCCACGGCTTCATAAGAAATCGGTTTCTTTAAAAGGGTCGCAAGCCGCGCGAACAACCGCGGCGAGCGCGAGTGGCCGACCGGAAAGCCGAAGAGGCCCAGCTTCACGCCGTTCTCCGTTGATCAAAATCGTCATAGAACGACGGATAAGAGATCTGCGCGCAGGCCGCTTTCAAAACCGTCGTGCTGCCGGACGCCAGAAAGCCCGCGACATAACCCGTCATCGCCAGACGGTGGTCATCGAGCGAGTCGACCGTCGCACCGCGAAGATTCGCGCCGCCCGCGACAATCAGATCGTCGCCGTCCACACGCGCCTTCGCGCCGAACGCCGCCAGCAAAGCCGCGATCCCGGCCAAGCGGTCGCTCTCTTTATGACGCAGTTCGTCCAGGCCGCGAAAGACGCTCTCGCCGTCGGCCACCGCGGCCGCCAGCGCCAATATGGGCACCTCGTCGATCAGTCCCGGCGCTTCGGCCGCCGTTATTTCGACGCCGCGCAGTTTGCCGCCGCGCACGATCAGGTCCTCGCAGTCTTCGCCGCTGAGAGAGGGCGCGGCCGCGCGGCGCACGTCGGCGCCCATGCGTTGGAGCACGGCCAGGTAGCCGGTGCGCGTAGCACCCGCCAGCACGCCGCGCACGGACAACTCGCTGCCCGCGCTCGCGACGGCCGCGACGGCCCAAAACGCGGCGGAGGAGGGATCGCCGGGGACGTCGACGCGCGCGGCCTTCAAACACGCGCCGCCCTTCACCTCGACGCGGCCCGGCGCGCGCTTCGGCGGCGCGCCGAACAGCGCCAGCATGCGCTCGGTGTGGTCGCGCGTGGGCGATTTTTCAATGACGCTAGTGGCTCCAGCCGCATGAAGACCGGCCAGCAGGATCGCGGATTTGACCTGCGCGCTGGCCACCGGCATCTCATACGTGAAACCCTGGAGATTTCCGCCGCGGATGGCCATCGGCGCGGTGCCGGCTTTCGTTAGGTCGATCTTCGCGCCCATGGCGCGCAGGGGTCCGGCGACACGCTCCATCGGTCGGCTGTTGAGCGAGGCGTCGCCGGAGAGCGTCGACTGAAACGGATGCCCAGACAGCACGCCCGCCATCAGCCGCGTGGTCGTGCCGGAGTTGCCCGCGTCGAGTTCGCCCGCGTGAGCCTTGAGACCGCCCAGCCCGCGGCCGTGGACGCGCACGGCTCCCGAAGGCGCGTCCTCAAATTCCACGCCCAGCGCGGTCAGCACGCCGCGCGTCGAGCGCACGTCGGCGCCCGGCGCCAGGCCCGACGCCTCGCTGACGCCCTCGGCCAGCGCGCCGAAGATCAACGCGCGGTGCGACACCGACTTGTCGCCGGGCATGCGGACCTCGCCTGTAAGGCGTCCGCCGCCGACCACGGACCGGTCGCTCATTGGCGGCCGAATTTGGGCTCCGCCATGTCGCGCCCCACGGCCGCGCCGATGGCGGCCAGGTCGCGCATCAGCACCGCGAAGTCGTCGGGGTGCAGGGCCTGCGGGCCGTCGCACAGCGCCTGGTCGGGGCGGTCGTGAACCTCGATCATGAGACCGTGCGCGCCGGCCGCCACGGCCGCGCGCGCCATGGGGGCCACGCGCGCGCGCACGCCGGTGGCGTGGCTGGGATCTACGATGATGGGAAGATGGCTGAGTTCCTTGACCGCGGGAACCACGTTGAGGTCCAAAGTATTGCGCGCGTGGTCGGAGAACGCGCGGATGCCGCGCTCGCAGAGGAACAGCTTGTCGTTGCCCTCGCTGAGCAGATATTCGGCCGACATCAGCCATTCGTCGAGCGTGGCCGACAAGCCGCGCTTGAGCATGACCGGCTTGCGCAGTTTGCCCAAGTCCTTGAGCAGGGCGAAATTCTGCATGTTGCGCGCGCCCACCTGGAGCACATCGGCGTATTCGGCCACGTCGTCGAGCGAGCGCTGGTCCAGCACCTCGGTCACGATCGGCAGGCCGGTTTCTTTTTTGGCGGCGGCCAGGAGCTTTAGCCCCTGCTTGCCCAGACCTTGGAACGCATACGGGGACGTGCGCGGCTTGAACGCGCCGCCGCGCAGCATCTGCGCTCCGGCTTTCTTGACCGCGCGCGCGATGCGGATCAACTGCTCCTCGCTTTCGACCGCGCACGGCCCCGCGATGACGATCAAGCCGCGGCCGCCGATGTCATACGGCCCCACGGGCACCACGGTGTCGCCGTGCTTGAAGTCGCGGCCGGCCAGCTTGTAGGGACGCGTGACGCGCACGGCCTCGCGCACGCCGGGCAGGGCCTCGAAGAGGGTTTTGTCCAGCGCGCCGCTGTTGCCGGTGATGCCGACGGCCACGGAGTTCTTGCCCGGAATCACGTGCGGCTTCAAGCGCAGTTTCCGTACGCGCGCCAGCACGTCCGCCAGTTGCTTCTTCGTATGGTCCGACGCCATCAAGATCAGCATGCGACCTCCAAGGATTTCACCAGCCGCCGCGCCAGAGCGGAGACGGCCGCCGGCGCGCCCGCGGCACCCGCCTGGGCGGCCGCGGCGACCAACGCGGAGCCGACCACCACGCCGTCGGCGTAGGGTGCGAGCGCCTTCGCCTGCCCGGGCTCGGCCACGCCGAAGCCGACAAGCAGGGGCTTGCCCGTCCGCGCGCGCACGTGCTGAAGGCGCTGGGACAAGCCCGGCGCCAAGCCCGCGCGCGCGCCGGTCACGCCCTCGCGGCTGACGTAGTAGACGACGGAGCCCGACGCTCGTCCGATCTCGCTCAGGCGCTCGTCGACGGTCGTCGGCGAGGCCAAAAGTACCAGTTCCACGCCGCGCTCCAGCAGCGCCCGCGACAGCGGGCCGGACTCCTCGGCCGGAAGATCGACGACCAGCGCCGCCGCCGCGCCGCAGTCCGCGCACAGCCGCGCGAACGCGGAGCGGCCCATGCGCAGGATCGGGTTCAGGTAGGTGAACAGGATCACCGGCGTTTTCACGCCTTCGCCGCGCATTTTCTGGACCAGACCGCAGGCGCGCGCCAACGTCATCCCTTTTTCAAGCGCGCGTTGGCCCGCGGCCTGGATCACCGGCCCGTCGGCCACCGGGTCGGAAAACGGCACGCCGACTTCCAAAATATCCGCGCCCGCGTCCGCCAAGGCGCGCGCCAGCGTGAGCGTCGCCGCGGGCGACGGATCGCCCGCCACGATGAAGGGCACGAAGCCCGCGCGGCCGCGCAGGCGCCGCGCGGCCAGGACGTCGGCCAAGGACGCGTTCATCGCAGCAAGGTCGCGAGGTCCTTGTCCCCGCGTCCGGACAGGTTGACGATCACGAGCGCGCCGCGGCCGATGCGGCGCTTCTCGCGCAGAATGTAGGCGACCGCGTGCGCGCTTTCCAGCGCCGGCAGTATGCCCTCCAAGCGGCCGATCTCCCGCGCGGCGCGCAGAGCCTCGTCGTCCGTGGCCGAGACGTAGCGCGCGCGTCCGGTGCGGCGCAGTTCGGCGTGCTCCGGGCCGACGGCGGGATAATCCAGCCCCGCCGAGATCGAGTGCGTGGGCAGGACCTGGCCGTCGTCGTCCTGAAGCAGGTAGGTGAGCGTGCCGTGCAGAACGCCGGGCTTGCCGCCGGAAAACCGCGCCGCGTGCTTTCCGGAACGCACACCTTCACCGCCCGCCTCCACGCCGGTCAGGCGCACGGCGCGGTCCTTGAGAAAAGCCGTGAAGATGCCGATGGAGTTGGAGCCGCCGCCCACGCAGGCCACGACCTCGCGCGGCAGGCGGCCCGCGGCTTTCAGAATCTGCGCGCGCGCCTCGCGCCCGATCACGGATTGGAAGTCGCGCACCATGCTGGGATACGGATGCGGGCCCAGCGCGGAACCCAGCACGTAAAACGTGTCGCGGCTGGAGGCCGACCACGCGCGCAGGGCCTCACTGGTGGCGTCCTTGAGCGTGCGCGAGCCGGAGGTCACCGGCACCACCTCCGCGCCGAGAAACTTCATGCGCCCCACGTTCGGCGCCTGGCGCGCCATGTCCTCGACGCCCATATACACCGCGCACGGCAGGCCGAAGCGCGCCGCGGCCGCGGCCGTGGCCACGCCGTGCTGGCCCGCGCCCGTCTCCGCGATCACGCGCTTCTTGCCCATGCGCCGCGCCAGCAACACCTGGCCGACGGTGTTGTTGATCTTGTGCGCGCCGGTGTGCGTCAGGTCCTCGCGCTTGAGCCACACGCGCAGGCCCGTGGCGTCCGACAGGCGGCCGGCGAAGGTCAGCGGCGTGGGCCGGCCGACGTACGTCCTCAGTTCCTCGTCCAGCGCCGCGCGAAAGCCCGCGTCGCGGCGCGCGGCCGCGTAGGCGGCCTCAAGTTCGCGTAGCGGCTCGATCAAGGTCTCGGGTACGAAGCGCCCGCCGTAAGGTCCGAACCAGCCGGGCGTGCGCGATTTCCCGCGGGAGGGGTTTCCCATGGCCCACGAAGGATAGCAGAGGGGGTCCGGCTTGTCCATTCAGGCTATGGCTTTGAAAAACGCACGCAGGGCGACAGTATCCTTGACGCCGGAACGGCGCTCGACGCCGGAGCTGACGTCCACGGCGAACGGGCGCGCGGATTTGACGGCTGGCCCGACGTTGTCCGGGGTCAGGCCGCCCGCCAGCAGGACACGGGCGCCGCGTCGGCGCCAGGCGGCGGCGACGTTCCAGGCCATTTTACGAGCGGCGGCGGACACGGAGCGGCCGGTGCGGCGGTCCGCGTCGGTGCGCGCGGGCTCCACTAGGACGTAGTCCGCCGGACCCAGACGCGGCGGACGCGCGCGCGCGCTGCGGACTTCCGCCACGATGATCGCGGGCACGCGCAGGCCGGATGGGACGGGGCCGTAGATTTGGACCAGGTTGAGCCGCAGGGCGCGCACGGCGGCCAGCAGGTCTTCTCGGCGTGGATTTCGAAAGACGCCGACGGCCTTGACTCCTTTCGGAATTGCATCGCGCACGCGGCGCGCGCGCGCGGGCGTCAGGAAACGCGGCGTGTCGGGCACGAAGATCATGCCGACCGCCCACGCGCCCAGCTTCGCGGCCACGCGCGCGTCGCGCGGGCGCGTGACGCCGCAGACCTTGACCTTCATTTTAATAGGTCGGCCAGCGCCGCGCCGGGCTCCGGCGACTTCATGAACGCGGTACCGATCAGGAAGCCCTTGTAGCCCAGGGCCGAAAGCTCGTCAAGCTCCGCGCGCGCGCG
>JABEUV010000266.1 GCA_013044195.1 Elusimicrobiota bacterium | reverse complement strand
CGTCGACCGAAAACGGCAACACCACGGACGGCATTGTGCCAACAGGGACGGCCTTGATAGACTTCACTTGAGCGTAACCTCCTGGTTCGCCAGCTCTAACTGGCGTGGTTGTACGGTTTTCTCAACCAGAGGTTACGCTTTTCAATTTTCCACAACAAACGGGACGTTGCCGGCCCGGAGAGGAATATCTTAAGTGGATATCATCCGTTGCCATCCAACGAAAACGAGCGGCGGACGAGCATCCCATGAATGGACGGACATAGAATTCGTGCGGTGCATGGCGGGGTTGATCCTACAGCCGAGGAAGCACGTGGTCCGCTATTGCGGGGCACTGGGTCAATGCTCGCCGTTGAAGGCAGCTTAGGATACCGGTAGGCGCAGTTGCTAGCTTGCTGGACTTCCTGTGAGGTGCTAACGGGCGGTGAGAAAGGGCCGCTAGCACGCCGCGCTCGACCGCGCGTGAGGTTCGCCCCGCATTAGCGGCCGTTGAACAGCGGCGCCTCGCGCGCCAATCCGATCAGGATTTCGCGGACCGCGCGCGGGCCGCCGTAGACCAGGCCGGTGTAGAGCTGGACTAAGTCGGCGCCGGCGTCCAGGCGCTGGCGCGCGTCTTCGGCCGAGGCGATGCCGCCGACGCCGATGAGGGGGAGCTTGGTCCGCGCGCGCGCGCGGCGCAGGCAGGCATCCGCGCGGTCCTTGAGCGGCGCGCCGGACACGCCGCCGGCTTGCGCGGCCCACGACGCGTCCACACCTTCGCGCGCGATCGTGGTGTTGGAGACCACCAGGCCTTGCGCGAATTTGTCCGCGACCGCCACGGCCGCGTCGAAGTCCTCCGGGGCTTGGTCGGGCGAGAGCTTGATTAAGACCGGCTTCTGGGCGGCGTTGGCGGCCTGTATTTCCTGGAGGATGGCGGCCAGCTCCGCGGTTTTCTGCAGGTCGCGCAGGCCGGGGGTGTTGGGCGAGGAGACGTTGACCACGAAATAGTCGCCGTGCGCGGCGAGGATGCGGAAGGTGCGTGCATAGGCCGACGGTGCCTGCGCGGGCGGCGTGTCTTTGTTGAGGCCCAGATTGATGCCCAGCGGCACCTTGCACTTTTCTTGGGAAGCCAGCCGCCGTGCGACCGCGCGCGCGCCTTCGCTGTTGAAGCCCATGCGGTTGAGCAAGGCGTGGCTTTCGGGAATTCGAAAGAGGCGCGGCTTGGGGTTGCCGGGCTGGGGCTCCAGCGTCACGGAGCCGATTTCCAAAAAGCCGAAGCCCAGCGCGGGCAGGATCGGGACCAGGCGGCCGTCCTTGTCGAAGCCCGCGGCCAGGCCCACGGGATTGGGAAAGCGCAGTCCGAAAAATTCGCGGCCCAGCGCCGTCACCCACCCCGTCTCGGACGCGCCGGTCAGGGCCGCCAGCGCGTGCGCGCCGCCGGGGATAGAGGCCAAAAGGGCCAGCGCGCCGGAGACTTCCTCGTGCGCGCGTTCCGCGTCCAGGCGGAACAGCCAGGGTTGCACCACGCTTTCATAGAGCATGGACGGTCCGACCGGCCACCAACGTGCGCGCGGCGCGGCCTTTGAGGCGGCGGCCGGAGAAGGGCGTGTTGCGGCTTTTAGAAACGAACGGTGCTACGGGCGTCCAGACGGTGTCCGGGTCCACCAAGGTCACGTCGGCGTCGGCGCCCGGCGCCAGCGTGCCTTTATTCTTGAGGCCCAGTATGGCGGCGGGCGCGGCGGTCAGGCGCGCCACCAGTTCGCGGCGCGTCAGCGCTTTTTTGTGGAACAGCTCGGTCAGCGAGGCGGCCAGAGACGTCTCCAGGCCGATCACGCCGAACGGCGCCGCGTCCATGCCTTGAGCTTTCGCGCCGCAGCCGTGAGGGGCGTGGTCGGTGGCGATCGCGTCCACGGTGCCGTCGGCCAGGCCTTCGATCAGCGCCGCGCGGTCCGACGCGGAGCGCAGCGGCGGGTTCATCTTCCAGTCCGCGTCATACCCCGGAATCATTTCATCGGACAGGACGAAATGATGAGGACACGCTTCGGCGGTCACCGGCAGGCCCCGGCGTTTGGCGTCGCGCACGGCCGCGACCGAGGCCGCGGCGGATAAATGCGCCAGGTGGACGCGGGCCCCCGTGAGTTCGGTCAAAGCGATGTCGCGCATCACCTGCACCGTCTCCGCGGCCCACGGCGCGCCCTTGAGCCCCTTGCGCAGGGCGGCGGGCCCCTCGTTGACGCACGCGCCGTGAGACAGCGTCAGGTCCTCGCAGTGGTCGATGACGACCAGGCCCAGGTCCTTGGCGCACTCAAGCGCCCGCCGGAACAGCCCCGCGTGCATCACCGGCCGACCGTCGTCGGAAAGGGCGGCGGCCCCCGCGGCCTTGAGCCGCGCGAACTCGGTCAGGCGCTCGCCCTTTTGGCCCAAAGTGACCGCGCCCGCGAACAGCACGTGGATCTTCGCGTCGGCGGCGGCTTTCGCGCGCAGGAAGGCCAGCTGGGACGGATTGTCCGTGACCGGCTCCGTGTTGGCCATGGCCAGCACCGTGGTCACGCCGCCGCGCGCGGCCGCGGCCGTGCCGGTGGCGATGGTCTCGTCGCCCTCGCGGCCCGGCTCGCGCAAGTGCACGTGCATGTCGACTAGGCCCGGGATCACCCACAGACCGACGGCGACGATGGTCTCCACATCCTTGAGCGCCGGCTTTTTGGAAAGCCCCGCCGCCACGTCGCGGATTTTGCCGTTCTCGATCAGCACGTCGCGCACGGCCTCCACGCCGCGCGCGGGATCCACCACGGTGCCGCCGACGATGAGCAGGCGCTCAGACATGGACGCTCCGGGCCCGGTCGCACGCAGCCAGCACGGCCATACGCGCGAACACGCCGTTGGCCACCTGAGCCAGAATCAAGGAGCGCGGACCGTCGGCCGCGTCGGAGGAGATCTCCACGCCGCGGTTCATTGGGCCGGGGTGCAGAATCGGCGCGTCGGGCTTCATCAGTGCGGCGCGCTCGGCGGTGAGTTGGTAAGCCAGCGCGTAGTCGGCCAAAGAGGCCGTGAAGCCCTGCTCCATGCGTTCCAACTGCAGGCGCAGGACGTTGACCGCGTCGGCGCCTTTGAGCGCCCGCTCCACGTCATGCTCCACCTGCGCGCCGAGGGAGGTAAACGCGTCCGGGACCAGCGGCGTGGGCCCGCAGAACGTCACCTTCGCGCCCAGCGTCTTCAGCGCGAACAGGTTCGAGCGCGCCACGCGGCTGTGGCGGATGTCGCCTAAGATCACCACGCGCTTGCCCTGGAACGAACCCCAGCGCTCGCGCAAGGTCAGCAGGTCCAGCAGGGCCTGCGTGGGATGCTCGTGCCAGCCGTCGCCCGCGTTGACCACGCAGGCCGCCACTTTCGGCGCCAGGCTTTCCAGCACGCCGGAGCGCTCGTGGCGCACGACGAAGTGCGTCACGCCGATCGCCTGCAAATTGAGCATCGTGTCCAGCATCGTCTCGCCCTTGGCCAGCGAGGAACCCGCGGCCGAGAAGCTCAGCGGCTGGGCGCCCAGGCGCAGGGCCGCTTCTTCAAACGAAGAGCGCGTGCGCGTGGAGGCCTCGGAGAACAGGAAGGCGACGGTGCGCCCGGCCAGCGGCCGGTCGGGAGGGGATTTTTTGAAAGACGCGGCCTCGTCGAGAAGCGCCTCGATCTCTGCGGCGCTCAGCCCTTCCAGGCCGAGCAGATCCTTGCGGCCCCAGTCTTTCGTCACGGGTGTTTCGGCGTGCGACGCCGCGGCGATTAGACTATTTTAAAGCGCGCCCGTCAAAAGAAGGGTCGCTCAGGGAGGACGCCGCATCAGATAGTCGATTTTCTCGCGAAGCGCGGGAATTTCGAAGGGCTTGTTGATCTGCGCGTCGCCGCCGGCTTGCAGACTGTCCAAGAAAGCGGCGTTGTCCTTGCGGATCGTCATGAAGAGGATGGGAAGGCGCTTTAGCTTGGCCTGTTCGCGGACGCGCCGGCAGATCTCGAAGCCGTCGCTGCCGGGGAGGTTGATGTCCAGAAGAAGCAGGCGCGGGCGATGCGTGTCGATCAGGCGCAGGACGTCGTCGCCGTTGGGACTGGAGACGACTTTGTATTGCGCCGCCAGAGTCGCCTCCAGCATGGCGCGGATCGCGCCGTCGTCGTCGACGACCAGCACGCACGGTTGGGTGGAGGTCGTCGTCATAAGGTCACGCTCCTATTGGAACGGCGCACGGAATATCGAAGACGATCGCGGTGCCGCGGCCCACGTCGCTGCTGACCGCGATTTTTCCGCCGTGCGCCTCGACGACGAGGCGGCAGAAGTAGAGGCCCAGGCCGCTGCCGCGGCGGCTGGTCTGATCGGGACCCTCGACGCGGTAGTATTTGTTGAAAAGCCGGCTGATGTTTTCCGGCGAGATGCCGATGCCGGTGTCCCGGACCTCGAAGCGCACGCCGCCGTCGCGCGGGGCCGTCAGCAGGCTGACGGTTCCGCCCGCGGGCGTGTACTTGAGCGCGTTGTGCAGGAGGTTCAGCAGAACCCGGGGAAACAAATCCGGATCGACGTGCAAAGTCGGCGGCAAGAGGGCGGAGTGCTCCTCTTTTAATTGGACGCCGAGACGGACCGCCGCCCCGCGTACGTCGTCGAGGCAGGTGTTCAGCAGGTGCCGGGTGTCCAGTTCCGTCTTGCGCAGGGAAAGCTCGCCTTGCTCCAGGCGGTTGGTGTCCACCAAAGTCTCCAGCAGGGTCATCTGCGCCCGACAGCCGTGCAGCGCGAGGGCCAGCAGTTTTTCGCGCTCCGCCTCGGCGGGCTTGTCGTGGAGAAGATACGACAGACAGCCCATGATCGACGTCATCGGGTTCTTCAGATCGTGGATGATCGCCTCGTTCATGGTCTTGCGCAGGCTGTCGATGCGCTCGGCGCGCGCGCGCGTGCGCTGGATCAGCACGGCCAGTACCAGGAAGCCGGCGCCGACGGCGATCTCGGTCGGGCTCACGTGAGCACCCGCCAAGGCCGGTCCGGGACCGGCGCGATGTCCTCCAGCAGCCGGGCGATTTCGTCGCGCAGCGCGCGCTGTTCGAACGGCTTGGTGATGTAGGCGCGGGCGCCCGCGTCGAGCGCGCGCTTGGCGACGGCCAGGTCGTGCTCGCCGGTCAGCATCACGACGAGGAGACTCGGGTCGAGCCAGCGCGCCGCCGCGAGCAGATCCAAACCGCTCATCCCCGGTATGGCGACGTCAAGCAGGAGGAGGCCCGGCCTGCGGGAACGGATCAGCCTGAGGGCTTCGGTCCCGTCGGCCGCCGCCAGGACCTCGCAGACGGGCGCCAGCACGCACAGCAAAATCTGCCGGATATCGGCCTCGTCATCGACGACCAGGACGGAGTGAGGTATGGCCACGTGCGCTCCTCGCGGCGCGACGACCAAGCGGCGCGAACTATTTCCGTGGGCCGGAGGCCGCGGACGGTTTCATGGAAGGAGGGCGAAAGGTGGGTATCCTTCTCCGGATCGTCACTTGGAGTGTAGCCCCGGCCGTCGCACTAATACAAGGGATGAATTTTCACGCGGCGCGCGCCAGCGCGGCCAGGCGCTCGTCGGCGCGGCGCCACTCGCCTTGCGCCGCGTCGCCGACGACCACGTAATGTCCCATCTTGCGCCCGGGCCGCGCCGAGGATTTCCCGTATAGCCGCAGGGACAGTCCGGGCACGCCGTTGAGTACGGACCAGTCGGGCTCGCCATTGGCCCACAGCTCGCCCAACAGATTGACCATGACGGCGGGGCCTTTCATGTCCACCGGACCCAGCGGCAAGCCGGCCACGGCGCGCACGTGCTGTTCGAACTGCGAGCAGGCGCAGGCGTTTAGAGTGTAATGGCCGCTGTTGTGCACGCGCGGCGCGATCTCGTTGACCAGCAGGCCTCCGCCTGGGAGCGCGAACAGCTCCACGGCCAGCACGCCGACGTGGCCCAGCGCTTCGGCGATGTCGTGCGCCAAGGCGACGGCTTTCGCAGCCGTCTCTTCGGACACGTGCGCGGGGGCGCGCGTGGCGTGGAGGATGCCGCCGCGGTGGAGGTTTTCCGCGATGGGATAGGCGGCGGTTTTGCCGTCGCGGCCGCGGGCCAGGATCACGGAGATTTCTTTTTCAAAAGGGACGATTTTCTCCCACACGCACGGCGCGTCGAAGATATTCACCGGCGCGGCGGCGTCCGCCGCGCCGGTCAGTCGTGCTTGGCCTTTTCCGTCGTAGCCGTGCGTGCGCCGCTTCACGATGACCGGATAATAAGGAACGTCCGCGGCGGATTGCGCCGCGCCCCATTCCGTCTGCGCAAATCCGTGCCGCGCCAGGAACTCGCGCTGGGTCTTGCGGTCGCGGAGGACGGCCAGCACGGACGGCGCGGGATAGAGCGGGCGCAGGCGCGCGGCTTCTTCCAAGACGGAGGAAGCGATCAACTCCCATTCCAGCGTCAGCAAGTCGCTGGCCTGGGCCAGACGCCGCGCGGCGGCCGGATCGTCCACGGAGCCGACCACGGGCACGTCGACGAATTGGAGCGCGGGCGCGTCCGCCGCCGCGTCCAGCGCGGCCGTGCGGTAGCCCAGCGCGCGCGCCGCCTCGGCCAGCAGCCGTCCCAACTGACCGCCGCCGAGTATGCCGAGGGTGCGCCCGGCCGCCAGCGGAGCGCCGTTCACGGCCGGCTTTTGAGGACTTTCGCGGTCTGCGCGGCGCGGAAGGCCTTCACGCGGCGCGCCAGCGCGGGGTCCGACAGCGCCAGAATCTGCGCGGCGAGATGGCCCGCGTTGGCGGCCCCCGCTTCGCCGATGGCGAGCGTGCCCACCGCCACGCCGCGCGGCATCTGCGCGATGGAGAGAAGCGAGTCCAGGCCCTTGAGCATTTTGGAGGCGACCGGCACGCCGAGCACGGGCAAGATCGTCTTGGACGCGGCCATGCCGGGCAGGTGCGCCGCACCTCCGGCGCCCGCGATCAGGACCTGGAGGCCGCGCGCCTCGGCCGAGGCGGCGTATTTCATCAGCTTGTCCGGCGTGCGGTGCGCGGAGACGATTTCCTTCTCATAGGCGATGCCGTACAGGTCCAGGACCTCCGCGGCGGCCTTCATCGTGGCCCAGTCGGAGCTGGAGCCCATGATGACGCCCACACGCGGCCGCGCGCTTTTCTTCACGTCGGGATCATATCACGGCGGCCGTGCGCCTGGATAGAGTTAGCGCTTGTCGGAACGCAAGAGAGCTGTTATCATCTATCGGTGAGCCCGACCGTATTTCGCGTCAAGAATTTCCGGTTCTTTTTCTTTTCACGCGAGGAGTCTCGCGTTCATATCCACGTTTCTTGTCCGGACGGGGAGGCCAAATTCTGGATGGAGCCGATCGTCTCGCTCAGCCAGAACGACGGCCTGAACTCAAGGACGCTGAAAGAACTGCAGGACATCGTCGAGGAGAGAAAGAGTGAAATCGCCCGCGCCTGGAAAAAACACTTCACGCGCTGAGATTCAGGATATTACCTTGCGCGGCGTTTGGCTGCTCGCCAACGATCGCGAATATTTCCTGCCGCATGATCGCTATCCTTGGTTCAAGGATGCGAAGGTCCGGGAAATCCACAATGTGCAATTGCTTCACGGCATGCATTTGCATTGGCCGGATTTGGACGTCGATCTTGAATTGGAATCGCTGGATCGGCCTGAGAAATATCCGCTGACCTACAGGTGAGGGCCGCCCGCGTCTAACGCGGCTTGGAGTACGGCGTCGGCGTGAGAAGGATGTTCTCGATGCGCTCGACGATGGGGCCGTTCTTCTCGGTTTCCGTGCGCGCGGCGATCCAGCGCGGGTCGGCGGCGAACGCGTTCCAGCGGGTCTCGCGCTCGGCCAGGCTGTCCCACTCCAAAAGATAATGCAAGGTCTGGTTGCTGGGACCGATCAAAGTGGTCCAGAACCCCACGGGGCGGATGCCGTACTCCGCCCAGAACTTCAGCGTGACGTTCTCAAAGCGCGCGTGCAGGTCCGGCAGGCGGCCGGGAAGGCAGTGGTAGACGCGCAGTTCGTGGATCAAGACGACGTGCTCAGTGCGGCGCGACCGACAACGCGGCGACCTCGGCGTCGACCATCAGGCGCACTAGGTCCGCGAACTTGATCTTCGGCGTCCACTTCAGCTTGCGCCGCGCCTTCGACGCGTCGCCCAGCAGGTAGGACACCTCGGTGGGGCGGTAGTAGCGCGGGTCGATGCGCACGTGCTTCTTCCAGTTCAGGCCCACGTGGCCGAACGCGGCCTCCACGAACTCGCGCACGGTGCGGCTCTCGCCGGTGGCCACCACGTAGTCGTCGGGCGTCTTCTGCTGGAGCATGCGCCACATCGCGTCGACGTACTCCGGCGCGTAGCCCCAGTCGCGCTTGGCCTCCAGGTTGCCCAGATAGAGGTGTTTTTCAAGGCCCGCTTTGATGCGCGCGGCCGCCCGCGCGATCTTGCGCGTGACGAAGGTCTCGCCGCGGCGGGGGGACTCATG
>JABEUV010000265.1 GCA_013044195.1 Elusimicrobiota bacterium | reverse complement strand
GAGCGCGGACGCGTCCGCGCTCCGCGGCTTGCGCTTCACGGGAATCTTCGCGTAGTCCTTGGCGGTCGGCGTGGGTGCGACCTCCACGGCCAGGGTCAGCGCGAGCGGCTGGCCTTCCTCCCACTTCATATCCTCGATGGCCGGGGCCTCGACGGCGCGCAACTTGAGCGAATCGAGCGCGGTGGGGATGTGCTTGCGCAGGAGCACGTCGACGGCCTCCTGGCGGGCGCGGCCCGTGAAGTGCTGGGTGACCACGGCCAGCGGCGCCTTGCCGGGCCGGAAGCCCGGAATCTGCGCGCGGCTCTGCACGCGCACCAGCGCCGTCTGCGTGGCGTCGGTCATTTCCTGCGCCGGAATCTCGACGGAGAGCGTGACGACGCAGCCCTCTTCCTTAATCTTCTTGAACTTCGCTTCCGCCTTGGCCGACGTGAACAATCCCATTGATGCCTCCGTGGAGAGTCGCGTGGGCGGGGGGGGACTCGAACCCCCACGCCTTTCGGCACGCGGTCCTAAGCCGCGCGCGTCTGCCGTTCCGCCACCCGCCCGAAATCAAAAGAGGACCGAAGCGTCTTCGGTCCTCGCCCGGCTTCAAAATTTTGGACGATCTCGGACTCGAACCGAGAACCTTGACCTTAAGAGGGTCCTGCTCTAACCAGTTGAGCTAATCGTCCTGACGGAGTTTATAGCAAAATCGCGCCGCGGCGTCCAGCGTGTCTTGACGCGGACGCGTCCGCGGGGTTATCCTGGAAGTGTGCCCGGCTTAACAATTGCGACATCGCGGCGGCTCGCGCATCCTTTATAATTCAAGCGCTATGAAATATTGGGTTTTCCAAAGCAACCAGGTACTGGGGCCTTACGGCCCGGACGATTTGAACGGCCTCGACACGTTCGGCGCGGAAAGCCTCGTCTGCCCGGAGGGCCGTCGCGGCACGAGCATGGGCGACTGGCAGCGCGCAGGCATGGTCCCGGATCTGTCCGCCGCGCTGGTCAAGGCCGCGCAAGGCCGCTCCGCGCGCACGCCGGTGCTGACGCTGGCGGGGCTTCCCGCCGAGCCGACGCTCAAGGATCTGGCCGCGCTGGGCAGCTTGCAGGAGAAAACCGCGATGCTGGAGGACGCGGTGCTTCAGCTTCAGGAATCACTCCGGGTCAAGGACGCCGAGCTTTCCGGCTTGCATCAGGAACTGGCGGAGAAAGATAAGGAAGCCTTCGAACTGAAGCAGTCGGTCGAGGCGCGCAAGACGGAGGCCGCAGCGCTCAAAGACGAGAGCGCCGACAGCCGCAGGCGCGCCGACGAAGCCGCCGCCGCCGCCCAGGCTTTGCGGGCCGAGGTCGACAAGCGCCGGGCGGAGTCCGCGGAACTGCAGAGCCGTCTGGAACAGACGGAGAAGCGCGTCGAGGAGGTCCGCGGGCTGGGAGACGCGCTCGACAAGGCCGTCGAGGCCGAGAAGAAGGTAGAGCACGACGTCGAGACCCACGGCGCGACGTTGGGCGAACTCGCGCGCGAGATCGAATCTCTGCGCGCCCAGCTCCAGGGTAAGTTTGCGTCCGCGCCGCAGATTCTTCCCTCCGCCGCTCCGGCGGCGCCGGCCGCGCACTTTGCGCCGCCCGCGTCGGCGGCGCCCGGCGTACCGCTGCCGATCGCCGAGGCGAACGTGCACTTCTCCCCCGTCTCGACCGCGGCGCCGACGGCGCCCGTTCCAGACGTGCCCGCCTTGCCGGAACCGCAGGACTTTCCAAGCCGCGAGCCCGCCTCCGCTGTTTTCGCCGAGCCGGCGCCGGCTCCTGTTCCGGCGCCGGCTCCCGCCGTGGAATTGACGACGCTTGCGCCGACGTCCACCGCGCCGACGCCCGCCGTTGACCTTCCGGAGCACGCTCCATTCGGCGCGGCCGACGGAATGGCCCCGTTGCCTGCTTTCGGCGGAGATTCTTTGCCCGCGTTCGCCGCGGCCGCGCCGACCTTCGATCCCTTGTCCGCCTCCATGGAGCCTCCGCCCGTCGCCGCCCCGGAGGAGCCCGTCAAGCCTGCGGAGGCGGTCGTGCCTTCAGCGCCCGAGAAGAAGAGCCGCAAGCCGTTGTTCCTCGCCGCCGGAGTTGTCGTGACGTTGTTTGCGGCCGCCTTCGTCGTCTTATCCGGGAACAGGCGGCGAGTCGAGGCGCCTGCCCCCGCTCCCATTGCGCCGGCCGAACCGACGCGGACGGCCGTTCCGGCCGCGCCCGTCTCGGTCAAGCCGGTCGCTGCGTTGCCGTCGCCGTCTCTCTCCGTGACTTCGAGCGCGACGGGTGGAGGCGAGGGCACCTCCGCGCCGATCGCTCCGGCGGCCGCGCCCGACCCGCGTCAATCCGCCATCGACGCCGCGCGCGGCTGGACGCTTCGCGATGGAACGACATTGGGCGAGAAGCTCGAAAAGCTCTCGCCTCCATCGGGCAATCTCTCTCCGTGGATGGCGGAACCGCAGACGGACGGAGTCGTGCTCGTCAACTATTTCGCGCACGCTTCGGCCGGGGGACCGACGGTCGCTTACGAATTCGCCGTCGATCCGGCCGCCAAGACCGTCTCCGGCCGCAACTCGGCGGCGAAGGCCGTCTTGTCCGGAAGAACGGCCGCAGCGCCCGTTGCGCGAAAAACCGTCCGGATAAAAGTCCGGCCGAAGTCGAAGGCGCGCTCCCCGAAGTCGAAGGCGGCCGCGCGCTCCGTGAAGCCCACGGCGCGTAAAGACGTTCTCTCCGCTCCCGGCGCAGTCGGCGACGCGCCGGCCGTTGCGAATCCGGCGCCGGTTCCCGCTAAATCGGCGGCGACGGCGAAGCCGGCCGCCCCGCCGAAGAAGCAGGAGTCTTTAGACGACCTCTTGAAGGAGTAGATATGGATTCGCTTCCCGCACTCAAACAGATGGAAAGCCAGCTCTCGATCGTTTGCGATCGAGTGTCGACGCTGCGCGCGAAGCTCGAAGACCTCCTGTTCCGGGCCCAGCGCATCTCCGCCGCGCAGAAGAACATGATGGCCAACAACGACATGATGTTCGGCTACGACCTCCAGCACTTCCGCCGCGACGTGCGCGGCTTCTCCGGCGAGCTCTCGAGCATACCGACCGTGATGGGTTCGATCGAGCGTACGGCCTCCTACGATGAGAAGGCCGCCAAATTCGCGCAGAACGTCATGCGCTTGAGCACGCGCCTCTCGCAGTCCCTGCGCGCCCTGCACGACATGTCGCTTCTCGCCCACCAGCACATCCGCGCCGCCGACCACAAGATCGAGGCCTGGTATATGGCTCAAGATGTCGAGGAATTGGTCATGCGCGGACAAGGCCTGCCCACGTCGGCCAATAAGATCGTGATCGCGACCAGCACGCCTCCGCGCGGAGCCGGCGCGCCGCACGCGCAGGCCTGATGGAGACTTTGCTCGACTGGATGACGCCGCGCACGTTCCTCGCCGCCGCGGCGCTGGTCGCGCTCATCCTTGCCGCGGATCGGTTCGGCGGCTACCCGCGGCAATGGTTCGACGAGTGGCGCTATCCTCCGGTCGGCCGTTCGGTCGGCGGCGAGGACATCGCCGCCGCCCTTGACGGACACCAGTCTCGGCGGCTGCACCGCCTCTACGGGCGCGTCAGTTCCGAGATCGCCGCAGCGCGCGCTCAGGGGCTCGACGTGACCGGACTTCAGGAGGCCGCCGACGCCTCTCTGACGCTGGACACGCCGCGCTACCGCGACGCCGCCATCGAGCGGCTCAACCACCTGAGCATGGCCGTGCCTCAGCGTCCCACGCGCACTCGTCCCGCCGTCATGGATGACGAGTCGGAGGACCGGCTTCCCACGCCTCCGTCCGCGCCCGCGCGCCCGCGATGAAAGCGCTTGCCGCCGCGGCTTTCGCCGTACTCCTTGTCGCGCCGTCGCATGCCGACGGCGGCCAACCCGACGGATTTTCGTTGGCCCAGCAGGGCTGGTCGCAATTGGCCGGTGGACGAGGGCGAGAGGCATTAGCGTCTTTCGCGCAAGCCGCCGACCGCGCCGCGACGCCGGTCGAACAGGGGGAGGCGCGGCTTGGCGCGGGCTTGGCCTACCTGCTTGCGGGCCGTCCGCGCGAGGCGCTGGAGCCCTTGCGTCTGGCGGGGCTTGCGGGGCCTTACGACATCGCCGCTTCGGCGCGCCTGCGCGCCGAGGCCGCCCTCGACCTCGGCGACGCGGTCTCCGCGCGCGCCTACCTGCGGCAAGCTCTCGGCCTCGACGGCGAGGACCGCCAATCCCTGCGCCGCATGATGATCTTGCTGGCGCGTCAGGGCGCCGACGCCGACGCTTGGCGTGCCGCCGAGCGCGCCCTGCGCATGGACCCGGCCGATGAGCAGGCGCGGCGCATCGCCGCGCGCTGCGGGCCGCGGATCAAGGGCGACCTCGACGCGGCGCTGGGCCTGCGGCGTCTGACGCGCCCGCTGCTGAAGCCCGACGACTCACCCGCGCCGCCGGCCGATGCGCGTAAAATCCGAATCGGGCTCTACGCGACGCCCGCCGGACGGCCCGCGGAGATATCCTCCTGCGTGCTCGTGCCCAACGCGGACTATCGCGTCGACGCCCCGGGCGGCGCTCCGCGCGCCGCGGGCTCCGCCGATGAGCCGCGCCTGTTGATGTACGACGCCGCGAGCCGCCGCCTGGAGATCCGCGATCTTGCGCGCGACCTTCTGCTGTCGACGACCTCCCCGGTGCGTCTGACGCCGCGCGCGGACGCGGCGTCGGTGCTGGTGTCCTCGGCCCAGATGGTCGACGCGAGCGCCGACGTCGACCGCGGAGATCGAGAGATGCGCGGCGCCGTCGTCGCGATCGCCGGCGAGCGAGGCTTCATCTTGGTCGACGAGTCGGCGCTGGAGCCGTATTTATACGGCGTGGTCTCCCTGGCCCTGCCGGACGGCGCGCCGTCCGCCGCGCTGGAAGCGGAGGCCGTGGTCGCGCGCACCGAGGCGCTGCGCGCGCTCGCCCGTCCGGAGGCGGGCGCGGCCTGGGACGTGACCGACGCGGGCGCCCTGCGCACGATCGGCGTCAGCGGGGAACTGCGCGCCGCCGCGGACGCGGTCGCCGCCACCGACGGCGTCGCTTTATACGAAAACGGCGCTCCCATCGAGGCGCCTCAGCACGAGGACAGCGGCGGCTGGACCGAGGAAGGCGCGGCCGACGGCAATTTCTCCGGCCCGCGGCCGAGTTCCGGCCCCGCGTTGACGCGCTTTCTCCACGATCCGCCCTCCGGTCTTTTCAGCGCGGCGGACGCGTCCGGCACGCCCGCCTCCTCGCGCTGGATTTTGACGCTCGACGAGCGCGGCTTGCGCCGACGCGCCGCGCGCGTCAAAGACGTCGGCCGCTTGATCTCCGTGGCGGTCTCCTCGCGCACCGCGACCGGCCGGGCGGCCGAGCTGACCGTCGCGGGCACGCGCGGCGCGCTGATCGTGCGCGGGGCGGCGGACATCGAAGCCTTTCTGTCGCCGGGAAGTCTGCGCTCGACCTTGTTCGATCTCCAGCCTCTCGGCGGCCCGTCGCGGCTCAAGCGCCTTCTGGTGTGGGGCGCGGGTACCGGCGACGGCCGAGGATTTTCCCGGGTCGGCGCCGTCGGCCAGGCGGCTCTCGGCGCCGGCCGCGCCGACATCCTGCGCCGCTACTTCCCGGACGCGACGCCCGCGAAGAAGTAGAATCCTCCGGTGACGATCAAGGTCGCCCACGTCATCACGCGCCTGGACCTCGGCGGCGCCCAGCAGAACACGCTGCACACCGTGCGCGCGCTCGAGCGCGCGCGCTTCTCCGCTCTGCTGGTCTGCGGCGAGGGGGGATATTTCGACGAGCAGGTGCGGCGCGATCCGTCCGTGCGCGCGAT
>JABEUV010000264.1 GCA_013044195.1 Elusimicrobiota bacterium | reverse complement strand
GGGTGCACCTTGTAGAGACCGCGGTCGAGGGCTTCCCAAAACGCCGACTCGGAATTGTCGAGCGAGCGGTTTTTTTCCTCGTACACGGCCTCAAGTTCGGTGGGGAAAAGTCGGAACACCGGATCGCGGAAGCGCTCGGACTCGACGGCGGCCCAGGCGTCCAGGCGGTTGGCGGGCAGGTCGACGACGAACACCGTGCGCTCATTCGACGTGAACGCGTTGACGCCCTGCGCGCCGATCGCGCTGTAGAACTTGTCGATCTCGTTGGGCGCGACGTAGGCCGCGTCGGCGACGTTCTCGGAGTCGATGAGCGCGTCGTATTGGGCGCGCTTGAACGCGTCGGAGGTCTGCGCGCGCTCTTCGAAGAGGGTCTGGATGCGGTCCAGGTGCGGGGCTTCCGCCGCCGCGTCCAGCGCGTCGAGCTTGGTCGTGCCCTTGAACAGCATGTGCTCAAGGTAGTGGGCGATGCCGGTGCTGTCGGCCGGGTCGTTCTTGGAGCCGGCGCGAACCGCGATCCAGGCCGTCACGCGCGGCAGGCCCTTGTTCGGGCTCAAGTAGACGGTCAGGCCGTTGGGCAGACGGCGGATGGTCACGCCCATGGGATCGTTGGGAAGCGGGGTGTCGAGCGTCGCCGGTACGGCGGCAGGGAGGTCGGCGGCCCTCGCCTGGGCCGTGGGCGCGCACAGCAGGATGGCGAGAAGGGTTAATTGTCGCGTGGTCATTGTGTCTCCGGGGTCGCGGAAGTATCGCCGCAGACGATACTAAAAAGCGCCGTTCAGCGGCGCGGCGACAGGAACACGTCGCGGCGCACGTAGTCCGCCGAGCCGGTCAGCGGGCTGGGGTGGGTGTCGCCTTCCTGGGCGGCCTGGATCAACTGCGTGCGCTCGGAGGCGGAGAGCTTGGCGTAGGGGATGTCTCCTTCGTACTGCGCGGGGGCCGCGTAGCCCGTCTGTTGCGCGGCCAACTGATAGCCGTCGTTGTCGTTTTCGTTGCGCGGCAACGTAATCGCATACCAGCCGTCGGGCCCGCTGGTGGCGAACGCGAAGGAGTAGTCGCCGCGCTTGACCGCGATCCGGGCGTCGGCGAGAATCTTCAGGGTCTTCAGATCGAAAACGCGGCCATGCAGAACCCATTGTCCGGGCGCAACGTTCGGCAACGTGGGCTCGGGGGCGTCAAGCCTCGGCCCGATGACGGGCGGCGGTCCGGCGGGCGCGACGCGCGCGGCAACGGGCGCAGGCGCCGGAGTCGGAGCGGGCGCCGGCGGGAACGTCGCGGCGGGAGAGTTCTGCGGCGCAAATGAGTCGTCAGCCGGAGAGGCGGAAGGTTTCGGCTGTGACTGCGACGCCGTATCGGCTGCCGCGCCGTAGTGCGGCGCGATAGCGGCGGGGTCTGAATTCGCATCGTAGAAGCGGCCGAAACTTGCCATGGATTGCCGCCCGAAGTTCAGTATTGCCGCCTGATAGCGCTGGTATGCGTAGCCGCCGACTCCGAGCGCCGCGAGCGAGGCAAGTATGACGAACGGGCGCCGACGGCGCCAGGCTTTCTCCGCCCGCGCCCGCGCGTAGCCGCGCGTGATCTCCTGGGCGCTGCGCCCGCGCAGGCAGACCTGGCAGCCGGTGTCGGACAAGCGCATTTTGGTGCCGCAGCCGGGACAAGGGATCGTGTCTTCCACGAGACAAGCTTAACACGATTGAGGCGATCCGGCAACCCCCCCGCGATTCTTGACTAAAAGAGTCGGGAATGGTACACTGGGCTTGGAGACCCCCTAAAATCAACATGGCCAATCAGGATGTCAAGGATATCGCCGGGCAGGACTATAAATACGGGTTCGTCTCCGATGTGGAGGCCGATCAGATCCCGAAAGGCCTCAGCGAGGACGTGGTTCGGCTGATTTCCAAGAAAAAGAACGAGCCTTCCTTCATGCTGGAGTGGCGCCTGAAGGCCTACCGGCATTGGCTCACCATGAAGGAGCCGACCTGGGCCGAGGTCCATTACCCGAAGATCGACTACAACGGCATCATCTACTATTCCGCGCCGAAGCCGAAGAAGAAGCTGGCCTCCATGGACGAGGTCGATCCCGAGGTGCGCGCGACGTTCGAGAAGCTGGGCATTCCTCTGGAAGAACAGAAGATGCTCTCGAACGTGGCCGTGGACGCGGTGTTCGACAGCGTGTCGGTGGCGACGACCTTCAAGAAGGTCCTCGGCGAGGCGGGCGTGATCTTCTGCTCCTTCTCGGAGGCCGTGCTGGAACATCCGGCCCTAATCGAAAAGCACCTCGGCTCCGTCGTGCCCTACACGGACAATTTTTTCGCGACGCTGAACACCGCGGTGTTCTCCGACGGCTCGTTTTGCTACGTGCCCAAGGGCGTGAAGTGCCCCATGGAGTTGTCCACCTACTTCCGCATCAACGCCAAGGAGACCGGCCAGTTCGAGAGAACCTTGATCGTTGCCGACGAGGGAGCCCAGGTCTCGTATCTGGAAGGCTGTACCGCGCCGATGCGCGACGAAAACCAGCTACACGCCGCGGTCGTGGAGCTGGTGGCCATGGGCGACGCCTCGATCAAGTACTCGACCATCCAGAACTGGTATCCCGGCGACAAGAACGGCAAGGGCGGCATCTTCAACTTCGTGACCAAGCGCGGCAAGTGCGCCGGGCCGCGTGCGAAAATTTCCTGGACGCAGGTGGAGACGGGTTCGGCGATCACTTGGAAGTATCCGTCCTGCATTTTGCTCGGCGACGAGTCGGTGGGCGAGTTCTACTCCGTGGCGCTGGCCAATCATTACCAGCAGGCCGACACCGGCACGAAGATGATCCACATCGGCAAGAACACCAAGTCGACGATCGTGTCCAAGGGCATCTCCGCCGGCCACGGCCAGAACGCCTACCGCGGCCAGGTCAAGATCGCCAAGTCCGCCACGGGCGCGCGCAATCACTCGCAGTGCGACAGCCTCCTGCTCGGCGACAAATGCGGCGCGCACACGTTTCCGAACCTGGAGGTCGGCAACACCTCCTCCACCGTCGAACACGAGGCGTCCACGTCGAAGATCGGCGAGGACCAGCTTTTTTACCTGCGCCAGCGCGGTCTCTCCACCGAGGACGCGGTCGGCATGATCGTCAACGGCTTCTGCAAGCAGGTTTTCAACGAACTGCCCCTGGAGTTCGCCGTCGAGGCGCACAAGCTCATGAACATCTCCCTGGAAGGCAGCGTCGGCTAAAGGATTCTATGCTTAAAATCACGGACCTCCACGCGAAAATCGGCGACAAAATCATCCTCAAGGGCTTGAGCCTGCACGTCAAGCCCGGCGAAATTCACGCCATCATGGGCCCCAACGGCTCTGGCAAAAGCACGCTGTCCTATGTGCTGGCCGGCCGCGACGGCTACGAAGTGACGAGCGGGACCGTCGTGTATGAAGGAAAAAAT
>JABEUV010000038.1 GCA_013044195.1 Elusimicrobiota bacterium | reverse complement strand
TCCGCGCATCGTGGGTGCGGCGATCGGCCAATTGGCGTTCGGCGACGCGGCGGCAGCACTCTGCGGCAAGGCCTTCGGACGCACGAAGATACTGGGCGGCAAGAAATCCCTGGAAGGAAGCCTGGCCGCGCTGTCGGCGTGCTACGCCGTGGCCTACGCCTGCGGCGTGGGCGCGAAGGCCGCTCTGGCCTCCGCTGTGGTGGCGACCGCGGTGGAACTCCTTCCCACCACCGGTTTCTTCAACGACAACCTGTGGATGCCCGTTTCTTCGGCGTTGGTCCTGCGCCTGTTCCTTCGGCCATGAGCGCGCCGCGCCGTGTCCTGCTGGTCAGCTTGGACAACCTGGGCGATCTGGCTTTCGCGGGCGCGCTGATCGCGCCGCTGCGCGCGGCGGGCCTGGAAGTCTCGCTGTGGGCCAAGGAGTACGCGGCGGAGCTGGCCGCCTTCCTGCCCGGCCTCTCACGCGTACACGCCAGCGATCCGTTCTGGGACCGCGCGCCGGGGCGGCGCGCGGGCTCGCCGCTGCGCTTCTTTAAAACCTGGGCCGAGGTGCGCCGCGCGCGCTACGACGCCGCACTCCTGCCCAACACCGGCCGCCGCGCGGCGCTAGCGGTGCGCGCGGCGGGCATCCCGCGCCGGATCGGCTTTGAGCGCCGCGGCGCGTCGCGCTGGCTGACCGACGTGCTGAGCGCGGAGCGCCGCGACGCGCCCGTGGTGGGCGAGTGGTCGCGCCTTCTGGCTCCGTTGGGCGCCGACCCCGCGCGCGCCGCTTTGAGCTTGACCGTGCCGCCCGCGCTGGCGGCGCTGCGCGCGGACTTTGCCGAGCGCCTGGGCCCGCGCGCGCTGGCGATTCATCCGTTTGCCGGCGACGCGCGCCGCTGTGCTTCGCCCGCGTTCTGGGCGGAGTTCCTGCGCCGCGCGGGTCCGGAGCGGGTCTTCGTCTTCGGCGCGCCGAAGGAGAGCCGCGCTTTCGTGGCGGCCCTGCCCGCGTTGGGCCTGCCGGAGATATGGACGGCCGCCGCGTTGGGCGCGCGGACGCTGACGGAGTCCTTGCTGGCGCTCTCGGCCTGCCGACTGTTCGCCGGCCACGACTCCGGCCCGCTGCACTGCGCCTGCGGCCTGGGCGTGCCCTCTCTCGGTCTGTATCTGCCCGGCGACTGGCCGCGCGCCATGCCGCAGGGCTCGGGACCCTGGCGCGCTCTGCGCCGCGCGCGCCCGTCCGACGCGGACCCGTCCGAGGCCGCCGCCTTGCTGGCGCAGTTGGAACCCGCGCGCGGCTAAGCGCGTCGGCATGACCCTTGACGCCGTCTCTCTGTCCGGTTATAATCAATCTAGACAGTCTAGCTATATTGAGAGGGGATCATGTCCGATTGGCAGCTCCAAAACGCGAAAAACCGGCTCAGCGAACTGGTGGACGACGCGTTAAGCCGCGGACCGCAAACCATCACGCGCCACGGCAAAGCGACGGCCGTCGTCCTGTCGGTCGAAGACTACCGGAAGATCCAGTCGGGCCAACGCCCTCTGTCGCGTTTTTTCGCCGAATCGCCCCTGCGCGGCCATAAGCTGACCCTGACGCGCAGCCGCGACGTCGGCCGCGGCCCCGCCGCGCTGTGAAGTACCTCCTCGACACCAGCGCCGTCTCCGAGTTGGTCCGGCCCAAGCCGGACCCCCGCGTGGCGGCCTGGATCGATGAACGCGACGAAAGCGGACTTTACTTGAGCGTCCTGACCCTCGGCGAACTGCACCACGGCATCGCTCTTCTTGCCGCCGGCCGGCCCCATTGCGCGGCCGTGTCCGCGTCGACGTCCAGTATCCGTCCCTGGAAGCGCCGCGACAGTTCCTCATCGACCCAGTCTTGCAGTTTGTTTTTACGCCGCCTGAAAGCCCGCGCGGAGACGCGGGGCGAGCCGGTCCCGGTCGTCGATAGCCTGATCGCCGCGACGGCCCTCGTCCACAACCTCATCGTCGTGACCCGCAACGTGAAGGATTTCGTCCGCTGCGGCGTCTCCGTCCACAACCCCTGGACGTAAACCGCACGCGCGACACTTTCCACCTGCGCGCCGGTCAAAATCCAGCGTGCGGCCGCGCCCGATCTATTTATGCGAAAATCTGCGCCGTGAGCGTGCCGCGTCGATCCCAACGGGAGAACTTCCGCCGATGACGACGTCAGACTTTCGCCGTTACTTTCGCGGCTTCGCCGTGCCCCTGGCGGCGTTGTGCCTCTGGGCGCTTCCGCGCCTGACGGAGGCTCAGACAGTCACCAATACGAATGGTGACCTTTCCAACGGTTCTTTCGGCTTTGAGGTTGAAAACTTTTCTGCGGGAACCGTTTCCTGGTCTTCGGGCGGAGCCGGGACGATCAATCTGCTCCAGACGGTTAACGTGGGCAACCTGACGACGCTGAATGTGACGGGCGCTGGTTCCGGCGTCACAATCAATAACAGTACGATTTTCCTCAATGGCGCGGTGACGCTGGCCAATACCTCGGCGACACTGTTCACAATCAACAGCGCGATTTCCGGCTTAGGCTCCTTGACGCAGTCCGGAAGCGGCACGGCCTATCTGACGGGATCGAACTCGTATACCGGCGGCACATTTTTCAATGGCGGCACGCTGAAGGTCAACAGCGACGCGGCACTGGGGAGCACGACGGGCGGCCTGACTTTCAACGGCGGCACTCTTCAAGCCGGCGCCTCGCTTACATCCGCGCGCAGCATCACGCTCAACGGCAGCGGGACGTTCGACCCGAACGGCTATACGTCGGCGCTTACCGGCGTGGTGAGCGGCGCGGGTTCGCTCGTCGTCGCGGGCACGGGAGGCGGGATACTGGACCTGCGGAATGTGGGCAACACCTACAGCGGCGGCACGTTTCTCAACAGCGGAACGCTCAGCATCAACAACGACGCCGCACTGGGTACGGGCGGCCTCACGTTCAACGGCGGCACCTTGCAGACCGGCGCTTCATTGACGGACAGTCGCAGTATCAATCTTAATGGGGCCGGTACAATCGACACCGCCGGCACGGCGTCCACTCTCGCCGGCTTGATCAGTGGGGGCGGCTCGCTGACCAAGATCAGTTCGGGCACGTTGACGCTGACCGGGTCCAACACATACACCGGCGGCACCAACGTCAACGGCGGCGTGCTGGCGGTGTCGAACGACGCGAACCTGGGCGGCTCCGCGGGTGGGCTGGAACTCAACGGCGGCACCTTGCAGACGACGGGGGCCGTGAACGACGGGCGGACGGTGACGCTTGGATCTTCCGGCGGCACTATCGACACCCACGGCAACAACGACGCCTTCTCCGGCCAGTTCACCGGCGCGGGCTCGCTGACCAAGATCGGCGCGGGCATACTCAATCTCGCCAACGGCACCAACAACTACACGGGCGGCACTTATGTGAACGTGGGCACCTTGCAGATGGGCGCCGGCAATGCGATGCCGACTGGCGGCGCTCTGAACATCGCCGGCGGCGCGACGTTCGACATGAACGGCTTCAGCCAAACGAACACGCTCGGCAATGTGGTCAACAATGGTTTGTTCAACGTGGGTTCCAGGACGCTTGCTTTGGGCTCGGGAAGCACGTATTCCGGTACTGGTACATTGGCGATGACGTTGGGAACGGCAAACCTGACGACCGGGACGAACACCCCGAAAATCAGCGGCGGCAACATAACATTGACCAACACTACTTTGTCCGTCAGCCTCAACGATCCCGGCGTCAAGAATAACGACACCTTCGCCGCCATTTCGGGGACGTCATTGAGCGGCCCGTTTGCGAATATTCTTTCCCCGGCGGCAATCAATTTCACGCAAAATCCCAGCGGCGGAATTCTCACGTTGACCGCGCACCTGGTGCCGTTCGCCAATCTGGCGGCCACGCCCAACCAGTCCGCGATCGGCGGCGCGTTGGAATCCTTACGCACTCAAGCCCAGGCCAACCCGACCGGGGCCGCGGCCGGAGTGATCGCCAACCTTTACTCGCTTAACGTGCCGCAGATTCAGGCGGCGTTCGATCAGATCGGGCCCATCGCGCTGGCGCCCATGACGTCGCTGGGGCTGGCAGGGTCCAGCGTGGAGGCCGAGGCGCTGGGGCGGCGCATGACCGCGCTCGACAGCGGCGCGGACACGGGCGGGGTTTCGCTGGGTTCGGTCAGCGGGGCGTCGGCCTTTCCCGGTTCGCTGGTGGCGGAAGGCGGAGTGGGCGACGCGGATCCGTTCAGCCTGCGTCTGGAGCCGGCCGACGCCGCCGACGAGCCGTGGGGATTTTTCGTCTCCGGTTTGGGCACGACGGGTCACCTGTCCAGCATGAGCGGCGCCGCGGGCGCCCAGCCGGGCTACGACTACATGAACGGCGGCGTGGTGCTGGGCGGCGACTATAAAATCGCCGACGGTCTGGCCGTGGGCTTGAGCGCCGGCTACCTGCACGGGCAGGCGAACGTGTACACGAACGCGTCCAGCTTCATTGACGACGACAGCGCGCGGGCCGGCGTCTATGCGACCGGGCGCCGCGGGCCCTGGCGCGCGGACCTGTACGCGGGCGGGGCGCTGGATTTCTTCACCACCAGCCGCGGCATTCTGGTCAACGGGACCTCCGCGTCCGCCGTGGGCAGTCCCACCGGGCACGAATTCAACGGCAACGGCGACGTGAGCTACGACGTGCCCACGACGAACTGGGGCGTGCTCTCGCCGTTCGCGGGCCTGAATAACGACCGGCTGGCCATTCATTCGTTCAACGAGAGCGGAGCCGGAGCGATGAACCTGAACGTGGGCAACCAGTCCGACCAGTCCTTGCGCTCCAGCCTGGGCCTGCGCGAATCCTTCAAGACCGTCTCCGAGGGCCTGGGACTGGAATCCCACCTGAGTCTGGGCTGGGTGCACGAGTTCATGAGCCAGAGCCGGCCCATCGACGCCCAACTGGCCTCGGGCGCGGGCAGCGTGTTTGCCGTGCAGACCGCCGACCTGCCGCGCGACGGGGCGCTGGCCGGCGTGGGCGTGGTGATCATCCTGGATCAGGACAAGAACGTGAACCTGGACTACACCGCCGACGTGCGGCCGGGCTTCATGGAGAACGTGTTCAACGCGACTCTGCGCGTGATGTTCTAAACGCGCCATGTCCCGCTACCTCGGCGCCGTTGATCAGGGCACCACCAGCACCCGCTTCATCGTCTTCGACCGCACGGGGCGCGTGGTGGCGTCCGCGCAGAAGGAACACAGGCAGATATTGCCGCGCCCGGGCTGGGTGGAGCACGACGCGGACGAGATACTGCGCAATACGCGCGCGGTCATCGCCGCCGCCCTGAAGCGCGGCGGACTGCGCGCGGCCGACCTGGCCGCCGTGGGCCTGACCAACCAGCGCGAGACGGCGCTCGTCTGGGACCGGCGCACGGGCCGGGCGCTGGCGCCCGCGCTGGTCTGGCAGGACATGCGCGTGGAGGGCGCGGCCGCCGCGCTGGAACGCGCCGGACACGGCGCGCGGCTGCGCCGGCTGACCGGCCTGCCGCCGTCCACGTATTTCAGCGCGCTGAAGCTCCAGTGGCTTCTCAAGAACATGCCGGGCCTGCGCGCGAAGGCGCGCGCGGGCGAGGCGCTGTTCGGCACCGTGGATTCGTTTCTGCTTTGGAACCTGACCGGCGGCCCGCGCGGCGGCGTGCACGCCACCGACGTCACCAACGCCGGCCGCACCCAGTTGATGGGACTGCGCTCTTTGGCCTGGGAGAGCGAGCTTCTGGACCTTTTCCAGATACCGGCACGCATGCTCCCCGAAATCCGCTCCAGCAGCGAGGTCTACGGCCGCGCGGAATTTCTCCCGATACGCGACGTTCCCATGGCCGGCATTCTGGGCGACCAGCAGGCGGCGTTGTTCGGCCAGACCTGCTTTCGCCCCGGCGAGGCCAAGAGCACTTACGGCACCGGCTGTTTTCTGCTGATGAACACCGGCGGCACGCCGGTGTTTTCCCGGCACGGCCTGCTGACCACGGTCGCGGCGCGCCTGGGAAAAGCCCCGGCGCAGTATGCGCTTGAAGGCAGCGTGGCCGTCGGCGGCGCGCTGGTGCAGTGGCTGCGCGACAATCTGGGCCTGATCCGGACCAGCGCCCAAGTGGAGGCGCTGGCGAAAACCGCGCCCGACAACGGCGGCGTCTACTTCGTGCCCGCGTTCTCAGGCCTTTACGCCCCGCATTGGAACGCGGGTGCGCGCGGCTTGGTCGCCGGCCTCACCCGCTACGCGCGCCGCGGCCACTTGGCGCGCGCGGCGCTGGAGGCGGTGGCCTTCCAGACGCGCGACGTCGTCGCCGCCATGGAAAAGGACTCCGGGCGTCGGCTGAAGACCCTGCGCGTCGACGGCGGCATGGTCGCCAATGAACTTCTCATGCAATTCCAGTCCGACGTGCTGAACCGGGAGCTGACCCGCCCGGCCGTGCTGGAGACCACGGCGCTGGGTGCGGCGTACGCGGCGGGCCTGGCCGTCGGCTTCTACTCCGGCCTCGCGCAGCTGCGCGCACGCCGGTCGACGTTTCGCTCTTGGACGCCGCGGATGAAAGCCGCGCGCCGCGCGCAGCTTCTGCGCGGCTGGGACGCGGCGGTGGCTCGCTCTCTGGACTGGACTGCGGCCGTCGGCGCGGACTAAAGGCCCCGGACCGCCGCGCGGTCCGGGGCCTTGGTCCGGACGCTTAGACGGCGACGGCGGAGCGCATCGAGCGGCAGAGTTCGGCGCACTCGCGCAGAACGGCCGAGCACTCGTCCAGAACGCTTTCGTTCATCGCATCGCAGGCGTGCGCGCAGTTATCGCAGTGCTGGGCGCAGGCCTGCGCGGCGGCGTTGAAGCGCTCGGAGTCGGCCGCACCCATGTCCGCGGCCATCTGGCAAAGCTGGGCGCACTCGCTGAGCATCAGGCTCAGCTTCGCGTCGGCGAGCTTTCCTCCCTTCTTGAGGCACATCTGCATGGTCTGGATGCACGTCGCCCGGGTCGCGCTGCAGCTCATACAGCATTCCTGCATTCTCGTGTTCATTGGTTTGCTCTCCTGTGACCGTCTAGACGGCGAAATGGATTATAGGCGAGGACGCCTCCGCCCGGGTAGAGCGGCCGCGTCACCGATTTGCCTCGGTTTCATGACGGCCGCGCCGTCTCAATTTCTTCTCAATAAAATTGCGCGGCGTCCATCGCCGGAAGCGCCGGGAGGCGCGTATACTGGCGGCAAGTCGTACTCGGCCGCGGCGGCCGCAAACGGAGGCTCCATGACGAAACAGCCAGGTTTGAGCGGAGGCGCGCGCGCGTTGGCGTGCCTCCTGATATTCACCACCACGATGGTCTGCACGCTTCAGACCGGCGCGCGCGCCATGCTGGCGCCCGCGACGGCTCCCGCGTCCGACACCGGAAGCCAGCGCGCGGCCGACGTGAAGACGGTGCAAAAGACGCTGGAATCGAAGGTCCTGCGCCGGCGCCTGCATGAGCTGGGTCTTTCCGACAAGGAGATCCAAGCGCGGCTCGACAAGCTGTCCGACCGGCAGGTACATCAATTCGCTTCACGCCTCCACGCCCTGAATCCGGCCGGCGATTTCACGCTGATCGGCGTGCTGATCGTCGTGGTGCTGGTCTTGTTCATCATCTATCTGGTCAAGAGGGCCTGAGCGCGAGCGCGCGGCCGGGCTGATCGCCGCCGCGTGCCTGGCCGCCTGCGCGTCGTCGGCACGGCGCGCGACGGGGACGCCTTCGCCCGGAGCGCGTGTGGCCGACGTGCCGCTGTTTGCCGACCGTTCCGATCAATGCGGGCCGGCCGCGATGGCGGGCGTGCTGCGCTATTGGGGCAAACCCGTGGACATGCCGTCGCTCAAGCACGAGATTTATCGCGGCCCGCTGGGCGGCTCCCTCACGGTCGATCTGTTTCTGGCGGCGCAGGCGCACGGAATGACGGCGCGGCTGGTGGACGGGGGCTTGAAGCAGGTCGAGGAGGAATTGAACGCGGGCCATCCTCTCGTCGCCTATATCGCGCAGGGTTTTGCGTTTCTCCCGGTCGGGCATTTTATGGTGCTCACGGGCTACGATCCTCAGCGCCGGGGATTTTACGCGAACACGGACGTGCGCAAGAACGCATTCTTCCCGGAGTCCCGCTTCGCCCGGCAGTGGAATCGTGGGGACCGTTGGGCCTTGCTGGTGCTTCCGCCCCCGCCATGAGACATTGGATCGCGTTCCTGGGTCCGGCGGCGTTGTGCGCGTGCGCGACTTTGCCCCGTTACTATAAGGCCTCCGATCCGTTGACCGCGGCGGAGCATGATCGCCTGGGCGCGGCCTACGAGGCGCAGGGCCTTCTCGACGACGCGCGTCATCAGTACCAAGCGGCACTGGCTTTGGAGCATGCCGACCCGCAAGCCTGGGTGGCCTTGGGAGACCTGGAGTTCCGGCGCGGGGACTACAGAGCCGCGGAGCGCGATTTCCGCCGGGCGCTGAAGGCCGCGCCCGCGCGCGCCGACGCGCTCAATAATTTGGCGATGACCTATCTGGCGCGGCGCAAGAACTTGACGGAGGCGCGGCGCCTGGCCGAGGAGGCGTTGAGCCTGGGCGGGCCGGTGAAGCCCTACGCGCTGGACACCTTGGCCGGCATCCAACGCTGTGCGGGGCTTGCCCGATGACGCGCGTCAGGCTTTCGCGGCGGAGGACTTCGGCGGCAGGCGCAGGAGCTCGATTTCCGGGTGGCGCTCGGCCAGGTATTGGAGCGACCACTCGGTGGGAAACAGGATCATCTCCCGGCCGTCCTCGTCCTGCGCGCGCGCGCACTTGACGGGCAGGCCGACGGCCTCCACGGCGCCCGCCGGAGTCTTCGGGCCGATCCAGCGCGCCAGCGTCCAGGACGTGGGTTCAAGCTTCGATTCCACTCCATACTCGGACTGCATGCGGAACTGAGCGACCTCGAACTGGAGGGGACCGACGGCGGCCAATAAAGTGGACTTGGAGTCGCCCATTTCCTTGAGGCGCAGGGAGCGCACCACGCCCTCGCGGATCATTTGCTCCAGGCCCTTGGCGAACGGCTTGTACTTGGACGGGTTGGGGTTGTACATCTGCGCGAAGCATTCCGGAGAGAAGGTGGGGATTTCGTCGAAAGCCGCGCCGGGATCCTGCGCCAAGGTGTCGCCGATGCCGAAGTCCGAGTAGCCGACCAGGCCCACCACGTCGCCGGCGTAGGCCTCCTCCACGATCTCGCGCTCGCGGCCGAAGATCTTGTGCGCGTTGGCCAGGCGGTAGGTCTTGCCGGTGCGCGTGTGCACGACGGGCAGGTCGCGCGAGAAGCGGCCGGAGACCACGCGCACGAAGGACACGCGGTCGCGGTGCTTGGGGTCCATGTTGCCTTGGATCTTGAAGACGAAGGCGGAGAATTTTTCGTCGGTCGGCGCAATCACGGCGCCGCTTTTCGTAGTCCGCGGCGTGGGCGCGGGGGCGTGCTCCAGCAGGGCCTTCAGCAGAAGTTCGACGCCGAAATTATTGACCGCGGAGCCGAAGAACACCGGCGTGGTGCCGCCCTTCGCGGCGTCGGCGCGGTCGAACGTGGGGCCCGCGTGCGCCAGCAGGTCCAACTGTTCGACGAAGTGGTGATAGGAGTCCGCGTCGATCGCGTCCTTGACCGCCGGGTCGCCGATGCCCGCGACCTGCACCGGCGCGCGGTAGGCGCCGCGCGCGGTGCGCTCGAACAGGTGGGCTTCCTTGGACATTCGGTCGTAGACACCCTTGAAGCGCTCGCCGGTACCCATGGGCCAGTTGATGGGGTAGGCGTGAATCTGGAGCGTGCTTTCGATGTCGTCCATCAGCTCCAGCAGGTCGCGCGTGGGCCGGTCCAGCTTGTTCATGAAGGTCAAAATCGGAATGCCGCGCAGGCGGCAGACTTCGAAGAGCTTGCGCGTCTGGCTTTCTATGCCCTTGCCCGCGTCGATGACCATGACCGCCGCGTCGACGGCGGTGAGCACGCGATAGGTGTCCTCGGAGAAGTCTTTGTGGCCGGGCGTGTCCAGCAGATTGATCCGGTAGTTTTCGTAGTCGAATTGCAGGACCGTGGAGCTGACCGAGATGCCGCGCTTGCGCTCCAGCTCCATCCAGTCCGACGCCGAGGAGCTTTGATTCTTGCGCGCGGTGACCGACCCGGCCAACTGGATGGCGCCGCCGTAAAGCAGAAGCTTTTCGGTCAGCGTGGTCTTGCCCGCGTCGGGGTGGGAGATGATTGCGAAGGTGCGCCGACGGGCGACTTCCGCGCGTATGTCCGCCATCCGCCTATTCTACGAAATCTCGCGGCGCGCGTCCGCCTTCGCCGGTTGCGGACTGGCGAGAACTCGATTTTGTCTCTACAATTCGACGATGATCCGGAGATTCCAGTCCGCGTTCGAGGGGCGCGTACCCGACGCTCGTGACTGAGAACGCGCCGCCGCCCAAGAGACGCCGGGAGCCTCCATGGGCTTTCGCCGCGCCGCTGGCGGCCGTCGCGGGCGTGGGACTGGCGCTGTGGCTGTCCCTGCCCGACGCGACGCGCGTCTTCGACGGGATGCAATTCGGCATGGTCGTCGACCGCACGTCCCAAACCTGGCGCCAGGAAATATGGAATCCGCGCCATCTGTTGTTCATCCGCACTTTCCAGCTCTTGCGCGACGCGCTGGGCGCGGCCGGCGCGCGCGTCGACGCCTACCGCCTGTTTCAGATCGCGAACGCCGTGCTGGGGCACGCGCGCCACGGAAGGTCAGGTCTACATGGCCATGACGTTCGGCGCCGTCGCGCGTGCGCGCCGCCGCGCTCGTCGCGGTGTTCGCGCTGGCCGTGCTGTATCACGCGGCCGATGCGTTTCTTCTGCCGATGGTGGCCGCGGCCTTTCTCGCTTCCTGGCCGAGGCGTCGGGCGGCCGCGCTGGGAGGGGCGGCGGCCGCTCTTGCAATTCCGCTGACGGTCTATATTTTATTTTTCCGGGACGTCGGCCTGCGCCCGTTCATCGAGACATCGGCGGATGTTGCTGTCGGCGGAGGAAGCGGCCTGACCGGCCTTTTGAACGCCCTCTTTCAGAACGGCCTTTCGCGCCTGGCGGGCTTCCCGGCCGAAACGGGCGCCGCGCTTGCGTCGATGCCGCCGGCCGCCGCCGCCGCGGGCGCGGCGCTGTGGCTTGCGGCCTTCGCGGGGTTATGGACGCAGCGGCGCAGGCTCGACTCGGTCGCGCGCGGCCAAGCCGCGGCCCTCGCCGCGGGCTGGGCCGGCTTCACGACGGTCAACCTGTTCTGGCCGGGCGGGGCTTTCTTCTACGGCCCGCCGCTTGCGCTGCTGATCGGACTGCTGACTCTCGCCGCGGGTCCGGCCTGGCGGGCGTTGGCGCCGCGCGCGCGCCTGCGCCTGGCCGGCGTTGTGGCGGCGGCCGCGCTGGCCTTCGGCCGGCGCAACGTCGACGCGGGACTTCTGCCGCAAAGCCGGCTGGAGAACAATCCGGGCTACAAGATCGCCGCCTTCGTCGGCAAGAATACGCTCCCATCGTCATGGATCATCATCTCGGGCTTCGGCCTGCCGAACGCGAAGGTCTACCTGGGGAGTGTGGCGCACCGGTCGCGCGACGTCCTTGAATATTACTTCGCCGGACAGCCCAAGGATGCGGCATTGGCGCGGATCGGCGCCGCCGTCGAGCGCCTGACGAATTTCGGCGTACCGATCTACGTGCTCTCGGACCTGGCCGAGGACGGCGCGGCGCTGAAGGAGATGCGCCGGCGCTGGGGCGTGGAACCGGGGGAGGTCCAGGAAGTCTTTGGCGCGGGGACGCTCCTGCAGACCGCCCGCTCTGCGGAGGTCCGCGTCTACCTGTTCCTGCCTCGGGCGCGCCGGCCCGAACTGTTCTCCGGACTGTCTTACTCGATTCTCACCGAACCGCCGGAGAGCCCGTTCTTCATGGAAGCCGTTTCGGCCGCCGAGCAGCTTTCGGCGAGGATGTCGTCGGCGGAGCGTCGGCGCGCGGTCGATCTGCTGCGCGCCCGTCGGTGGGGCTTCGATATGATGTTCGAGGCGTTCTCCCCGCTGCTGAACGCCGAGTCGCGAAGCGCCGCCGAACTGCGCCGCGCGCGCTTTGCCGAACTGCAAAAGACCGCGGAGTTCCGGCTGAGGGTCGGCGACGTCTACAACATCCTCGGCATGAAGGAGGAGGCGCTGGCCGCCTGGACCAAGGCCCAGAAACTTTCGGGCGACGCGGATCTCCTCAGGAAGATCGAGGCGTACCGACGACTTCCGCCGCCGGGGACTTAGGCCCTTTGCGGCCGGGGCGGGGGACATTCGGCCCAGGAAGGCGCGCGCTTGCGCGGCTACATTGGAAGCGGGATGAGAGCGATTCTTCTATCGGCTTTGCTGGCGTTGCCCGCGGCCGCCCAGGTCCGCGTGGACATTCCCGCCGCGCTCCCGCGCGTCGAGTCGGCGCCCGCCGCGCTTGCCTCCGCCGCGGTGCCGTCCCTCGCCGCGTCCGCCCCGGCCGCGGCCCCGACGCTCGCGCCGGCGCTCTTTGCTCCGGCCGCCACGGCTGTCGCGGCCGTCGCGGCCGCGCCCGCCGCCCGCGCCGTCGCCGCGGCGCCGGTGGCCGCGCACGTCGCGGCGCTCGGCGTCGAGGTCGAACGCACGCTGGGCCGGGTCGGCGATCTGGGCGCGGCGTCCGCGGGCGACGCCGGCGAGGCGGGGCGCGCGCTGGAGCGCGCGCTCACCGCGGCCCCGGCCGCCGCCGCGGCCTCCGCGCCGGAGCTTGAGTTCGCCGCGGGCGCGCCGGGGCGGCTGGCCGAGCGCGCCGACGATCTTGCCGCCGAGCGGGGCCTCAAGGCGCGCGCGATGAAGGGCGCTGAGTTTCTCGGCGTGATCGAGGAGGCCCGCGCCCGCGCCGACGCCGACGAGGCTCCGCCGACGCCCGCGGCCGGGGCCGCCGCGCGCGAGGTCCGCGCCGCGGTCGCGCGCGTGGCGCGCGCGCTGATCGCCGCCGAGAAGCCTCTGACCGAGAGTCTGGGTCGGGCGCTGTCGGTCTGGTCGGTGATGGGCACTGAGATGGCGCAGGCCGCCGAGAAGGGAACCCTCGCGGCGATCTGCGACGACGCGCGACTGTTCGCCTCCCAGGTCGAAGCGTCGGTCGAGCCCGCGCCCGAGCCGGCCGCCGCGCCGGGCACGGACCTTCGGCCGTCGGCGCACCCCGAGGACGCCGAAGGCTACGCCGAGATCTCCCAGCCCGGCTCCGTGTTCGGCTGGCAGCCGATCGAGAATTCGCCCGGGCACGGCGTCGCGCCGCTCGACGCGCTGATCCGCTTCGCGCTGGCCGAGCGCACGGCGCCCGAGCGCGCGGCCGGCTTCGAGATTCCGGGCGCCGCGCGCCGCCAGGACGCGCGCGTGTACTTCTACGGCGAACGCCACACCGACGGCGGCCTCATCGCGGCCAATATGCGCCGTTTGGTCGAGGACGCGCGGCCGGGAAAGCCCGTTCTGGTCCTGGTCGAAGGCTACACCGGCTGGACGATGCACGGCTACGACGCGCTCAAGTACCTGGCCGCGCGCGGGCTGGACCCCGAGGCTCTGGCCGCCAAAGGCGTGCGGGGCGACCAGGTCGAGGTGCGCGGCTGGGACACGATCGACGGCTACGGCGCCTCGAAGCGGCCCCTGTTCCAGCACCACATGAACCTGCTTGAGCTCAACGGCCTGGCGAGCTCGGACCTGCGCGGCTGGCGCTACTACCGCGCTTTCGCCCGCGCGGCGTGGACCGCCTGGCTCAGCCGCCGGGAGCTTGAGCGCGTCGCGATCGTCGCGCGCAACGGCGATCTCGACGCCGCCGTCGCGCGCGCGGCGGCCGACGCGGACGCGTCGAAAGCGACCGTCCACGTGATCGCGGGGGCCGACCATCTCCTGGAGCATCCCCGCCTGAGCGCTCTGCCGATGCGTCCCGCCTTCCGCAAGGCCTTGCGCGCCGCGCTGTCCGGCCGCGCGTTCTGGGCGAGCATGCCCGCGTCCTCCTCCTCGGTCCGCTGAGACCGTCGGGCCGGACGGAAGCCCGCTTCAGGGTTTCTTCGCCGGAGGCTCCTCGCACAGGAGGGCGACGGTCAGCGCCAGCAAAAGCCCGGCGATGCCGGCCTGCGCGGCGGCTCCCAGCGGCACCGCCGCGAGTTGAAGCACGGCGGACCGTGTTCGCAGGAAGTCCGTCAGCGGTACGGCGGCTCGCCCGCCGATCGTCCAGCCGATCAGCGCGGCGGCCGCGCCTAAGGCGCGCCTGTACTGAGCGCTGCGCAGGCCCAGCCCCAGTACGATCGCCCAGGTGATATAGACCGCGGCGTGGGCAAGAATCCCAATGTCGCCGTGGAACGCCGCCGTGACCAGCACATTGGACCCGGCATCGATGACGCCGCGAAAAAAACCGGCGGCCGCCCCGGCGAAGGCGCCGACGACCCAGAATTCCTCGGGCGCGCGGCCCCAGGCGTGGCCGAGAAGCCCGAAGACGAAGAATTCCTCCGCGACGCCGCCAAGTACGACGAAGCCCGAAAGGGACAGAAAGGTTCCGAAGGCCGCCGACACCAGCGCGACGGCCGCGCCGCCGACGCTGAAGCGCGCGGCCTTGCGCAACACGCCGAGCGCGGTCAGCTCCCGCCGATTCTCGTTCGGATCGACTTTCTCGAGGGTGTATTTCTCCACCGCGCCAGCATAGCTCACCTGCCGGAAAAAGAAAAGACCTGACCGCCGCGGCGCGGGCGGTTTATTCAACGGAGGCGGGCGGACGGCCCGGCGTTGCCGCCGGGCGCAGACACGGGGCGTTGCGGTCGTCGGGAAAACAGAAGCAGACGCGCGAGTCCGCGCCGACTTTCGCGACGCGGCGGCCGTCGCGGAAAACGGTGGCGACGGAACTGCGGCCGAGGGCGGGGTCGCTCGGCGCGCCCGCTTCGACTGCGTCGGCGATCATGTCGATGAAGAGCGGGTGGTCGCCGACGGTCGCCGCGCGGTGCAAGGTCACGCCGACGTCGTCCGCGCAGGCCTTGGCCTCCACGTCCAGATCGTAGAGGACCTCCACGTGGTCGGCGACGAAGCCGAGGGGGACCATCGTCAGCGCCGTGACGCCTTGCGCCGCCTTCGCGCGGATCACCCGGGAGACGTCGGGCTCAAGCCACGCGTCGGTGGGCCGGCCGCTGCGGCTGGTGAAGGCCAAGGTCCAGTCGCGCAGGCCCCGGGCCGCGGCGACCAGCGCGGCGGTCGCGCGCAGTTCCTCCACGTACGTGGATTCCTTGGCCATCGCGCAGGGAATGGAGTGGGCGGTGAACACCGTCGGGGCGTCTTCGGGGGCGGCGAGTTCCCGGATGCGGGCGGCGAGTGCCGCGACGAACAAGGGGTGATCGAACCACGGGCCGACGAAATCGACGCGCGGGGCGGCGGGACCGAGGCGCGCGCGCGCGTTCTCCACGGCGGCGACGTAGCGCTCCAGGCTGGCCTCGCTGCGGTAGGCGGCGGTGCAGAAGCCCACGGCGCTCGTCACGCCGTCTTGAGCCATCCGCCGAAGCGTCTCCTCGATGAACGGCGCGCTGTGGCGCTGGCCCACGTAGACGGCGCGCGGCGCGCCCGCGGCGAGGAACTTCCGGCGCAAGGCCTCGGCCTGGCGGCGGGTGATCTCGTTGATCGGCGAGCGTCCGCCCATGTGCCGGTAGTGCTCCGCCACGCCTTCCAGGCGTTTCCGCGGAATGCCGCGCCCGCGCGTGACGTCCTCCAGGAACGGCATGATCTCCGCGGGGTTTTCCGGGCCGCCGAAGGACAGCATCAGCACGGGGGGGAGGGCGCTCATGATCTTCGTCCCGACATCATAGCGCCTGCGCGTGCGGAAGAAAAGGTCCGCGCGACGACTTGCGCGAACCGGTCCGCCCGTCCGAATGAAGTAGAATCTCCGGCGATATGAGGCCCCTGGACGCGGCGCGCAAGGTCGTGCGCGCCTTCGGACGCGTCCTGCACCTGGCGTTGCGCGTGGTCGGCTGGCTGTTCGTGCTGACGGTGCTGGCGCTCGGCGGCCTGGGCGTCTACGCCTACCGGCGCTTCAGCCCGGACGACGCGCGGCGGCTGGCGCAGGAGCAGTTGAGCGCGCTTCTGCGGCGCGAGGTGTCCGTCGACCGGATCGTGCTGAGTCCGTCCGGCCTCAAGATCCTGGGCCTGCGCGTGCGCCGCGGCGGCGCCCAGCCGGACATCTTGTCCTGCGGTTCGGCCTTGGTGACGGTGCGGCTCAAGCCCCTGCTCGACAAGCGCGTGGAGATCGACGCCGTGCGCCTGGAATCTCCGCGCATGGCGTTGATCCGCGACGCGACGGGGCGCTGGGACGTGGCCGACCTGTTCGCGTCTTCGGGAACGGCGCGCGGCTCCTCATCGGCCCTGGTCTATCGGGCGCTGTCGACGGCGAAGGTGTCCGTGTCGGACGGCCTGCTGAGCGTCGAGGACCGCGCGCGCCGCCATAAGTTTTCGCTTGAAAAGCTGTCGCTGGATTTCGAGCGCTTTTCCTCGAACCGTCCGTTTCCGGCGAAGACGAATTTTTCGACGCGGGTGCTTCTGGTCGGCCGCGACGTTCCGGCCGAGGTGGCGGCAGAGGGCTCGGTCAACCTGGCCGATTTCCATTTGTCGAGCGCGTCGGCGCGCGTGGAGCGCTTCTCGGGGCGGCTGGCGGGCGTGCCGCTGTCCGGTTCGCTGGAGTTGCGGAGCTTCTTAAATCCGCGCGCGGAGGGTCGCGCCGACGTTCCCGCGCTGGACGCCGCCCAACTCAAGGCGTTGTTCGCGCGCGACCTGCCCCTGAGCGTCCCGGCCAGCCGCTGGAAATTCAAGGGCGGCCTGCCGGCCTCCGGCTTGCTCGACGTGCAGCGTCTGCGCGGCGAGACCGCCGAAGGCTCCGTCGCGGCCAGCGGCGTGTTCGACTTCGCGGCGGACACGCCGACGCTCAGCGTCGAAGCCGCGTTTTCCGACGTGCCGCTGGCGCGCGCGGCCCAGCGCTGGACGCCGTGGTCGAAGCTGGGCCTGGCCGGAACGGCGTCCCTGCGCGTCGACGCGACCGGCTGGCCGGGGCGCCTTCAGGCGCGCGAGGCCGACCTGAACCTGCGCGGCTTCGGCATTTCTCTTGGCGGGCGCGCCGTGGAGGCCGCCGACATCGACGCGTCGGCGACCGACGAGTTCTCCCGCGTGAAGGCCTCGGTCGCGCGCGGTCGCGTGAAGGCTCTGGACCGCGTCTTCGACGACGTGTCCGGCGCGGTGAAGATCGACGGACGCCGATTGATCGTCGACGCCCTGGCGTTCTCCCTGGAAGGCTCGCGCGTGAAGCTGCGCGCGCGCGTGGACCGCTTCTTTGATCCTAAGGGCCGCACGCGCGTTTCCGCGCCCAAAGAGGTGGTGCTGTCGGGCGTCGTCGACAAGATCGACTGGGAGAAGGCCGCGAAGCTGGTCGAGGACGTGCGCGCGGCCATCTCCACGCGGGCCGTCGCGGCGACGGCGACCGACGCGGACCGGCCGTGGCTGAGGACGTTCAAATACTCCATTCCGCGCGGATTTCCCAACACGTCGGGCTCCGTCAAGGTCGGCGAGGTCGTGCATCCGAACTTCACCTGCCGCAACGTCGAACTGCTCTGGTCCCTGCGCGGCATCACGCCCGAGCTCAATAAATTGAACGGCGAGACCTATCTGAGCTTCGGCCCCGGCCACGTCAATGACCTGGCCGCCGCTCAAGAGGCCAACACCTTCCTGCGCGTCGTCTTTCTGCCGTTCGTGTTCATGTACAAGATGAACAACCTCTCGGTGTTCAGCGGCGCGACCGCCTACCCGAAGTCGTTCGACTTCGACAAGATCGACGGCGAATACGGCGCGACCAGGGGCGTGGCGACGATCCGCTACTTTTCCGTCGTCGGGCCGCAGTTCGTCGCCTACGCGCAGGGCACCGCCGACGGCGGGCGCGAGCTCGTGGACATGAACATCCTGACGCGGCTGACCAGCTTTCGCAGCGCCCTGCCCGAGTGGTGGGTCGACGAGGCCGGACGCCCCGCGATCGGTTTTCGCGTCAAGGGAGACATCAATCATCCGGACTTGGAGCCGCGCTTCCGCAAGATCGGCGACAAGGAGATCGAGCAGGACGTGGCGGCCGGCCGCGCGGGAGCCAAGAAGCGCTTCTTGGCGCTCGTGCGCCGTTTGAATTTCTGAAAGGGGGAACGACATGAGAGAGAGCAATAAGATGGACGTGCTGGGCCTGCTGCAGGAGCACGGGGCGGTGGCCACCGGCCATTTCCGTCTCGTGTCGGGCCTGCACACGCCGGTGTATCTGCAGACCGCGCTGGTCCTGCAGTACCCGCACTTGACGCAGAAGTTGGCCAAGGCGCTGGCCGCGCGCTTCTCGTCGCCGGTCGACGTTGTGATCTCCACGGGCCTGAGCTCGGTCGTGCTCGGACAGGAGGTCGCGCGGGCCAAGAAGGCGCGCGCGATCTTCACCGAGCGCGTCGGCGGCGCGATGGCGTTCCGTCGCGACTTTACCTTGGCGCGCGGCGAGCGCGCGCTCGTCGTCGTCGACGTGCTGACGACGGGGCACTCCAACGGCGAGGTCGTGGCCCTCGCCCAGGCCTACGGCGCGCGCGTGATCGGCGTCGGCGCGATGGTCGACCGTTCCTCGGCGCCGCTGTGCCTGGGCGTGCCCACGCGCGGCCTGGTCTCCTACCCTCTGCAGGCAGCACCCCCGGACTCCTGCGTGCAGTGCCAGGCCGGGGTGCCGCTGTCGACGGCGCGCCGCGGGCTGGACGCAGGCACGGACGGGGAGTGACATGATCGAACGCTACACGCGTCCGGAGATGGGCCGCATCTGGTCGGACGAGAACCGCCTGCGCGCGATGCTGCGCGTCGAAGTGGAACTGCTCAAGGTTCTCGCGCCGAAGAAGGGCATTCCCGCGCGCGAGCTGCAGGCGCTCAACCGCCTGATGGAGAAGTCCTTGCTGGACGCGTCGCGCCGCAAGGAGTCGACGGCCGGTCACGAGGTCATCGGCATGATCTCGGCCGTGGCCGGGGAGCTTAAGAAGCAGGCGCCGAAGGTCGACCGCTACCTGCACTACGGGCTGACCTCCTCGGACGTGCTCGACACGTCGATGGCGCTCCAGTTGCGCGACGCCGCCGACCTGCTCATCGCGGGACTGGAGCGCGCCGCCGGGCGCCTGAAGACTTTGGCCAAGAAGCACGAACGCACCTGGATGGTCGGCCGCACCCACGGCGTCCACGCCGAGCCCATCACCTTCGGCATCAAGGTCGCCGGCTGGCACGCCGAGGCCGTGCGCGGCCTCAAGCGCCTGCGCGCCGCGCGCGAGACCATCGCCTACGGCCAGATCTCCGGCGCCGTCGGCGCGTTCACCCAGCTGTCGCCGGACACGGAGGCGTCCATTCTGGACGCCCTGGGCCTGCGCCCGGAGCCCGTGTCCACCCAGGTCATTCCGCGCGACCGCTACGCCGACTACTTCCACGCGCTGGTGCTGACCGCGTGCGCCATCGAGCGCGTGGCCCTGGAGATCCGCCATCTTCAGAAAACCGAGGTCTTGGAGCTCGAAGAGCCGTTCTCCGACGGGCAAAAGGGCTCCTCGGCCATGCCCCACAAGCGCAACCCGGTGCTCTGCGAGAACCTGAGCGGCTTGGCCCGCCTCATCCGCGGCTACGAGTCGACCGTCACGGAGAACTGCGCGCTGTGGCACGAGCGCGACATCTCGCACTCGTCCAACGAGCGCGTCATCCTTCCCGACGCGCACATCGTCTTGGACTTCATGCTCGACCGCTTCGTGAAGGTCCTCGACGGCCTTCAGGTCTATCCGGAGCGCATGAAGAAGAACCTGGAAAGCTCCCACGGCCTGGTGTTCTCCCAGACCGTGCTCTTGCGGCTGATCGACGCCGGCCTGGGGCGCCTTGAGGCCTACGACCTGGTCCAGCGCTGCGCGATGAAGACCTGGAAAGGCGAGGGC
>JABEUV010000037.1 GCA_013044195.1 Elusimicrobiota bacterium | reverse complement strand
CCGCCGGCGCGCACGCCGTCGGCGTGGAGGACATGCTGCTTCGTCGCGAAGGAGACGACATCGTCTTCTGGAGCGATTTTCCCCATGCGCCGGCGCACCGACGCATCCCCCTGTCGACGCCGGGCCTGGTCGGGGCGCGCGCCCTGCGCGGAGAACGCGGATTGCTGTACGGCCGCGACTACACGGGCGCACCCGTGATCGCCTTCGCCGAAGGCGTGCCCGGCACCGATTGGGTGGTGGTCTCACGGCTCGACGACAGGCGGCTTCTCCGCGCCCTGCGCGGCCGCGCGGCGCTGTTCACTTTAGGCTTCGCGGCGCTGGGGCTTCTGGCGGGCTTGGCGCTCGTCCACCTTCTGCGCGGCGAGGCGGCGCGCACGCGGCGCGGGCTGGGCCAGCGCCGCGCCCTGCTCCTGCGCGCCGTGGAGCAGTCCAGCGAGGTCGTGATGATCACCGACGCCGCCGGACTCCTCGAATATGTGAACCCCGCCTTCACGCGCGCGACCGGCTACACGCGCGCCGAGGTCTTGGGGAAAAATCCTTCCATGCTCAACAGCGGGCGCCAGAGCCGCGGCTTCTATGAAGAGCTGTGGGCGACGCTGGCGCGCGGCGAGGCGTGGCATGGGCACTTCGTCAACAAACGCAAGGACGGCACTTTGTTTCACGAAGAAGCCGCCATCGCTCCGGTACGTCGCGGCGGCAGGACGGTCCACTACATCGCCGTCAAGCGCGACGTCAGCCGCGAGCGCCGGTTGGCCGAGCAATTTCTCCAGGCGCAGAAGATGGAGCCGTTGGGCCTGCTGGCCGGCGGCGTCGCGCACGACATCAACAACCTGCTGACGGCCGTTTCGGGCTACGGGGAACTCATCGCCGCCGGCGAACCTTCAGCGCAGACGGCTCAGGACGTTCAAGAAATACTGCGGGCCAGCGCGCGCGCGGCGGCGTTGACGCGCCAACTGCTGTCCTTCGGCCGCAAGGGCGCGGGAAAAGCCGAGCTCTTGGACCTCAACGCGGCGGTCGCCGCCATCCAAAAGCTTCTGCGCCGGGTGCTGCGCGAAAACATCGAGCTTCACCTGGACCCGTCCGCGGGACCGGCGTGGGCGCTCATCGACCCGACCGCGCTCGACCAGGCGATCCTCAACCTGGTCGTCAACGCGCGCGACGCCATGCCCGACGGCGGAACGGTGAGCATCGGCGTGGACGTGACCGATCAAACGCCGTCCCCTTCCAACTGCGGTCAGGACATCATGCCCGGATTGTACGCGCGCCTGAGCGTGGCCGACACGGGCATCGGGATGAGCCCGGAAGTGAAGGCTCGCGTGTTCGAGCCTTTCTTCACGACGAAGCCCGCGGGCCAGGGCACCGGGCTGGGACTGGCCATCGTGCGGACGGTCGCGGACGGCGCCGACGGGCGGATCTGCGTCGAAAGCGAGCCGGGACACGGCACGACCTTCCGGCTCTACCTTCCGCTGGCCGCCGCGCCCTCGCCCGCGCATGGCTCCGTCCAGACCGACGCCCCGGCCCCTCGCCGAGGCGCCGGCGAGACCGTCTTGATCGTCGAAGACGACGACGACCTGCGGCGCATGATCGAGCGAGTGCTGAAGGCCCAAGGCTACACGGCCCTGGCCTGCCGCGACGCCGAGGCGGCTGGCGCGGTGGAAGCCGCTCACCGCGGAGACATCCATGCGGCCCTGTGCGACATCGTCCTGCCCGGCATGGACGGACGCGCCTTCGCCGCCCAACTGCGCCGCCGCCGCCCGGAGGTCCGCACGGTGCTGATGACCGGACACGCGCCCGGTCCGGGCGACACGGACATCGACCTGCTGGTCAAGCCTTTTACAATGGCCGAGCTCTGTCGGCGAGTCTACGATGCCGTCGACGCCCGTCGAACAAGCTAAATGCGCGCGTCTTTGGACACGACGATGACGCCGCCGTCCGTGATCAGGAAGCGCGCGCGGTCCCGGGCCTCGTCGTAGCCGATCACGGCGTCGGGCGGGATCTTCACGCCCTCGGCGACGATCGCGCGGCGCACGCGCGCCCGGCGGCCCACGTCCACGCGCTCGAACAGGATCGAGTCCTCGACGTGCGCCCAGCTGTGCACGCAGGCGTGCGGCGACAGGATGGAATGGACGACCGTACCGCCGCTGACGATGCAGCCCGGAGACAGCATGGAGTCGACGGCGCTGCCGGTGCGCCCCTCGTCGCGGAACACGGTCTTCGGCGGCGGCGCGTGCAGCGCGGCGGCGCGGATGGGCCAGCCCTCGTCATAGAGGTTCAGAACCGGGTCGACGCCGATCAAATCCATGTTCGCCGAATAGTACGCGTCGAGCGTGCCCGCGTCGCGCCAGTACTTCGCGGTCTTGCGGTTCTCGTCGACGAAGCTGTACGTGAACACGCTCCGCGACGAGACCATGCGCGCGATCACGTCCTTGCCGAAGTCGTGGCTGCTGGACGCGTCGGCGGCGTCGGCGCGAAGCACCTCGGCCAGCGCGGCGGGCTTGAACACGTAGATGCCCATCGAGGCGTAGCAGCACGACGGGTTGCCCGGAATCGGCGTCGGCTCCTTGGGCTTCTCCTGAAAGCCCAGCACGCGCCCCGCGGCGTCGGACTGGATGATGCCGAATTCGCTGCCTTCCTTAAGCGGCACCTCGACGGAGCCGACCGTCAGATCCGCGTCGTGGTCGCGGTGGCAGGCGATCATCTTGCGGTAGTCCATCTTGTAGATATGATCGCCGGCGAGAATCACGACGTGGTCCGGGTTTTCCTGCTCCAGCAGGTAGAGGTTCTGGTAGATCGCGTCCGCGGTGCCGGCGTAGGACTGGTCGTTGGCCGCGTACTGAGGAGGAATGACCTCCAGATACTCGCCGCGGGCGGTCGAGAAATAATTCTGCCAGCCGTCGCGCAGGTGGCGGATGAGGTCCGCGGACTTGTATTGGACCAGCGCGTAGATGTGGTAGATGTCCGAGTTGAGGCAGTTGCTCAGCGTGAAGTCGATGATCCGATAGATCCCGCCGAACGTGACCGCGGGCTTGGGCGTGTACGTCGTCAGCGGCTCAAGTCTCTGACCCTTGCCGCCCGCCAGCACGAACGCCAGCACGCGCTTGCGCCGGTCGGGACGCGCGCCTTTGATCTCCACCGGACTACTGTAGCTCCCCGGCGACGAGAAGGCAAGAGCGCCGGCCCGCCCACGCGGCGCATTTGATCGTGTTTTGATACAGTGAGGCGGAGTCGCTCTCAACGGAGGATCACGCGATGAAAAAGTTTCTGTGGGCGGCGGCGGCGGGACTGGTCTTGCTGGCGGCCGCGGTCGTCGTCGTTTCCGTCAACCTGGGACGCATCATAACGGCCGCCGTCGAGGCGGCGGGGCCCCGCGTGCTGGGCGCGCCGGTCACTCTGACGCGCGTCTCGCTTTCTCCGCTGTCGGGACGCGGGACCTTGGAAGGACTGGTGATCGGCAACCCGGACGGCTTCAAAACACCCAGCGCCGTCCGTGTCGGCTCGGTCCAGATCGCCGTCCGGCTTTCCTCCCTGATGACCGACACGATCGTCGTCGAGCGCGTCGCCGTCGCGGCGCCGGAGTTGACCTGGGAGATCGGCCCCGGAGGCTCAAACCTGACGCGCCTGCGCGACAACGCCGAGCACGCGGCCGCTTCGCAAGGCGGCGTGTCCGCCGACGCGAAGTCTCCGGCCGCGCCGGCCAAGCCCGGAAAATCTCTTCTCATCAAGGACTTCTCCGTCACCGGCGGCAAGGTCTCCCTGGCCGCGGCCGCGCTCGGCGGGCGGGAATTGAGCGTCGCCCTGCCGGACGTGCATCTCAAGGACCTGGGCGGCCCGCGCCGCTCGCCGGCCGAGGTCGCGGCCCAGGCTCTGAGCGCCGTGGAGGCGTCCGCGCGCGGCGCGGCGCAAAACGCCGGCGGCCAAGTCTTGGAACAGGCGCGCGGCGCGGTGCTGTCGGTCCTGAACGGACTGCTCGACAAGGCTGGGAAATAAGCCGCGTCAGCGGCGCTCGGCCATGACTTCGAAATCGTAGCCGAAGTCGCTGCCGGAAAAGCGCCACAGACGGCGCCACGCGTTGGACAGCCGGTACAACGGCCAGTTCGGCGCGGACGGGATGAGGGCGCGGCCTTGCGCCAGCGTGAACGCCGCGGGCTTGACGGAAGCGTCGACGGGCGGCAAGGGCTTCTTGAAATTCTTATACGAGCGCGGCAAAAGGCCGCGCGCCTTGGCGCCGAGCTTCAGATGGAAGGACCGGATCGACAGTACGTGAAAACCGGTGTCTTGGAGGATCGTCTCCAGCGCACGTCGGGAGAAAAAGAAGAGATGGCCGCCGTGACGGGTGGGCACGGCGCGTCCGCAGCGCCGGAAGAGGGTCTTGTTGGGCAGAAAGTCGACGGGCCCGTTGGGCACGATCAGCTCCAGGCGGCCGCCGGGACGCAGCAGGCGCGCCGCCGCCGTCAGCGCGGCGCGTGGATCGAACTCGTGCTCCAGCACGTTGTTGATGTGGACGTAGTCGAACGCGGCGTCGGCAAAGGGTGCGGCCGACAACGGCGCGCTGACGATCTGCGCGCCGTTGAGCTCCCGGCCCAGCGCGGCCGCGTCCGCCGAGAACTCCAAGCCGCGCGCGGTCCAGCGCGAGTGGTCGCGCAGGCCCGCCAGCATGGTGCCCAACGCGCAGCCGACGTCTAGAAAATCCCCGCTCTCGCGCCAGCGCGTCAGCCGGTCCGCCAACGCGCGGCCTTTGTAGTAATCCTTCCAGTATTGCTTGAAGAAGCCGCCGTAATACGCGGGCGGATAACAGCGCGCGATTTCTTCAATGGGCGGCACCGGCCAATAGAACGCCGCGCCGCAGGCGCCGCATTCGGCGGCGTCGCGCTCCCGGCCCGCGTACAGCAGCGCGCGGCAGGCGAAGGCCGGCGCGCCGCGCCGGCACACCGGGCAGACGTCAGCCAACTTTCGCGCCGCACTCGGCGCAGAACTTGCCGCCGGGCGCCAAAGGCTTGCCGCACGACGAGCAGAACTTCGCCCCCGCCGCTCCCGCGGCGGCCGCGGCGCCGACGCCGGCCGCGCCCGGCATGGCGCCGCCCATCGCGCCCGCCATCATTTGGCCCATGCCCAAACCCGCGCCCAGGCCCAGCCCCGCGCCCATGCCCGCGCCCGCGCCGCCGCCGGAGTTGCCCGCGGCCTTCTCCATGACGTCGAGCGTGCGCTTCTGCTGGTACTTGTCGCCCAGGATGTCCAGCTCCGCGCGGTCGGCCAGCGCTTTTTTAAGGCGCACCACGGTGTCGTCGTCCTCGGGCACGTCGACGGAGTTCAGGTAGAAATTGACCAGCTTGACGCCGAACTTGGCGAAGTCGTCGGTCAGCTTCGTCTGCAGCGCCCCGGACATGGCCTCCAGGTGCGCGGCGATCTCCAGGACGTTGATTTTTTCCTTTATGATGGTCTCGGCGATGTAGTCCTTGGCCTTCGTCAGCAGGACGCCGCGAAAATAGTTCGAAAGCTGATCGACGGTGAACTGCGGGCTGGTGGCCGACAGTTGCGTGACGAAGGCGCGCGAGTCGGCCACCTGGATGGCGAACTGGCCGAACGCGCGCACGGGCAGGAACACGTTGAACTTCGGGTCCATGATGGGGATGGGATTGTTCGTGCCCCACTTCACGTCCATGTCCACGGCCTTGTTGACGTAGTAGATCTCCGCCGTGAACGGCGTCTCCCCGCCGAACGGCGCCGCGATCAACCGGCGCAAAAACGGGACGTTGGCGGTGCGCAGTTGGTGCGTGCCGGGTCCCAACGTGTCGAGCGCCTGACCGCCCTTGAAGAAGATCGCCTCCTGCGCCTGATTGACGATGACCTGCGTTCCCCAGCTCAGGTTGTCCTGCGGGAAGCGCCAGACCAGGACGTCGGCGGGTCCGTCGTATTTAACTCGGTCGATCAGGGCCATGGGGTGTTCCTCCAGCGCTAACTATAACCCCCCTTCCCTGACTTGTCAACGCTTGCGGACGTTTTGGACACCCGCCCGCAATATCGACCAGTTCTAAAATCCGCTGCGCGACATCGAAGGCGGCGCGCGGACGGCCGAGGCCGCGTGCGCGGCGGGACAGCTCGATGAGGCGGCCCGGCGAAGACAACAGTCCCTCCACCACTTCGGTCAGGGCGGCCGGGGAACCCGCGCGAACGGCCGCGCCGTTCCGTAGAAGGAAATTGGCGTTGCGCTCTTCCTGGCCCGGGATGGGACGGATCAGAGCCATGGGCAGGGCGCTGGACAGAGCCTCCGAGACGGTGAGGCCGCCGGGTTTGGTGACGAGCAAGTCGGCGGCGGCCATCAAGGTCCTCATTTTATCCGTGTAGCCCAGAACGAGGGCGCGATGACGCGGCGGAGGGTGAATCGCCGCGATGCGGCGGCGCGCGTCTTCGTTGCGGCCGCAGACCACGACGATCTGCGCGGGGGCCGAAGACAGAAGCAGGGCGCGATAGACGTCCTCAAGCGGTCCGACGCCGTGGCCGCCCGCCGATAAGACGACGACGGGACGCGTTCCGGACAAACCGAACTCACGCCGCGCCATCTTGCGGTCGAGCGGAACGGCGAAGCATGGATCCACGGGTATGCCGGTGACCTCGATGTTCTCCCCGCACACGCCGTGCGCGCGTAAGGACGCGGCCGCCGCGTCGCCGGCCACGCAGTAGCGCGCGCGAAGATCCCCCGCCCAAAGACGGTGCGCGTCGTAATCGGTGACCACGGTGAGCTGCGGCGCGCGCCGGTGCCCCGCGCGCGCCAGCGCAACGCTCAGCTCCGGCGCGAGAAAATGCGTGTGGACCACCGCGTCCCAGGTTCCTTTTTCCAAAAATTCGACGAGCTCGCGCGCGCCCCAATTCTGCGCGGCGCGCCGCAGTCGGTCGCCCAGCGCCGCGCGGCCGGGAGGTCGGTCGGTCAAATCGAAGAGCAGGCCGAACAACGACGGCGCGCGCTCGACGAGGCTCAAGTAGCCTTCGCCATAGACGCGACGGAACAGCGGCCGCGCCAATTCTAAGGCGTCGACGACCTCCACATGCGCGTCGGGCGCCTCCTGCGCCAGCGCGGCCGCCACGGCCCGTGCCGCGCGCGTGTGACCCGCGCCGACGGAGGCATGAAGGATGAGTATTTTAAGACTGCGCGCAGCCGCGACCGTCACGCGACGGCCGCCACGCGCAAGCGGCGGCGCTCATCGACCCAGCGCAGAAGCTTCAGCGACCCGTCAAAATCCTCCACCAAGGCCGTGCAGCTCTCCACCCAGTCGCCGTCGTTGCAATAGAGAACGCCCCCCGCGTCGCGGATCTCCGCGTGATGAATGTGGCCGCAGATCACGCCGTCCAGGCCGCGACGACGAGTCTCCGCGATCATCTCCTCCTCGAATTTCGCGATGAAGGCGACCGCGTTCTTGACCTTGTGCTTCAGGTAGGCCGACAGCGACCAATACGGCAGACCCACCAGCCGACGCGCCGCGTTGAACCAATGATTGACGCGCAAGGCCAGGTCGTAGGCCCAGGTCCCCAGCACCGCGATCGCTTTCGCGTGGCGCACGATGCCGTCGAATTGGTCGCCGTGTACGACGAGGAAACGCCTCCGGTCGGCGGTCTCGTGTACGGCCTCCAAAGCGACCTCGACGCCGCCGAAATGCATCCCGCCGAAATCCCGGAACGCCTCGTCATGGTTGCCCGGCACCAGGATCACGCGCGAGCCTTTGCGCGCCTTGCGCAGTATTTTCTGCACCACGTCGTTGTGGCTTTGATCCCAGTAGTGCCAGGAGGTCTTCAGGCGCCAGCCGTCGATGACGTCGCCGACGAGGTAGAGAACATCGGAATCGTTCTCTTTCAGGAATTCCAGCAGGAATGCGGTCTTGCAGTCGCGCGTGCCCAGATGGATGTCCGAAATCCAGATGGCGCGCCAGCGCCGGGGCTCGCCGTCGTCCGAGGAATGCTCGCGGTGCGCCACGCCGTCAGTATAGCCGCGGCCGCCGCGGCCGAGCCATGGCGCGCGCACGACGCTCAAGTCACGAGGATGTGACGATGCAGGCCCGAATCAAGCCGGCGCGACGTGCGCTGTGGGCAAACCCGGCGCGGGCTGGAAGCCGGGGTGTCCGGACAAGAACTCGCGCACACGGGCGGCGGCGACCGACTCGGCGGCGAAGAAGTCCGTCTCCACGCCGGAGTGCGCCTCGCCGCAGTTCGGACAGACCCACCGCTCCTGGCTGCCCGCCGCCAACGACAAGGGCTTTTCGCAATGCGCGCAGTGCGGCAGACCGGCGCGCGCGGCCACCACGAGCAGCGCCGCGTCGTCGACCGTCACCACCGGCCGCCACAGCAGGCCGCGAAACTGAACCCGCCCCTCCTCCTCGCGCATCTCGTGCGGAGCCTGCGGCGCGACAGTGGCGGCCGCCGGCTTGGGAGCCGCGGCAGGCGCGGTCCGGGCGGAGGGCAGTCCCAATATGCGGGCGAAAACGTTCATGCCCTCAGGATAGCCCGAGGCCGCCGTCCGTTCAACGCAACAAAAAACGAACGCGCGCCGCTACCAGACCCGGCAGGTCTTGGCCGGGACCATCGCGTCGCCGGGCTTGCAGGAGAACGCCTTGGCGAACTCCGGCGTGTTCGACAGCGGCCCGATCACGCGCCAGCGCGGCGCGGAGTGCGGGTCGACCTGTGCCAGCAGGCGCGCGCTCTCCTCGGTCTGATTCGAGCACCAGACCTGCGCGAAGCCCAGGTACAGCCTCTGCTCCGGCGTGAAGCCGTCGACACGGTCTCCCACGACCTTGGCTTTCTTCAGCGCGTCCAAGGCCATCGTGGCCAGGCGCACGCCGCCGTTGTCGGCGGTGTTCTCGCCGAGGGTCAGCTTGCCGTTGAGCTTGACGCCGGGCACCGTCTCGTAGCTTCCGTATTGGTCGACGAGGCACTGCGACTTCTCCTCGAACTTCTTGGCGTCCTGCGGCGTCCACCAGTCAAACAGGTTGCCCTTCGCGTCGAACTTGCGGCCCTCGTCGTCGAAGCCGTGCGTCATCTCGTGGCCGATGACCACGCCGATAGCGCCCAGGTTGAAGGCCTGATCGCCGGCACGGTCGAAGAACGGCGGCTGGAGGATGCCGGCCGGGAACACGATCTCGTTGAGCTGCGGATTGTAGTACGCGTTGACCGTGGGCGGGGTCATGTCCCACTCGGCGCGGTCGACGGGCTTGCCGATCTTGTCCAAGCGGCGGCGCACTTCGTAGGCCTGGGCGCTGCGCACGGAGCTCAGCAGGTCGCCGCTGGAAATGATCACACCCTGGTAGTCGCGCCACTTGTCGGGGCCGCCGATCTTGCGCGCGATCGCGGCCAGCTTTTCCTGCGCCAGCTTCCGCGTCTTGGCCTTCATCCAATCGCGCGTCTTGAGGTCCTGCGACAGCGAGACGTCGAGCGCGTCGATGAGCTGGGTGGTCCGCGCCCGGCCGTCGGCGCCGAAGGTCAGCTCCACGTAGCGCCGGCCCAAGTCGTGGCCGATGAGGCCGTCGGCCAGCTCCTCGCAGCGCTTCCAGCGGGATTTAAGCTCCTTGGCCCCGGTGAGAGTGCGCCCGCCGAAGTCGAAGGCTTCGTCGACGAACGCCTTCGACAGCCACGGCGACGCGGCCGCGGCGACGTGCCAGCGCAGGTAGGTCTTCCAGTCGGCGATCGGCGTGGTCGAAGCCAACGAGGCGAAGCCGGCCGCGAAGCCGGTCGACACCACGTTGATCCACGGCGACTCCGGCGCGTGCGCGTCGGCGACGTAGGCGCCCCAGTCGAAGCCGGGCGCCAGGGACTCGAATTCGTTCAGCGTCTCGCGGTGGTAGACGTTGTCGGGGTCGCGCCGCGTCACGCGGTCCTGAGAGACCTGCGCCAGCGCGGTTTCCACGCGCATCACGGTCTGGGCCTCCGCGGCCGCGGTCGGCAGATCGTCGCCCAGCAGGCCGAAAACCTTGGCGACGTGCCACTCGTAGAGGCGGCGCAGGCGCACGGACTTCGCGTCCGTCTTCAGGTAGTAGTCGCGATCGGGCAGGCCCAGGCCGCCCTGGTCGAACTCGGCGATGACCTTCGTCGAGTCCTTGTAGTCCTGATCGGAGTCGAACGAGAAGCCCGCGGACACGCCCTGCGCGTGCAGGCGCGCCAACAGCGCGGGAAGTTCTGAGGAGGTCTTCAGCGCGTCGACGGAGGCCAGTTCGTCCTTGATCGGGTCCGCGCCCTTCGCCTCGGCCGCGTCGGCGTCCATGCACGCGCCCCACAAGTCTCCCAGGCGCCGATCCACGGGGTCGGTTTTCGGACCGGCGGCGGCTTTCTCCAGAATGCCGCGCAGGACCAGCCGGTTGCGCTCAGCCAGTTCGTTGAAGCGGCCCCAGCGCGACTGGTCGGGCGGGATCGGGTGCGACTTGACCCAGCCGCCGCAGGCGAACTGATAAAAGTCCGTGCACGGCGACGCGGTGCGATCCAGCGCGGCCGGATCGAAAGAGGACAGCGCGGCGGACGTGGAGGCCGGCGCGGCGGCGGGAACGTCGGCGGCGAAAGCGGGAAGGGCGAGAGCCAGCAACAGGACGGTGGTCATTATTTTTTCTCCGAACGCATTGTATACAACGAGACGGCGGGACTCAATGGCCGCGCAGGCTGAACCAGACGTCATAGAGACCGAACAACGAAAGCAGTATGCCGTAGACGCGCAGCAAGGACTTGTCGCGCATGCGCAGGGCCAGACGCGCGCCGAGGTAGGAAGACGGGATCGCCGCCACCGACAGCGCGACGACGATGGTCCAGTCCACGTGACCCAGATAGACGTGCACGGCCAGGCCGGGCACGGCCAAAATCGCCGCGACGATCATCGAGCAGGCGATCGCCGTCTTCGTGGGCAGACGCAGAACGCTGATGAACAAAGGGCCGAACAGCACGCCGCCGGAGTTGGCAAGCAGGCCGGACAGACCTCCGACGAAAATCGCGATCGCGGCGACCTTCCAGGTCGCGGGCGGAGCGCCCCCGCCCTGCGGCGGTTCGCCCTCGATGACAAGGGAGACGCCCAGACCCGCGATTAGAAGCGCGCTCATGACCATCAGCGCCGGGCCGCTGACCCGCGCACTCAAAAAAGAGCCGGCGATCGTGGCCGGGAAACCCCACAGCGCGCACAAGCGCACCACGCGATCGTCGACCAGGCCCCGGCCACGGTAGGCCCATGCCGCGGCCAGCAAGGTCGGCAGCGCGCTGGGCAGAGGCGAGGCGAGCGCCAAGTAATCGGGAACATGCAGGAAGACCTGCAGAATCGGCGTGGTGACGGCGCTGCCGCCCTTGCCCAGCAGTCCGGACAGGAAACCCACGAGCGTTCCCACCCCGAGCAAGGCCTCGATGTAGCCGTGCCCGCCGCTCACGCCGCGCCCTCGTCGATCATCACTCGTCTCCTCACGCCCCCCCCGGCAGGCGCTCCATCATAGGACATCCGCGTCGCCGACGCGAGCGCTTCAGCGCTCCTTCAGCGCGGGCTGAGCGCCGCTTCGGCGCGCGCGCGCAAAATAGACACGAGGGCGATGCCGCCCCGGGAGATTTCGCCATGGAAGACCAGGACCGCCGCGACCGAACCATCCGCTTCGAGGCCGCGCTTTGGATCGTGATGTGCGGGCTGGCGTTCCTGGCCAAGGACGACCCCCACCTTGTTCTGCCGCAGGCGCTGTATCCGTTCGCGGCCCTGCTGCTGTCGAGCCTTGCCGCCAGCCTGTCGATTCGATTGGCTCCAAACAAGACCTGGCTGCACGCTCTGACGCTGCTCGCGGGTTTTGCGGCGATCGCGGCCGTGCAGGAATGCTCGGGCGGCAGCGAGTCGACCCTGTGGGTGCTCTACCTGATGCCTTTGTTCACCGCGGCGATTCTCCTCGACAGCCGCGCCTTGGCCTGGACCGCGGTCGGCGCCTGCGCATCCAACGCGGCGCTGTACGTGTCGCGTCTCGACAACTGGAACGCCGCCGCCACCTTCGAGCTGGCGCTGAAGACGGGCATACTCGCCTGCGCGGCCGGAGGGCTGTGGCTGTTGTCGCGCGCGGAACGAGAGTCCACGGAGCATGTGCGCCTGCAGCGCCTTGAGATTGAGAGCCTGGAAGAGACGTCGCGCGCGACGGTCGCGGCCTGGGAGCGAGAGCGGGGACTGCATTCGATCTCCGCCGTCTGGGCGCGCGCGGCGCACGACCTGGCCACGCCGCTGATGGTCGTGCGCGCCTACGCGCGCCTGCACCTGGATCGAGGCGTCGACGATCCGGCGCTGACGAAGGATCTAGGGCGCATCGAGTCGGCCGCCGCGTTCTGCCAGGACCTCTGCGGCGGTCTGCTGACGCAGGCCAGCGAGACCGCCTCGCCCAAGCATCTGTCCACGGTCGTCGAAGCCGCCGAGTCTCTCGCCGAGCCGATCCTGCGCTCGCGCCGCGTGCAGGTGCTCAACGAATCGTCCGAAGACCTGTGCGCGGCCGCGCCGCCGCAGGACCTTGAGCGCATCCTGCTCAATCTCTTCGGCAACGCCGCCAAGGCGATGACGGACGGGGGCAGCATCCGCGTCAGCGTGCGCCGCGAAGAGCGCGACGGCCGGGCGCTGGCGGCGATCATCGTGGAAGACGACGGACCCGGCATCCCGGACGAGGTGCTTGCGCGCTTATTCCAGCCGTTCTCGACGACGGGCGGTACCGGGTTGGGCTTGAACCTGTCGCGCGAAGCCGCGCGCCGCCTGGGCGGCGAACTGACCGCGGAAAACCGAAACAACGGCGGCGCGCGCTTCACGCTGCGCCTGCCCTTGGCGCCCGCGCCGGCCGCGGTGGCTCAAACCGCCGCGGCCTGACAAGGCGCGCGCCGGGCGCCGATTAGCTAAGATCGTCTTATGTCCGATCCGCTTCAAGCGCTGTTCCGCGCGCGCTTCGGCAGCACCCCCGAGAGTTCCTCTCCCGTACGCGCCGAGGGCTCCAACCGCCGCATCTATCGCCTCAGCGGCGGCGGCGCCACCGCCATCGGCGTGCTCAACGACGATATAAAGGAAAATCGCGCGTTCATCGAGTTTTCCAAGCACTTCCACCGCGAGGGCATCCCCGTCCCGGAGATTTACGCCGAGAACGCGTCCGGAACCGCCTACCTGGAAGAAGACCTGGGCGACACGACCTTATTCCAGTTCCTGGGGCGCCGGCGCACGGCCGCGGGCTTTCCGCCGGACGTGGTCGCGGCCTACCGGGACGTGGTCTCCTGGCTGCCCAAGATCCAGATCGTCGCGGGCCGCGGCATCGACGAGCGCTGGTGCTACCCGCGCCGCAGTTTCGACCGCCAGTCGATGCTGTGGGACCTCAACTATTTCAAGTACTACTTCCTGACCCTCGGCCGCATCGTCTTCCACGAGGAGCGCCTGGAGCAGGACTTCTCCGTGTTCGCCGACTACCTGCTGGCCGCCGACCGAGATTACTTCCTGTGCCGCGATTTCCAATCGCGCAACGTGATGCTCAAGGACGGACGGCCGTACTTCATCGACTACCAGGGCGGACGGCGCGGCGCGCTCCAGTACGACCTGGCCTCCCTGCTCTGCGACGCGAAGGCCGACGTGCCCTTCGAGTTGCGCGACGAACTGCGGGACTTTTATATCGCGGAGGCGTCGAAATACGCGACGATCGACGCGGCCGAGTTCAAGAAGTACTTCCCGGGCTTCGCGCTGATCCGCATTATGCAGGCGATGGGCGCCTACGGACTGCGCGGCTTCCACGAGAAAAAGCCGCTGTTTCTGCAAAGCATTCCCTACGCCATCCGCAATATCGAGCGCCTCCTGCTGACGTCCAATCTACCCGTCGAAGTACCCGAGCTGATGGCCGTCTTCAAGCGCCTGATCGGCTCCTCGGAACTGCGCCAGTTCGGCGGGGCGAAGCTGACGCTCACTGTCCAGATCCAAAGTTTCTCCTACAAGCACGGCATGCCCCGCGACGACAAGGGCCACGGCGGCGGCTACGTCTTCGACTGCCGCTGTCTGCCCAACCCGGGCCGCCACGTCCAATTCAAGCGCTCCTCGGGCCTGGACGCCGATGTCATCGCCTTTCTTTCCCGGGAAGAGAGCGTGGAGCGCTGGACGCGCTCGGCCTTCGCGCTGATCGACCAGGCCGTCGCGGACTACGGACGGCGCAACTTCACGCATCTGCTCGTTGCTTTCGGCTGCACCGGCGGCCAGCACCGCTCCGTGTACTGCGCGGAGCGCCTGGCCAAGCACCTGCGCGATCAGGGCGTGTCCGTGACCGTCGCGCACCGCGAAAAAAAGAGCTGGCCCGAAAAATGAAGGCCTTCATCCTGGCGGCCGGCGTGGGCTCGCGCCTGGCGCCGCTGACCGACACCACTCCGAAGGCCCTGATCCCCGTAGCCGGCGTGCCCATGCTCGAACGCGTGCTGATCCGCCTGCAGGACGCCGGCGCGGACTCCTTCGTGGTCAACGCGCACCATTTCGCCCAACGCGTGGCCGACTTCTGCGCCGACCTGTCGCGGCGGCGCGGCGTGCCCATCGCGGTCTCGCGCGAGGACGACGCCCTCCTGGACACCGGCGGCGGACTCAAGAAGGCGTCCTTGCTCCTGCGCGGCCGGGAGCCTTTCTTCATGCACAACGCCGACATCCTGACCGATCTGGACCTGCGCGCGCTGTACGCCGCCCACCAAGACAGCGGCGCGCTGGCCACCCTCGCCGTGGGCGAGCGCGACAGCTCCCGCGCCTACCTGTTCGACGCCAAGGACCGCCTGGTCGGCCACGAGGACCGCTCTTCGGGGCGGACGACCTGGGCCAAGGGCGCGGTCACCGGCGCGCGGCGCCTGCCTTTCGAGGGCGTCCACGTGATCTCCCCCGCGTTTTTGGACCGCCTCTCCGAGTCCGGCGCGTTCTCAATTACGAAGACCTACCTGCGCCTGGCCGCCGCGGGAGCCGACATCCGCGGCCGGCGTTCCGGCCCCCACGCCTGGCACGATATCGGGACTTCCGAGAAGCTGGCCGCAGCCGAGGCCTGGGCGCGTTCCGCGGCCTGACGTCCCGGCCTACGTCGGCGATTTTCGACTTCCGCGACGCGCACCGCGTGCTATAATAACGATACGGAGGCGGGAACGCCTCCCGCTACACAGATGTACGTGAGCAAGACGCACAAAAAGAGGACTTACAACGACATGGCTACGGGCAAAGTGAAGTGGTTCAACGACCAGAAGGGCTTCGGGTTCATCACGCCGGACGACGGCTCCAAGGACCTGTTCGTCCATCATACGTCGATCATGGGCGAAGGCTTCAAGACCCTGGCGGAGAACCAGGCCGTCGAGTTCGACGTGCAGCAGTCCGATAAGGGACCGCGGGCCTCGAACGTTCGCAAGCTTTAATAGCTCACGAACAACTGAAGCGCCCCCGTCGCCGCGCTCGCGGCGACGGGGGTTCTTTTTTTGCGCCGGGCGCGCGCCGTTTGGCTCGCCGCGGCGAATGTGATATACTGACGTCGCTGGGGTCATGGTGTAGCTGGCCTAACACGCCGCCCTGTCAAGGCGGAGATCACGGGTTCGAATCCCGTTGGCCCCGCCAGCTTTAGACCCGGGAAAGACGGAATCCTCGACGGGGATCGCTCCAAAGTCGCACTGGGGCGGTCCCCGTCTCTTTTTGGCTCCCGGCAGAAATCCCAGATTTATGCCATACTGAGGCAGCCATGAACCTCCCAGAACTCGAACGTCTGGTCGCCGGCGGCGAAGGCACCGAGCTGGAATTCAAGCGCACCACTGCGGAGCTTCGCCCAGGCTTGCAGACGCTTTGCGCGATGCTCAACGCCAAGGGCGGCTCCGTGCTCTTCGGGGTGGACCCCAAGGGCCGCATCGGCGGCCAGGGCGTCTCCGAGCAGACCCTTCACGAAATGACGACGGCCCTCCAACGCTTCGAGCCGCCCGCCCACATCGACATAGAACGCGTCAAGCTGGCCGGCGGCAACGAGGTCCTAGCTCTCCAGGTCGAGGCGAACGCGGAGCATGTTCCGTTTACTTTCGCCGGCGTTCCCTACGAGCGCGTCGGCAACACGACTCGCAAGATGCCCCAAGCCCGCGACGAGGCGCTCCTGCTGAAGCGGGGCCACGCCAAGAGCCGCTGGGAAAACCAGCCGGCCGAAGGCGTGAAGTTGGAGGAGTTGGATCGTGAGGAACTTTTACTCACGCGCGCCACGGCCATCGAAAAAAGACGCATCACGGCCGCGACCAGCATGGACGTCGGCGACATCCTTGATCGCCTCGGGTTGCGCATCGATGGGAAGATCACGAACGCGGCCCAAGTCCTTTACGGAACGAAATTCCTGCCTTACTACCCGCAATGCCTCCTGAAGATGGGCCGCTTTCGCGGCGTCCACATCACCGGCGACATCCTCGACAACAAGCAGGAGTATCTGCACGCCTTCGCCGTGGTCCGGGAAGGCATGGCCTTTCTGGACCGGACTTTGCCTTTGTCCGCCCGCTTCCAGAAAATGGACCGCTACGACGCCGCGCTGGTCAACCGCGAGGACCGGTTCCCCATCCCGGCCGACGCGATGCGTGAAATCCTACTCAACGCCGTGATCCACCGAGACTACTCCGCCATCGGCTACATCGCCATCGCGATCTTCGACGACCGCGTGGAAATCCAAAGCACGGGCCGTCTGTTGCCTACGATCACGCTCCCAGAACTCTCCGCCGCTCACACCTCTCACCTACGCAACCCCCTAATCGCCGGCGCCTTCCACCGCACCGGCGCCGTAGAGACCTGGGGCCGCGGGATCAACGATGTCATCACCGCCTGCAAGAAATACGGGATCGAGCCGCCAGTATTTTCGGAACGGACCGGTATGCTGGCCGTGACCTTCCGGGCGGCAGTGGGCCCACTGGCCGCGAAGCCGGCCGCTGGCCAAAAGCTGACCGAACGCCAGGAAGTCATCCTGGACCTCATCCGATCCAAAGGACCCATCAGCAACCGAGACGCGCGCGCGGCTCTAGGCGTGTCGGGAGTAACGGCCTGGAAAGAAATGGCGGCTCTCTTGAAAGCCAAGGCCGTGATCCTCAGCGGCAAGGGGCGGGGCGCCAGATATCGGCTGCCGCCATGACATACGACCCGGTTAGCGATTGGATTAGCGATTACTTAACGATTGGTTAATGATTAGCTTGGCGATCCCTTGGTAATCACTGGGCAACTAAATGGCTCGAATCTATCAAGTCGACGGCAAGAAAGGCGCCCGCTGGTATTTGGACTACCACGCGAAAGGCCGGCGCGTGCGCAAGCGGATCGGCAACTCCAAGCGCCTCGCGGAACTCGCCTTGGCCGACGTCCAGGTCAAGCTCGAACGCAAGGAGGCGGGCTTCGCGGTCAAGGACCGGCCGCTCCCGGCCTTCATCGAGGAGTACCTCCAGTACGCCCAGGCGAACAAGGCCAAGAAATCCTACGAGCGCGACGTTCTGACCCTCAAGCACTTTACCGGGATCGTCGAGGCCGACAAGCTCAGCGGCGTGACCGCGACGAAACTTGAGGCCTACAAAGCCCGCCGCCGCGAGGACGGTGCCAAACCCGCCACGCTCAACCGCGAACTGAACACAATCAAGGCCATGTTCAACAAGGCCGTGGCCTGGGGCGCCCTCACCGAGAACCCGGCCAGAACGGTCAAGAAGCTCCGCGAGTCGCGCCGGCAGATCCGATACTTGAGCAAGGAAGAGGCGCGGGCTTTACTGGCGGCGGCCGACGCGCACATGAAGCCCGTCATCGAGACCTTCCTGCTCACGGGACTGCGGCGCGGCGAGCTGATCCACCTGACTTGGGCCGACATCGACTTCAAGAACAAGATTCTTTCAGTCCAGGCCAAAGGCGACTGGCAGCCCAAGGACTACGAGACGCGCCATATCCCGATGACTCCCCGGCTCGCGGAGGTCCTGACGAACCAGCCGCGAGGAGACGGATCCTTTGTCTTCATGAACCGGCAACGCCAGTCCCTCGATCCCGATGTCCTCTCCCACGATTTCCTCAAGCTCGTCCGCAGCCGCGGGATCAAGGGCGCCTCGGTCCACACGCTGCGCCACAGCTTTGCCAGCCATCTGGTGATGAGCGGCGCCGATCTCTACACGGTCCAGAAGCTTCTCGGCCACTCCAGCATCAAGACCACGGAAATCTACGCCCACCTGGCGCCCGACTACTTGAAGGCCGCCATGCAGCGGCTGACATTCTGAGATCGAAGGCGACGCTGCTGGTCAGTCAAATTCACTGATCACGCCCGCCTTGCCGCATTCGGGACATTCCCAGGCAATTTCGGGAGGACCATCCGTGCGGAGCACATGCAGAAGGCCGAGGCACCATGTCCGCGGAGTTGGGCCGGCCATGCATGGGATATTGGAATAGACCTTCTCTCCTACGGCGCCTTTACGACCGGCAAGCACGACGACGTTGATGAACCGAGCCATCTCCTTGGCCGGCGCGGGCGCCTTCGGATCTTCGATGGCGCCTTTGAAATGGTGAGCCTTCGTGAAGTACATGCGGTTACTCGAACGAGAACAGGCCGTGCTTCCGCCAATTCTTTAAATCCTCGTTCGCGCCAGCGACGCTGAAAGCCTCCGGATCGAAGCGACCTCCGACCCATTCCAGCATGTCCTCATGCTCGGGATGCTTGGAGCAACGTGTAGCGCCGCTCGTCCTTCGATTCGCTCGAACTCTCGAACTTCTCGTCGGAAATCACGTAGTAGGCGTCGCCGACGATGAATTGATGCAGATGCGAGTTGGTCCAGCCCATCGCCACCTGCAGGACCTCGTGCAGTTTCAACAGATTGATGTCGCCCGGCACGAGAAGCCGTCGCCAGATCGGCGGCTCGATGCCGTCGAGCGTGACCTTGAGCTGGTAGGTGTCGGCAATCTTCTTAGGCGTTACGCCGGTCTTCTGCTTCTCAACGCTGCGCTTCGTCGCGACTTTCATATTCACGTCCCTCCCTTGGTAAAGCTCGTCGTCGCCTCATCCTCGCCTGCGCTCGCAAACGCCTGTCCGAGCGCCCAAGGGTTCAAGACGCTCATGGCCTTCCGGGCAGGGATCGAAGGCTCGCTCAGCTTTCTCAGCCGCAAGTTGGGGCTCAAGCGCCGCATGTTCCGAGGCGACGTCGGCGCAGGCGTTTGGGTCGGTTGGTGCGTGATCGCCGCGAATCTATACCGGTTTGGACGGAGTCCGTAACGGCAGGATGGGTGAGAGACGCCCGACGGAAGGAGTAAGGGAGAGCGCTGTCTTCACGTCGACGATTCACTCAGTCTCAAAGCCGTTTTCTCGGTCACTTTTTCAGGAGTAACTATCTACTTCATTCGGCGCAACATTATAGTCACGGCGCCGCCATGGGAATCGATCCCGGGGGGCGCTAAAATCCAGGCTGATGAGAACAACCGTTGCCGCATTTTGTCTTCTGTTGACACCGTTCTCGGCGACCGCCTCATCGCGCGCAGCCGACGACGCCGATGTGATCGTTTCCGGAGCCAACGTGTTTCCGGTCGTTTATGAGCCTCTTCAAAAGACGGCCTGCAAGTCTCTCGCTCTTCCCGGGACGTACCGGTATTATCGTCGCCTGGGCGATGGGCGAGGCAATTCGGGTCCCGACATCTTGGTCTCCACAGTCGAGATCCGGCGCGTCCCGGGAAACCCGGGCGTCTTTTCGGCGAAGGAAACGAAGGTCAGCGGTTCGCTGCCCGGATTTCTTCAGACGCCGTACATCCAACTCTGGCAATTCAACGGCTGCACTTTAATCTTCGCGAAAAATCCTCGAGAGCCTCTTTTTGTCGGGAGCCATGACCGTATGGACGATCCGAAGCGCATCATCTTCTACGGCTTCGCTGGAGACGCGAGCGAACTGCGCCGATTGTAAGAAGAGATTCCTCGCGTTCGCGCTCAGGTGCGCTTGCGATGCGGGGTCGACGTCGCCGTGAACGACTTGTAGGAGTTTTGAGCCCGTTTCTTCATGAGACCGTCCCACGTCCCAATGGTTACCCCCGACGAATCATCCGCATCCGCCGTGGACGCCGAGGCGGATCTGGCCGGCGCCGTCGCGCCCTCGCCGGCCGCGCCGTCCCTCATCGCAAGATAAGCGAGGCCATCAAGAAAAGTCGGGTCATGTGTGAACTTACTTCCCTTGCGGGCGTGTTCTTCTTACCCCAGACCTCGTAGCCTTCCTTCCCGAACGGGGCGGAGAGGACGTCTCGCGTTCCGACGGCAAGGTAAAGTGGAAGATTGCCCCCTCGTTCGCGGCGTTTTCCGCCCAGATGCGCCCGCCGTTGCTGTCCACCATGGTCTTGATGATATACAGGCCCAAGCCTGTGCCCGTGATGCGGAGTTCGCGCGCGTTCACAGCCCGGTGGAACTGATGGAAGAGGAGCGGCAGGTCCACCGCCGGAATGCCGATCCCCGTGTCGCGCACGGACACCTCGGCGTCGCCGTGGGCGTTCCGACCGGCCTTGATCTGGATCGAGCCGTTCTTCTTGTTGTACTTGATCGCATTGTCGAGCAGATTCTGGAAGATGCCGGTCAGATGGGAACGGTCGGCGAGCAGGGTGAGCCTGGGATCGACCTGTGCCGCGATCGAGATCGATTTCTTCTTCGCTAACCCCGCGATGCCTGGAAGGAATTCCTTCAGGAAGTCGGCGATGCGTATTCCGGGCAAAGCGGCCACCCATTCCGAAGCAAAGCGGCCAGTTTCTCCAACATTCCGGAGCAACCCGGCCAGGGGCGGCGCGAAGCGACGCT
>JABEUV010000263.1 GCA_013044195.1 Elusimicrobiota bacterium | reverse complement strand
TTGACCTTCTCCAGGCCGTCCTGCACGATCAGGCGCATGCCCTCGCCGACCGCTTTATGGCGGATCGTGTCGGCCGCGACGTCCTTGAGGCACGTCGCGCGCAGGGCGTCGCTCATCACCAGCAACTCGTGCAGGCCCACGCGACCGCGGTAGCCCAGGCCCTTGCACTCCTCGCAGTCGCCGCCGACCGGCGGCGGGGCGAAAAGCTTGGCGCCTTTGGGCAGATCGACCTTGTTCTCCTCGAACACCTTCACCTCCTCGGGCGTGGCGTCCCGCTCCACCTTGCATGCGGAGCACAGCCGCCGCGACAGGCGCTGGGCCAGCACGGCCTTCAGGGTCGTCGCCACCATGAACGCCGGCAGGCCCATGTCGGTCAGGCGCGAGATGGCCGAAGGCGCGTCGTTGGTGTGGATCGTCGAGAAGACCAAATGGCCGGTCATCGCCGCCTCCATCGCGATGTGGGCGGTCTCCTCGTCGCGGATCTCGCCGACCATGATCACGTCGGGGTCCAGGCGCAGGAAGGAGCGCAGGGCGGTCGCGAAGTCGAATTTTTTCTCGCCGCCCAGCTTAATGTCCGGGTTGACCGGCACCTGCACGATGCCGTCAAGGTTGTACTCGACGGGGTTCTCCGCCGTCAGAATCTTGATGTCGGGACGGTTGACGTGGTTGAGCGCGGCGTACAGCGTCGTCGACTTGCCCGAGCCGGTGGGTCCACAGACCAGGATCAAACCGAAATTCTTCTTGCCGCCGATGCCCTTGAGCAGACCCAGCAGGCGGTCGAGCGTGTCCGGCAGAAAGCCCATCTTCATGATGTCCACCTGGACGGACTTCCGGTCCAGGATGCGCATCACGCAGGACTCGCCGTAGACGGTGGGCACCATCTCGACACGGAACTCGATGGGGTTGCCCTGCGCCAAAATCTGGATGCGTCCCGACTGCGGGATGCGGCGCTCGGTGATGTTCATCGAGTTGGTCATGATCTTGATCTTGGCCGCGATCGCGAAACGGTAGGCCCACGGCACCACGAACGGCCCCGGGATCAAGCGGCCGTCCACGCGGTAGCGCAGAAGTATTTTTGAGACCTTTCCTGCGGGGTCCTCGAAGGGTTCGATGTGGATGTCGGAGGCCTTGATCGACAGCGCGCCCAGGATGATCGCGTTGACGAACTTCTCCACTTCCGGGGCGGAGGCGTCGACGTCGGTGATGTCGGCCTTCGCCTCCTCGCGCTGAACCTGAAGTTCTTTGCCGGCGTCGGTCGCGGCACTTTGGGCCGCCACGTCCGTCATCAGCCGGTTGAGTGCGGCGCCCTCGCCGCGGCCGTAGGTGTTGTCGAGCGCGATCTGAACGTCCTGCGGCAGAGCCAGGTAGGGCTGGACCTCCAGTCCCGTGCGCAATTGAATGTCCTCCGCGGCGAAGAAGTCGCGCGGGTCGGCCATCGCCACGAAGAGGACGTTCTCCTCCTTGGCGAACGGGATGGCGGCGTGCCGCCGCGCGACCGCCTCCGGGATGATCTTCGCGGTCTCCACGTCCACGTCCACAGCGCCCAGGTCGACCGCCTTGACCTCCCACTCTTCGGACAGCGTCTTAAGCAGAGGGCCCTTGGCGACAAGACCAAGGTCGAGCGCGGTCTGCTGGACGCTCTTGCCGGTCTTCGCCGCGTCCGCGGCGGCCTGCGCGCACTGCGCCTCGTTGAGCAGACCGCGCTCGGCTAGTATCTCCTGGATCGTGCGCCGCCGCTGGAGGCCCTTAACCGGCATGGAACTCGCCGAACGCGCCGCGCAAGGCGGCGAAGATCTCGCCGATCGTCGCCTGCGCCTCGACCGCGGAGAGAATAAGCGGGAACAGGTTGCCCTGTGGCGCGCGCGCCGCCGCGCCCAGCCGCGCCACGGACGCCGCGGCCTTTTTAGAATCGCGCGCACGGCGGAAAGCCTTGAGGCGGCGCACTTGCTCGGCCTCGACGCGCGGCGAAATCTTCAGGCGCGGCGCGGGACGTTCCGCCTCTTCCAGGCGCAACGTGTTGACGCCCACGATCTTGCGGCGGCCTTCCTCAATGTCGCGCTGGTAGCGATAGGCGCTTTCCTGTATCTCACGCTGGGGTATCTCGGCCTCGATGAGCCTCAGCATCCCGCCGGAGTCGTGCAGACGCAGGAGCGTGGCCGAGATGCGTCGCTCCAACTCGTCGGTCAAAGACTCGATGGCCCACGCGCCCGCGACGGGGTCCACGGTCGCGGGCACGCCGGTCTCGTGCGCGAGGATTTGCTGGGTGCGCAGGGCCAACTGGGCCGATTCCTCGGTGGGCAAGGCCAGCGCCTCGTCGTAGGAGTTCGTGTGCAGGCTTTGCGCGCCGCCCAGCACCGCCGCCAGCGCCTGCCAGGCCACGCGCATCGCGTTATTGAGGGGCTGCTGACTGGTCAAGGTCGAGCCGCAGGTCTGCACGTGGAAGCGCAGGGATTGGGATTTCGGATCCTTCGCCCCGAAGTCCTCCTTCATGATTTTCGCCCAGACGCGGCGCGCGGCGCGGAACTTGGCGATCTCTTCCAAAAAGTGATTGTGACAGCCGAAGAAGAACGCCAGCTTCGGGCCGATCTTGTCGATGTCCACGCCGCGCGCCAGCAGGGCCTCCAAGTACACTTTCGCGTTGGCGAAAGTAAAGGCGACCTCCTGGACCGCGTCGGAGCCGGCCTCGCGGATGTGATAGCCGGAAATGGAGATGGGGTGGAACTGCGGGGCGTTCTTGAACGACCACTCCATGGCGTCCGAGCACAGGCGCAGGGACGGCGCCACCGGGAACACCTGCGTGCCGCGCGCGACGAACTCCTTGAGCACGTCGTTCTGCAAGGTGCCCTTGAGTTTTTCCGGGCCGATGCCGCGGCGGCGCGCGACGGCCACGTAAAACGCCAGCAGGACCGCCGCCGTGGAGTTGATGGTCAGCGAGGTGGAGACCTCGTCAAGCGGTATGCCGTCGAAAAGCTGGTCCATGTCGTCGATCGTGCCCACGTGCACGCCGACGCGGCCGACCTCGCCTTTGGCGCGCGGGTCGTCGGCGTCCAAACCCATCTGCGTGGGCAGGTCGAACGCCGTCGATAGCCCGGTCTGGCCCTGTTCCAAAAGCCAGCGGAAGCGCCCGTTGGTCTGCTTGGCGGACCCGAAGCCCGCGTATTGGCGCATCGTCCACAGTCGTCCGCGATACATCGTCTTTTGGATACCGCGCGTAAACGGATATCCCCCCGCGCGGCCCAGCTCTCCGGACGCCGGTTCCTCGGGGCCGTAATAGCGGCGGACGTCGATGCCGGACGGGGTCGGAAACTCCGGGGCCGGCGCCTGGGGATCGCTCACGCGGGCCTCATCTCCAGCCGGTCGCCCACGCCGACACCCCCGCGCAGCACGCCGCCCTTGAGCTCCAGGACACTGTGTGCGGACAGCACCCAAGGCGAGGCGCGCCAGGGCTTCAAGTTCTCCAGCACGCGCCGCACGACCAGGCCGCGGTCGAGAAACACGACATCGATCGGAAACTTCATGAAGAACGTGTGGATCATCGGACAAGGCACGATCCAAAGCCCTTCCTCGAGCGCGATTTCATCGCGCCCGAGGAGTCCTTTAGAGCGGGAGGCCGCGTCGTCCGCGGTCGCCACGCGCGTGGCCAGCGTGGTCCCGCGCGTCGCGTTGAAGACTACCATAAACCCCGGGGCCGTTCCAGCCATGGGGAGTTCAGCCGGCCGCGACCGCCGCCCCGTTCTCGTGCCGGACGATGTCCACCACCTGGGAGATGTCGTCGAGCTCGAACTCGGCGCCGGACTCCTGGGTGCCGAACGTATCGCCGTATTTGGCCCAGGCGGTGCGCATGCCCACGCCCTTGGCGCCCTTGATGTCGCGGTCGGGCCAGTCGCCCACCATCAAGGTCTCCTCGGGCTTGGTGCCGAGGACCTCCAACGCGCGGCGGTAAGGCTTGGGGTCCGGCTTCTTGACGCCAAAATCCTCCGAGGTGATGATGTCGTCGAAATAGTGATGGAGCCCCAAGCTCACGATGCGCAGCCACACCTCCATCTTCGGCGCGTCGGAGATGACCGTGCGCTTGATGCCCAGCTTCATCAACTCCATCAAGGTCTGGTTGACCCTTGGATACAAGGTCATCGAGCCGTTCTTGGCGCGCCGGTAGGCCAATATCCCGCCGGCGAGAATCTTATAGTCGATGCGCCCCAGCTTGGCCTTCAATATCTTGTCGAAGATCTTCTGGTCCTCGATGCCTTCTTTCCAATAGACCTCGAAGACTTCTTTGACCAGATCGTCCTTCGCGCCCGGCAGGCCCGCGTCCATCATCCCTTCGACCGCGGCGTCGACCGCCGCCCGCTTCATCTTCATGAAGTCGGTCAGCGTGTTGTCGATGTCGAAGATGACGCCCTTGATCATACTTTGAGGGTCAGTCCTTAACTTGTTAAGTTGTTGGACAACAACTTAACAAGTTAAGGACTGACCCTCCTCCCTATTCCTTCACGCGCTCCATGTATTCGGAGTTGCGGGTGTCGACGCGGATGCGGTCGCCTTCCTTGACGAAAAGGGGCACGGAGATTTCCAGACCCGTCTCCAGCGTCGCCTTCTTGTTCATGTTGGACACGGAGTCGCCCTTGACGCCGGGCTCGCTGGAGGTGACGGTCAGGACGACGTTGGCGGGCAGCTCGATGGAGGTCAGCTTACCGTCCACGTAGACGCCCAGAACTTCCATGTTCTCGGTCAGAAACTTCGCCGCGGGCCCCAGCAGTTCCTTCGGGTAGAACACCTGCTCGTAGGTCTCGTTGTCCATGAACACGGCTTTCTCGCCCTCGTCGTAGCTGTAGGTCTTCTCGCGCTTGGTGACGGGGACCTCGCGGAACTTGGCGCCGGAGGCATAGGAGCGCTCGATGACGTTGTTGGTCGCAAGCACGCGCAAAGTCGTGCGGTAGACCGCCGCCGACTGCGACTTGCGGTGGTGCTGATAATTGATGATCTGGACGATCTGGCCGTCGTCTTCGAAGACCAGGCCGAGCTTGAACTGGGACGTGTCGATCATTGGGGCTTTCTCCTGAAATTCAGCGGCGACGTCGACGATGATCTTACCAAAACCGCCGGTTTCCATGCTAGAATCTTCTTATAAAGATTATGAGCGCCCACGAACGCCTGGCGGAACTCAAGGACCAATTGGAGGCCCGCACGCGCCTCCTGCACGACGTCGCCCATGAGCTCAAGAACCCGCTGGCCGTCATCCACGGCTACGCGGCCTGTCTGCGCGAACGCGAAGACCTCCCCCTGGAAGAGCGGCGCAAGGCCCTGCGCGCCGTCACGATCAACGCCGAGCGTGCGATCGCGCTGATCGATCAACTGCAGGAAACCGCCCGCCTGGAATCCGTCGGCGCCGCCGTGGAGCCGCGCGTCTGCGACGCGGCCGCTCTGCTTCAGGAAGCCGCCGAGTCGTCGGAGTTGGAGGCCGCGCGCCGCGGCATCCACTTGCGCTGGACCGCGTCCGCGTCGCGCACAGTCCAGGTCCACGCCGATCCCAAGCGCACCGCGCAGGTGCTCGCCAATCTTTTGGGCAACGCGCTCAAGTTCACCCCCGCCGGCGGCATCGTCGAGCTTGCGCTGCAGTCCGAGGGCGAATTCGTGCGCTTTACCGTGGCCGACACCGGCCCCGGCGTTCCCGCCGCGGAATTGCCGCGCCTGTTCGATCGCTTCTATCAAGCCGGCGGAACAGAGCAGAAGCGCCAAGGCCTAGGCTTGGGCCTGGCCATCAGCAAGTCGCTTGTCGAAGCCCACGGCGGCCGCCTTTGGGCGGAAAGCCGCCCCGGCGAAGGCGCGCGCTTCCATTTCACCTTGCCCGCCGCCGATCCGGTCTCCGCGCGCTGAACGCTACGGCGCCCGGCCCAAACGTCGTGCCAGCCCCGGGTCCGACGCGACGGCGGCGCGCAGTTCTTCCCGGCCTTCCGCGCGGCGCCCCAGCGCGATCAGCAGAAGTCCGCGGTTGAAGCGCCCCGGCGCGAAGCCGGGCTCGCGCGCCGCCAAGTCCGTCAGCAGCGCCAGCGCGGCCGAGCGCCGACCGCGCGCCGACAGGACGTTGGCCAGGTTCACCGTCGCGTCGTCCGCGCCCGGCCGCAGGGCCAGAGCCGCGCGCAGAACGGTCTCGGCCTCCTCCAGGCGTCCACGCTTCTCAAGAAGAACGCCCATGTTCACCCGCGCGCCGAAGTCGCCGGGACGCAGGCGCAGAACCTCGCGGTATTGCGCCATCGCTCCGTCCGCGTCGCCCGCGGCAAGGTCGGCCGAGGCCAGGTTCGAGCGCGGCAGATAGCCGTCGGGAGCCAACGCGACGGCGCGCGTCCACAACAATATCTCGTCGCGCCAGAACGCCGACTGACGCCACGTCAACGCCGCCAGGACCGCGGCCAGCAGCGCCAGTCCCGCTCCGGCGGAACGCGGGCGCTTCGCCGCGGCCGTCGCGAAACATCCGCCGATGACGAACACGAACGGAAGGCACGGAAGATATGTGTATCGATCCGCCGCGATCTGCGCCCCGTTTTGGAGCAGGCCTGAGACCGGTGCCAGCGCGGCGAGAAATGCTAACCACGCGGCCCAAGCCCACGGCGTGCGCCGACGGAAGCGATAGGCGGAGACCGTCGCGAGAACACCAACGGCGGCATAGACGGCGAATGCGACATACAGCCGCGACGGCGGCGCGATCAGCGGATAATACGGCGACAAATCAAAGGGCAGCAACGTCTTGAGAAGATAGAAGCCGGGCGCGTGCGCGGCGATCGCCAAACGCAATCCGGGGCCGATCCACGGAACGCTCAAGTCCCCGGTGCCGAAGCCGCCCAGGTTCGCAAACCCCGCCGCGAGCGCCAGGAGAAAATACGGCGACAGCCGCCACGCGACGGCGCGCCCTTGCGCGGGCAGACGGCCCAGCGGGTAGTACTCGCAGGCCAGCAAAAAAATCGGCAGGGCCACGGCGGTGCCCTTGGACAGCAACGCGCCCGCGAAGAGAAACGGCGCCAGCACGAAGCGTTCCTCGAGATAGGCCAGCCACGCGGCCAGCACGAAGACGCCGGACAGCACGTCGCGCCGCTCCGTGACCCAGACCACCGACTCGACACGCAGGGGGTGCAAGGCGAAAGTCAGCCCGGCCGCCAGCGCGCCCAGATTGCGCGCGCGCTCCGGCACGCGCGCGCCCAGCGCCGCGTCGAGCAGGCGCCGCGCGACCAGCACGCACAGTCCCGCCGCCAGCGCGTGCAGAAGCAGATTCGTGCGCCGATACGCGGGCGCGTCCAGGCCCCACAAAGTCCAATCCGCCGCGTAGGACAGCCAGCTCAGCGGCTGCCAGGGCCCGCGAAAATGAGTGGTCCACATCCAGGCAAGATGCGCGCGCGAAAAACCCCGGTAGGCCGCGTTGTAAACCAGATTCGACTGGTCGTCCCAGGCCAGAAAACCCGCGCGCGCCGCGGGAAGAAACGGCAACGGCGCCGCCAACGCCGCCGCGGCCGCCGCCAGGCGCTCCCCGCGCCTCACTTCTTCTCCGGCGCGCGCAGCCACAGCCGCCCGCAGCCCGACGGGACGTAGTGCCGCCGCACCTCGGCGGAAAAACGCGGCGGCAGGCGGGCAAAACAGCTCTCGCACCAAATCACGCCGCGGGTGCGAGGGTCGCGCAGGCCCGCGATCATCCCGTCGACGACCCAGTCCAGGTTCAGGTTCGCCTGCTCATCGTCGGGCAAAAACCAAATCTTCGCCGCGTGCGGCCGCGCGAAGGAATCCCCACTCCAGACATCCAAAACCGCTGCGCCCGGCGGCACGCGCGCGTCCACGCAGGCCCAGCGCTCGCGCTGCAGCGCGTTGCCCTCTTTGATCCGCGCCAGCGCCGACGCCGCCGTCGCCGCCGAGGCCAGGAGCACCGTGGCTCCCGCCAGCACCGCGCGCCGGACCGGCACGCGCCCCGCCCGCACCCAGCCGTCCAGCGCCGACGCCGCCAAGACGCACAGCGCCGGCGCGACGAACAGAAGATACTGCGGATACGCCGAAGGCGAAACGAAAAGTCCCGCGAGGGCGCCCACCAAGATGCCGGCTTCCTCCGGCCGCCGCCGCCAGCGCGCCAGGCCCGCCGCGCCCAGGAGCCACGCCGCCGGATCGGAAATCAAGGACGGCCGCAAGGTCGCCGACCACGGCGCCGCCCCGCTGTGAAAGCGCCCATTGAACACGACATAAAGATCCCACAACGGCCGCAGCGCGCCGCGCGCGGCGAACCAACCAAGGCCCAGCGCGGCGACGGCCGCGACGGCTGCGCACGTTTGCAGCGCGAACTCGCGCGCGCCCGACGCGCGCCGCCGCCACAACGCCGCGGCCAGCAGTCCCGCGGCGCCGAAAATAATCTTGGGCGACAACCAAGCCCCCAGCCCCAGAAGAATCCCGCACCACGCGCCCGCGTCCCGGCGACGCGACGCGCAGATCCACGCCGCGCTTATCAAAAGGAAGGCCGCGGGCACGTCGGGTCGAATTTCCAAGGATTTCTGCGCGAACGCGCCGAAGAAGGCCAGCAGGACCGCCGCGGCGGTCCCCTCCAACGCGTCCGCTCCTTCGCGTCGGCGCAGGACCAGCAAGAGAATGCCCAGCCACGCCAGGCTCACCGCGGCGCGGCCCGCCTCCGCCGACGCGTAGGAGCCGTGAAAGCCGGAAACCACCGGGGCCAGCGCCGCCCAGAACAGCGGTCCGTGGTGCTCGAAAAAATCTCGAAACGGCGTGTTGCCGTGCGCGACGAGCAAAGTCGCGTGCAGATGCTCCAGCTCGTCGGTGTCGAAGTAGCGCGCGCGGACCAGGCCGACGCGCAACGCCAGCGCGGCCGCCAACGCCAGCCCGGCCGCGGCCCAGGCCAGCCGTCTCACGCGCGCAGGCCGCGCGCCAGCGCGGCCCAAGCGTCGAAAGGAATTTCCTCGGGACGCGCGGTCGCCGCCACGCCGGCGGCGGAAAACGCCGCCGCCACTTCCGACCGAGGACGATTGAGCGCATGGGCCAGCACGCCCGCCGCCATCTTGCGGCGCTGACCGAACGCCGCCTTGGCCAGGCGCCAGAACAGGCGCTCGTCTTCGGCCGCCAGGCGCGGCTCAGCCAAGCGTCTCAGCGCGACCACGGCCGAGTCCACCCTGGGCCGCGGCGCGAACGCGCCGGGCGGCAATTCAAAGGCCACGTCGGCGTCGGCGCGCGCGCGCACGGACAGCGCCAGCAGGCCGTAGTCCGCGCCGCCCGTCCCCGCGGCGATGCGCAGCGCCACTTCCTTTTGGAACATCAGCGCCGCCGTTGTCCAGCCATCCCAGAGCAGGAGCTTCTGCAAAATAGGCGTGGCCACCGCGTAGGGCAGATTTCCCGCCACGCGCCACGGCCCCGGCCCCAGCGTCGATAAATCCAGCCGCAGAAAATCCTCGTTGAGCACCGTCAGCCGCGCCGCCCCCGCCCCCGCGCGCCCGGGCAACGCCGCCGCCAGCGCGTCGTCCAGCTCCACGGCCGTCACGCGCGCGCCCGCGTCGAGCAAAGGCTTGGTCAGCGCGCCTTTGCCCGGCCCGATTTCCAAAACCGCGTCTCCCGCCGCCACCCCGGCCGCGGCGACGATGGCGTCCAGCGCCGCGGGGTCCTTGAGAAAATG
>JABEUV010000262.1 GCA_013044195.1 Elusimicrobiota bacterium | reverse complement strand
GGCCGCCGGCGGCCGCGTGGTGGAGGAGCCCATTCATTACGCGCCGCGGGTCGCGGGCGCTTCGAAGGCGAACGCATGGAAGCTCCTGCCCGCCTACATCCGCCTGCTGCTGCGGCTCAAGAAGCCCCGCGGCGGCTGGGCCGCCGAGGCGGGTCTGTTCGCCGTGCTGGCGCTGGCGGTCGCCACTGGATTGTGCGGCCTGACCGGCGGCCTACCTGGCCCGCAACGCCTGCGCGCCTTGCCGCCGGGACTGGAAGCGTCGCCTCAGTTTTCGCGCGCACTGGCGGACTCCTGGAGCCGTCTCTACGGCGGCATCGCGCGCGCGCACGCCGAGCGTCGTGCCGATGAGCCGCGCACGTCGGTGAGCGGTCTGGTCGAAATCGCGCCGAATTGGAACTTCCCGCCCGACGCCTTGGTTCCCGCCGCGCGCGCGCTATTGACGCAAAGCGTGAATCCGGATGAGAAAAAGACTTTCATTATTCTGTCGCACATGAACCCGCGGCGTCTGAGTTTCGAGCCGCTCTACGCCCAATACGGCGGCGCGTTCGTCTACCCGTTCGGCGCGGCCTTGGCCGCCGCCGCCGCCGCGCGGCTGGCGCGGCTGACGCCGGACCTGGCGTTCTACCTTCAGCATCCCGCGGAAATGGCGCGGCTTTACGTGCTGGGACGCCTTTATGTCCTGCTCTTTCATCTCCTGGGCGTGTGGATGGTTTATGAGTTGGGGCGCATCCTGTCTGGACGGCGCGCCGCCGCGGTCGGCGCGGCGCTGTTCGCGCTGCTACCGGTCGTCGTCATCGAGTCGCATGTCTTGAAGCCGCACCCCGTCGCCGCGTTCTGGTTTTTGGCGGCGGCCTACTGTCTGGTGCGCGCGGTGGAGGAAGGCCGCACGCTCGACTACCTGCTGTGCGGCGCGGGCGCGGGGTTGGCGGCGGGCGCGGCGTTGACCACGGGTTACGGTCTGGCCATGCCGTTTTTGGCCTGGGCCTTACGCCGCGACCGGACCTGGCGCGCCGCGGCGGCCGCCACGGCCGTGGGCGCGGCGCTTCTGGCCGCGACGAATCCTTACCTTCTCCTGAAGCCCGGAGACTTCGCCTGGGAATTCCTGGTCTACATGCCCGCGCGCGCGCCGCAGAATTGGCGCTTCGCGCTCGACGGTCTGCGCGGGGCCGTCGCGGGCGCGGGCGCGGCGTGGGTTCTGGCCGCGTTCGTTTCGGCGGCGTGGGCCGTGCGGCGCGGCGGCGCGCGGCGCGCCCTGGGCGCGCTTTTTCTGGGAGGCTTCGCGCTGGTCTGGCTACGCTTCAGCGGCTGGGCGGCGTCGCCGACGTCCCTGCGCTTCGCCTATCCCCTGCTGGGCCTGGGCTCCGTGCTGGCGGCCGACGCGGCGTTCAGCCTGCCGGGAGCTCCGCTGGGCGCGCTCCTGATTCTCTGCGTCCTGATCGACGCGGCGGCGCGCGGCGGCGCGGTCCTGCGCAACCTGGCCGCGCAGTCCGGCCCGGACTCCACGCGCGCGGCCGCCGCGGGCCGGATCGACGCCCACGTTCCCGTCGGCGCGGAACTGGGCCTGACGCGCTTTCCCGAGCCCGCGCACACGCCGCCCTTCCGTTGGGATCGCCTGCGCCTGGTCGTCTTCGAGAACGCGGCCGCGCTGGGCGGGCGCGCCCCGTCCTGGCTGGCCGTGGACGCGGCGGGCCTGAGCGCGTTGGACCCGTCTTTGCTTGCGCGCTACGAGACGGCGGCGTCCTTCCCCGCGCGCTCGTTTTTGTGGTCGACGCCCCACGACGACGCCCTGTTCGCCAATGCGGGGATGTTCATCCTGCGCCGGCGCTAAGGCGTGCCTAAGAAGAGGCCCTGTATAAAAAAGAAAGTAGCATCACGCGGCCCCTATCGGAAAAGATAGAGCCCGACATGGGACCACACGACGGAGCACAACATCGCCAGCACCAGGGCCGTCAATTCGGCGCTTGCGCGCCCTAAGTATTCGTGCATGATCCCCCCGCTTGTCGCAAGGATAACAGCCGCGGTGACAAGTCCGTATAAAGCCCGGATTAAATCTTTATGAAGCTCGCGCTTCCGGGCGAGGCGGCCTCCCACCTCCAAGGGCGCCCCTTGACGCGGGCGCGACTTTGGCGCAATCCTGCGGCGTGATCCGGCGCGGCGACCGTCTTGAGGGCGTGCTTCAGCGGCGCGGCCATTTCGGCTTCCTGCTCAGCGAGGTTCCCGGCGCGCCGGACGTGTACGTCAGCGGTCCTTCGCTGAGGCTGGCGCTGAACGGCGACCGCGTGGAAATCCGCGTGGTGGGCGGCCGCGGCGGGCGGCCCGCGGGCGAGGTGACGCGCGTGGTGTCGCGCGCGCGCACCATCGTGGTGGGGACTTTGCGCCGCGCGGGAAAGTTTTGGGCTTTGATTCCCGACGGCGGCGGCGAGGACGACGCGGTGGAGGTGCTGGGCGCGGCGAAAGGAACGAAGCTTGCGGTGGGAAGCCTGGCCTCGCTGCGCATTGAACGCTGGCCGACGCAGAGCCGCGCGCCGGGCGGGACCGTGACGGCCATTCTCGGCGCGCCGGAGGAGCCGGCGGCGCGGGTGCGCGCGGCTTTGGCCTCGCGCGAGATCGCCGTCGAATTCGACGAGGCGACCTTGGCGGAAGCCCAGGCCCTGCCTGAATATCCGTCGCCGGAGGATTGGGCGGGACGTCCGGAGCTGTTCGACCTTCCCGTCTTCACCATCGACGGCGAGGACGCCAAGGATTTCGACGACGCGGTGTCTCTGGAGCCGCACGCGGACGGCGGCTGGCGTCTGGGCGTGCACATCGCCGACGTGTCGCACTACGCGGCGCGCGGCACGGCGCTGGACCGGGAAGCGGAGCGCCGCGGCACCAGCGTCTACCTGCCGGGCCGCGTGATTCCCATGCTGCCGCCGCGGCTGTCGGACCAGCTCTGCTCTCTGCGGCCGGACGTGCCGCGCCTGACCTTGACGTGCTGGCTGGAGTTGGACGCGCAGGGCCGTCCCGGACGCGCCGACGTCCAAGCCACGGTGATCCGCTCCGCGCGGCGCTTCACCTACGAGGAAGTCCAGGCCCTGCTTGACGGCGCGGACGTGCCGCGCGTGACGCCCGCGGTGCGTCAGTCGGTTTTGCGCATGGGTGCCTTGGCCAAGACGCTGACGGCCGAGCGCGCGCGGCGCGGAGCGCTGGACTTCACCGCGCCGGAATACCAGGTGAAGACCGACATGGCCGGAGAACCGATCGCGGTGGTCAAGCGCGCGCGCCTGGACAGCCACCGCCTGATCGAGGAGTTCATGCTGGCGGCCAACGAGGCCGTGGCGCGCCTGCTGACCAAGGCGCGCGTGCCTTTCCTGCGCCGCATCCATGAGAATCCGGAACCGGCGCGCTTGGAAGAGCTGCAGGCGGAGCTGGGCCGCCTGGGTATTAAGTCAACCACTTCACTTGTCGCGCACCCCACGCGCGGACTTCAGGCCCTGCTTTTGGCCGCGCGCGGTCACGCGTTCGAGGAAACCGCCAACATCCAGGTCATCCGTAGTCTGAAGCTCGCCCGCTACACGGCGGAGCCCGGCGGCCATTTCGGCCTGGCCGCTCCCGATTACTGCCACTTCACCTCGCCCATCCGCCGCTACCCGGACCTGTTCGTGCACCGCGCGCTCAAAGGGCTGATCTCCGGACGGCCGCGCGCGCACGCCGAGGGCGTGGACGTGGAGGCGCTGGCGCGGCGCTGTTCGGAGCGCGAGCGCTTGGCCGCGGAGGCGGAGCGGCGCGCCGTGGACATCGCGCGCGCAAGCCTATTCGGCCGCCGCGTGGGCCAGGAATTTATCGGCGTGGTGGTCAACGCGACGGCGGCGGGCCTGTTCGTCGCCCTGCCGGAATCCGGCGCGGTGGGCCTTTTGCGCAGCGGCGGCGGCGGCGCGGGGTTGGGCGCGCGCGTGAAGGTGCGGCTGACCTCCGTGGACGCGGCGCTGGGGCGCCTGGAATTTTCGGCCGTCGACGAGACTTTGCCCGGCCAGGTGCGCGTGACGCGCCGCCGTCGCCCAAAATAGAATCGATCAAATGCTACATTCTATCTTCCGGACCTCGTTTGAGCATAGGCGGCTATTTGAGGTTGGATGACGCAGATCTACCATATCACGCACGTCAGCAACCTCACAGGCATTCTTAAAGCCGAGGGGCTTTGGTGCGACAGCAACCGCCACGAGCATGAATTTCGTGTCGTCGGCATCGCGCATCAGAATATCAAGGATCGTCGAGCCAAGCGGCTGGTTCCTGTTGCGGCCGCAGGGACCCTGGCTGATTACGTGCCTTTCTACTTCGCGCCACGCTCTCCGATGCTCTATGCGATTCACCGCGGCGCGGTGGAAGGTTATCAAGGGGGCCAGGCCGCGGTGGTTCATCTGGTCTCAACCGTCGAGTCTGCTTCAGCCGTCGGGCGGCCATGGTGTTTCACCGACGGCCACGCCGAGATGGCGATGACTGAGTTCTGCGACGATGCGAGAAAAATAGGCGAACATGTGAACCACGAGATCATGCAAAGCCAATATTGGAACGACACCCCGGACCAGCCGGACCGGAAGCGGCGTCGCCAGGCCGAATTCTTGGTTCATGAATTCTTCCCGTGGGAATTATTCCACGAGGTCGGAGTCTTTAATTCGGAAATCGCATTGAAGGTTGCCGAGATCTTAAATCCGGAAAAACATCGGCCGCGAATCGCCGTGCATTCGGACTGGTACTATTGAGGCCGACCATGATCAAGATTGTCACGGGGAACTTGATGGACGCCGACGTGGAGGCGGTGGTGAACACGGTCAATACCGTGGGCGTCATGGGCAAGGGCATCGCCCTGCAATTCAAACGCGCGTTCCCCGAAAATTTTCGCGCCTACGAACGCGCCTGTAAGCAGGGGGACGTTAAGCTGGGGCGGATGTTCGTTTACGAAACGCGGTCCCTGTACGGACCGCGCTATATCGTCAATTTCCCAACCAAGAGCCATTGGAAAGCCGTCAGCCGTCTGGAGGACATTCGTGCCGGCTTGCGAAGTCTGACGGAAACGATCGAAAAGCTCGGGATTAAGTCGATTGCCGTGCCGCCGTTGGGCTGCGGCTTGGGCGGGCTGAGTTGGAACGAAGTTCGCCCTATTATCGAAAACGCGCTGGAGCCGTTTGCGGATGTGGACGTGCGTCTTTATGAACCGGCGGGCGCTCCGGCGGCGGAGCGGATGAAAGTCGCGACCGCCAGGCCGCAGATGACGATCGGCCGCGCCGCCTTGATCGGATTGATCGACCGCTACAAGGTTCCCGGCTACGACTATCTGCTTTCCCTTTTGGAGGTGCACAAGCTCGCCTATTTCCTTCAATGCGCGGGCCAGCCGTTGAAGCTTGCGTTTCAGAAAGGGATTTACGGTCCCTACGCCGACAGCCTGCGGCACGTTCTCAGCCGGATCGAGGGACATTTCATCAGCGGCTACGGCGATGGCCGGAACTCTCCCGAAACCCCGCTTGCTCTGCTGCCCGGGGCGGCCGAGGAAGCGGCGAGATTTCTCGGCGACCACCCAAAAACGCGGGAACATTTCGACCGGGTCGCGGAAGTCATCGAGGGGTTCGAGACTCCCTACGGCATGGAACTTTTGTCCAGCGTCCACTGGGTCGCGATGCGGGAAAACGCGTCGGCAAGGACTTCGGCCGAAGACGCCGCCGCAGGCGTTCTGAACTGGAACGAACGCAAGCGCAGGATTTTCAAGCCCGAGCATATTCGGCTTGCGTGGGCGAGGCTGCGGGACGCCGGTTGGCTGGAAGAGACGCCGTCTTGAAAATAATTCCGTAACGTGCTCGGGCTACACTGAACCTGTGGCCGTTTCACAGGAGAAGCCCGTATGAACGTCATGATCGCCGTGGCCGGAGTGGACCCCGCCGTTGGAGGCGTGGGAGGGGGCGGCTCCGACGTGGTTGCGGGGCTGGCCTTGTTCGGTTTGCTTCTGCTGGTGGTCGCCGCAGCGTCGGCGCGGCGCGCGCCGGTGTTCGCCGTGCGCCACTTCTCCCGCCGCTTCTAACGGAACGTCTCCAACGCGTCTTCGCTAGTAGCTCAGGACGACGCCCACGTGCCAACGCATGGCGTTCGCCCTGTCCGAGGGAACGTTGAGCAGCCGCCAGCCGTAATCCGCGCGCACCGTCAGCCTGGATGCCAGCGCGTAGCGCAGGCCGGGCCCCACGCCCAGCAGTTGCGTGGTCGCGGGTTCCCCGAGCAGAAGATGCTTATCGGCCGCAAGCCCATAGTCCACGAAGCCGATGAACTGGAGGCTGTCCGTCGGAAGGTTTTTCCAGTTCAGCAGGGACAGAGGGCTGATCGGCGGGGTCCGTATTTCGTTGGAAAAAATGAAGCCTTGGTCGGCGTTGACCACGCGCGTGTCGTAGCCGCGAATGGTGTCGTACCCGCCGAACCCCAGCTGTTCGCTGGCGATCAGATTGGCGTCCGATAATTGGCCGGTGAACAAGTCGACCAAAGTAAAATCGAAAGGCAGTCCCGTGGTCCGTGACAAGTCTATTTTTTCATACGTGTAATTGGCTGCGGCGCCCGAACGGGCCGAATTGTAGGCCTCGTTGGTGTCCAGTGGAGTCAGTCCGCCGGGGCTGTAAACGACCGTCGCGTGCATGGTCGTCGCGCCCAGAGCGTCCTTGAGGTCGGCGTTGTATCCCAAACTCCACTGGACCGTGTCCACGGTCCCGCCGTAGACCGATTGACCGCCGAAGGCGAGGTTGTTGTCGGCGCGCTTATAGTCGAAGCCCAGGTCGAACCCTTCTCGGTAAGAACCCCATTTCTTCAGCGGGATCTCATAGCGCGCGCTGGCCTGCCAGTTGAACCCGCCCAGATTAAACGGCTGCGGCACGTCGCCGCGCGTGGTGGCGTAGCTGCCGATCAAGGTCAAGGTGTGGCGCCAAGGCAGCGGCTGGGTGTAGGTCAAGGTATGCGCCTTGAAGTAGAGGAATTGGGGATCGGCCATGTACTGGTAGTCGAGCTGTCCATCCAGACCGAAGACGTTGCCCCAATTCACCCCCGCCAGCACGCGGTTGTTGCCGGTCAAATAATCTCCGCTGTCTTCGTAGCCCGTATACACGCGCAACGGGAAGCGATCGGTTTCTCGGAGCACCAAGTCCGTGGTGCCCAGCTCCGACCCTTTGACGTAGACCAAGTCCACCTGGCGAAAGGGATTGCGGTTGATCCAATCCAGATCCTCATTCAAATCGTTGGCGTTGATCGCCTGGCCCGACGAGATCCGTATTTGATGGGCGATGGATTTGGAATCAAACCACCGCGCTCCGTCCACGCGTATGGCTCCCACCTTCCCTTCCTGCACCAGAACTTGCAGCACGCCGCCGGTGATCTCCTGCGGCGGCGTCGTGACCGAAACGACGGGCCGGCCATGTTCGCGGTAAAACAACACGATGTCGGAGAGAATCTGAGCGCGGACGGCTTGCGTCAACGGCTTGCCTAGATATTTCCCCAGCTTCTTTTTCATGCGGCTACGTTCGAGAAGAGGAATCCCTTTGATCTGAACACCCGCCGCGGTCGGCGCGCCCGAACCGGCCACGTCTTTGGGGTCGGCGACTAGGATCATGCCGACCAATTTGTCGATAATGACCGTGGAAGCGCCGGCGCCGCCGGAGCTTTCGGCCGCGGCGGCGCTTGTCACCGGCGCGGCGCCAAGGCAAGCGCCCAGGGCCGCCGCAAGCACGACTTCAATCAAACGACGACGGTCCGGGAACAGCGGTCTTGTCATTTACCGCGTCAACGGACCGTTGTAGGTTTGAGCGCCGGTGGTCGTCACCGTGTTGCCATGAAGATAAATGCCGCCCGGTCCGGTGATGTTGGCGGTCAGGCTCTGCAGCGGCGTGACACTCCCGACCGGCCGAAAGAAGTCGGTGTTGCCGCTTGAGGTGGTCGTGAAGTTCTGCGCGCCGTCGATCGTCCCGTTGAACTCGAGCCGGCCGTTTTGGGACGTCAAGGAGTCGTCCGCGCCCAACATGATGGGGCCGTTGTAGGTCTGATCGTTGACGGTCGTGACCGCGCTGGCGTTGAGATCGATCTTGCCCGGCCCCGTGATATTGGCGGTCAAACTCTTGAGCGGGGCGTTGCTGTAATAGGAATTGCCGCCGAACTGGCCTGAAAAGGTCGTGTTGAGGTACGAGTTCGTGGTGAGGTTGTACCCGCCGTTGACGTTGGGGTAGTTGAGCCCGCCGTTGAACGTGGTGAAGGTGATATTGCCCTTCGTGGAGGTCAGCGTGTTGTCCGAGCCCAATAACACCGCATAGTCGCCATAAGTCTGGTCGCCGACGGTCGTGATCGAGCCTCCATTGAGGAGGACAGTCTCATCGGTGCCGCTGGCGTTCAGGCTGGCCAGCGGGATGATGGAACCGACCGCTCCGTTAAAAGTCACGCCGGGCCTTGTGCCCGCATTAAAAGTGTATCCCCCGTCGAGGGTGCCATTGAAAATAATGCTTCCGGGATCGCCTCCGATTCCAAAGTCACTGCGGAGCATGACCGGGCCATTGAATGTAGCGGTACCAGTAAGACCGATCCCACCCCCGCTTAGGAAGATTTCGCGAGCCGTTGACGTAAGGCTACCCACATCCGAATAACCTCCGACTGGGAGATTAAAGGCGGTGTTCCACGCAGAGTTGGCCGTCACACTGCAATTGAACCCGCAGTTCATGGTGCCTTCGCGAGAGTTGAAGGTGCCGTTGAACGTCAGGTTCCCGTACAAGGAGGTAAAGGTCATGGGCGTCGTGAGGAAGAGCGACCCGTTGTAGGTCTGATCTCCGCCGCTTACCACCGAGTCCGCGCCAAAGTTGATCAAGCCGGCCGCCCCATTGATGTTCGACGTGAGGCTGTCGCCCAAGAATACTGTTCCGTTGAAACCCGTGTTTAGCCATGAATTGGTGACCAGGTTGAATCCAGCGTTCACGGGTCCGTTGAAGAGAAGGTTTCCCGCGTTGGATGTCAGCACGGTATCCGGCTGCGCGTACACCGGTCCGTTGTAGGTCTGATCGCCGCTGGTGACCAGCGAGCCGCCGTCGATGTTGATATGGCCCGGACCGCCGTTGACGCCGAGTTGGTCGGGCAGGATGATATTAGAGGTCAAGAGCGCGAGCGGCGTCGTGCCGCCCACCGCCTGATTGAAGTTCGTGTTCCACGCCGAGTTGGTCGTCAGCGCGTGCCCGCCATTGACGGTCCCATCGAAGTTCAGGTTCCCATACAACGACGACAACACGTTATCCGACCCAAGACTGACCGGCCCGTTGTAGGTCTGATCTCCGCCGCTCGTCACCGAGCCGCCTTGAAGATTGATCGTCCCGCCCGCCGTGCGCGCCATCAGGCTGTTGCCCAAGAACACCGGTCCATTGAAGTCCGTGTTCAACGCCGAGTTGGTGGTCAGATTGAAGCCGGCGTTTGCGGGCCCGTTGAAGACAAGATTGCCCGCGTTGGAAGTCAGGGCCGTATCTTGCTGCGCGTTCACCGTACCGTTATAGGTTTGGTCGAAGACGGTCGTGACCGCGCCGTGGTTGAAGTCGACTCCGCCGGGGCCGGTTATATTGGACGTCAAGGAATTCAGCGGGGTGCTGCCGCCCACGGCCTGGTTGAAGTGCGTGTTCCATGCTGAATTCGTCGTTAGGTTGTAGTCCCCGTTCAAGGTCCCGTTGAAATTCAGGTTTCCAAACAAGGAAGTAAGGGTATTGTTATTGTCCGCGATCAGAAGAAAGGGACCGTTATAGGTCTGATCGCCGCCGCTCGTGATCGTGCCGTAGAATTTGATCGCGCCCGCCGAAGAAGTGATGTTGGATGTCAGGTTGCCGCCGATCTTAATTGGGTACGCATTGTAGTTGCTGAATATCGTGTCCAGCGCTGAGTTGGTGGTCAGGTTGTTGCCGACGAGCATGGATTCATTGAAAACAAGGCTCCCGGCCTGAGACGTAATCACGGCGCTGGGATTGGCCATGAAGGCGTCGTTGAAGGTCTGGTTGCCGGTCGTCGTGATTGCGCCGCCCTCCACGTCCGCGAAGCCGCTGACCATCAACGCTGCCAGAGGCGTCTGACCGCCGACGGCGCCGTCGAAAGTGGCGGAGCCCTGTCCGGCGTCGAGTGTTAAGGCATGGGCGCCGTCCACCGTGCCCTGGAACGAGATCCCGCTGCCCGTCAAGGAATCGTTCGCGGTCAAAAGGACGGGTCCAACGTAGGCCTGGGCCCCGTTGCTTGTGACGTTGCCGCCCAGCGAGATTTGGCCGCCCGTGACCTTCACCTGGCCGCCCTGGCCGGTGGCGGACAACGAGCCGGAGTCCGCCACCGAGCCGCCGGTCGCCGTCAGGAAAATATGGCCGCCCACGTTGCTGACGCCGGTCGCCTGGATGGAGCCGCCGTTGTTGACGGCCAATCCGTAGATGTTGCCGCCTGCCGCGGCCAACTCGGCGGCCGCCGCTTGAATCTGACCGCTCTGATCCACGCCGACGGCAGCCGCGCCGCTTCCGGCCTGGACGAAGACGCGTTGATTTCCGGTAGCCGTAAACAGGACTTCGGAGCCCGCAGCCATGCCTGCCGTGCCTCCGGCGGCATTCAAGGAGCCGGTGTTCTGGACCGTATGCGCGACCAAAAGAATGTCTCCGCCCAAGGCGTTGATCTTCCCCGCGTTGGAAACGCCGGCCAGGGAACTGCCGGAAAACGTGAGATCGCCGCCGGCCAGGAACGCGGAATTGCTTGTGTCCAACGATGAGGCGACGAAGCTTTGCGTGTTGATGACGCCGGTGGGACCCACGGTGATGCCGTTGGGATTGATCAGGTAGACACGGCCGTTGGCTTGGAGCGTGCCGTAGATCGTAGAGGGATTGGCGCCGGTCACGCGGTTGAGCGCCGCGGAAAGCGTCGACGGTTGGACGAATTTCGTCAGTTCTCCAGAGTTGATAGAGAAATCACGCCAGTTGAGGATTGCCAAGTTGCTGAGCTGCTGGACCGTCAGCGTGCCGGCGCTGCTGGTGATGTTGGCGGTGCCGCTCACCACCGAGCCGCCGGAAGGGTTTGCCCACAACGGCGAGGGCAGAGCGATCAGCGCCGCGATGAGGATTCGTAGACCGCTGGACCAGCGGCTGGATGACTGCGGAGTATTTTGTTTCATATTGCCACCTCCACGAATCTCAACACGGCTTCATAGGGACGATATCACCGGGCGAGGGTAGCGCGCCATGGAGGAGCTGTTGCCGTTTCGTCAGGGTTTCATCATCGCCCGCCGGGCGGCGCTTCGCTTCTAGGCGGCGTCGGCCGTCGTTGCGGCCGTGACGCGCGGGAGGTCTTCCCAGCGCGTGGTCCAGCAGGGGGAGCGGCGCTCGCTTTTGGGCGACCAGGCCCGCGACAAGGTCTCGCCGCCGTAGCGCAAGGTTCCGGGGCCAAGCGCGGCGTTGAGCCGGTCCACGGCGCCGGCCAAGCGCCGGGAGCGCTCCGCGCGGCCGTCGTCGAATAGACCGGGCTGGCCGGAGTCGGCGGGTTCGAGGGCTCCCAAGATCACGCCGGCCTTGCGGTAGGAGCGCGTCTCCACGAACAGCTCGCCGACCAAGGCGCGCGCGGCGCGCGCCAGGGCCGCGGTGTCGGCGGTGGGCGGCAGGCGGCGCACGGCGTCTGCGGCGACGGGTCCGCCGTCGTCGCGCCAGCCCAGGAAGACGCGCAGGGCTCCGGCGTGCAGGCCGTGGCGGCGCGCGCGTTCGGCGGCGCGCGCGGCGAAGGCGGCCACGGCGGCTTCCAGCGGCGCCAACGCCCCCACCGCGCGGCCGAAGGAGCGCGAGACCAGTATGGACTTGCGCGGCGCGGGTGCGGCGGCCAAGTTCAGGCAGGAGACGCCGCGCAGTTCCTGGGCCAAGCGCAGGCCGCCGATGCCGAGGGTCTTTAAGATGACGGCGTCGTCCAGCGCCGCAAAGTCCGCGGCGGTCGTAACACCGAACGGAACCAGACGCTCGGCGCTACGCCGCGCGATGCCCCAGACGTGCTCGACCGGCGTGAGGGCGAGTACGGCCGCGCGCTCGCGCGCGTCCAGTAAGGACAGCACGCCGCCCCTCTTCTTGGCGCGGTCGGAGGCCAGCTTGGCCAGCGCCTTGGTGGGGGCCACGCCGATCGAGACCGGGACGCCGGTCCAGCGCAGGACCTCCGCGCGCAGGGCGCGGGCGCGCGCGGGGGCGCTTGCGGCGTCGGGCCAGGTCAGGAAGGACTCGTCGATGGAGTAGTTCTCGATTTCCGGGGAATGGCGGCGGAGGACCTCGCCGACGCGGCGCGACAGGTCGACGTACAGCTCATGATTGGCGGAGATCGAGACGATTTTTTCCCGCGCGCACAGCGCGCGCACCTCGAAGAACGGCACGCCCATGCCCACGCCCAGCGCCTTGGCCTCCTCGGAGCGGGAGATCACGCAGCCGTCGTTGTTGGACAGCACGATCACCGGCCGGCGTTCCAGCGCGGGACGAAACACGCGCTCGCAGGAGACGAAAAAGTTGTTGCAGTCGGCCAGCGCCAGGACGCTCACGGCTCGCGCACAAGCCGACGCACCACGCCCCACAGCTCCAGGCCGTCGTCCTCGCGCCAGCCCGCGGGCAGGCGGCGCACCACCAGCTCTCCGGCGACCACGGCCACGACCACGCGGCCCGGGGTGGGCTGCTCGGCGCGGTCGACGATCAGCAGATCGCCGTCGCGCACGTCCGCGTCCGGCGAGTGTCCGCGGGCGGTCATGAAGAAGGTGGCGGCGGGGCGCTCAATGAGGCGCGCGTCCAGGCTCAGGCCGCGGTCTTCGTAGTCTTCGGCGGCGACGAACATGGCCCCAGTATAATCGAACGTCTGTCCGATTACAAGGGGCGGGAGAACTATTCTAGGATCGCGGCGTCTTCACGTCTTGGAGGTCTTCCCATGAAAACGTTCTTGGCCGCGTCCTTTCTGCTGGCCGCGTCCGCCGCGGCCGCGATGGAAGTCACCGTCTACAACTCGAACCTGGGTTTGGTCAAGGACGTGCGCCCCTTCGACCTGAAGACCGGCGTCAGCGAGATGAAGGTCGAAGACGTGGCCGCGCTCATCGACCCGACGAGCGTGCACTTCCGCTCGTTGACCGCGCCTGACGCGGTGTCGGTGCTGGAGCAGGACTTCCGCTACGACTTGGTGAGCCAGGACAAACTGCTGGAGCGCTACTTGGGCCGCGAGATTGAACTGGTGCGGCCGGTGGGCCGCGACGGCGTCAAGCAGGAGACCATCAAGGGTGTCCTGCTCTCCAACGTGGGCGGCCTGGTGCTTCAGTCGGAGGGTAAGATTTTGGTCAACCCGCCCGGCAGTCCCGTCCTGCCCGCGTTGCCCGACGGCCTGCTCACCAAGCCGACCTTGGTTTGGAAGCTGGACGCGCGTCAGGGCGGCGTTCAACAGGGCGAGATCTCCTATCTGACCGCCGGCCTGGGTTGGAGCGCCGATTACGTGCTGGTTGCCGACAAAGACGACGTCAAGGGCGACCTGACGGCTTGGGTGACGGTGACCAACAACTCCGGCGCGACGTACAAAGACGCGAAGCTCAAACTGGTGGCCGGTGACGTGCACCGCGCTCAGGCCCCGGTGGCGCGGATGCGCTTTGCCATGGCCCGCATGGACGCCGCGGCCGCTGCGCCCGCGATGACGGAACAGCCGTTCTTCGAATACCACATGTACACCTTGGCGCGGCCCACCACGCTTGCCGACAACTCCTCGAAGCAGGTGGAGATGGCCTCCGCGACGGGCGTGCCCATCAAGAAAATGTATGTCTACGACGGCGCGGCCGGCCTGTTCTGGTATGGCGGCGACGCGGGCAATTGGAATCCGGCCTACGGCCTTGGCGAAAATAAAAAGGTCGCGGTGCTGTTGGAGCTCAAGAACGACAAGGCGTCCGGCCTGGGCATTCCCTTGCCCAAGGGGCGCGTGCGCGTCTACAAGAAGGACAATGACGGCTCCCTGCAGTTCGCCGGTGAGGATTCCATCGACCACACGCCCAAGGACGAGACGGTGCGCGTGAAGTTGGGCGACGCGTTCGACCTGGTGGGCGAGCGCAAGCGCACGGATTATTCCTCGGACCAGAGCAAGCACCGCTTCGAGGAGACTTTCGAGATACACGTGCGCAATCACAAGGACGCGGCCGCGGACGTGACCGTCGTGGAGCGGCTCTACCGCTGGAGCGGCTGGAAGATCGTGAGCGCGTCCTCGAAGTGGACGAAGAAGGACGCGCAGACCATCGAGTTTCCGGTGACCGTTCCCAAGGACGGCGAGGCCGTCGTGACCTACACGGTCCGCTACGCCTGGTAGTCTAGTTCAGGCCGAGCTCGCGCTCGAGGTCCTGTTCCGGCAGGCCGATGCGGCGGCTGGAGTTCGCGGCGCGGCTGCCGATGCGGGTCTCGCCGCGGTCGAAGAGCTGGTCGAGGCTTTCCTGATCCGACGCGACCTCCGGAGTCGGCGCGACGGCGGGGGCCTTATCGGCGGCGCGGCGGTTCTCCACGCGGATGACCGCGGCCGGCAGGCCGGACAGCGGAGTGGAAACGTTCTCGCGGCGGGCGCTGACGGCGGGCTGGGCCAAAGGAGCGGCCGCGGCGGCCCGGGCGGAAAGCGCGACGGAGACGGCGGGTGCGGCCAGGATCAGGCTGGGCGTCAGCGCCGGCATGGGGGTGGGAAGCTGGATGCCGCCCGACAGCGGGCTGATCGCGGGGCTGGGCAGGACGGCGGGCAGTCCGACCAGCGGGTTGATGCGCGGCGAGATGGGGGAGAACTGCGCGGCGGCGGCGGCCGGGAGCAGGACGACGGCGAGAAGATGGAGTTTCATGGCTTGCCTCTATTACAACAGCAACATTCTAAGCGATTGACCGCCGAACCTCCGATGCGCCCGGTCAACCCGCGTTGTTGACCGCTGTCATGGGTCCTAGGACCCGCGCCTAGAATAGGTCCGTGTCGACCAGCAAAGTGACCGGGCCGTCATTGACGGACTCCACGGCCATGGACGCGCCGAACTCCCCGGTCTTGACCGTCAGCCCCGCGGCGGCCAGGCGCGCGGCGGCGCGCTCATAGAGCGGGCGCGCGCGCTCCGGACGGGCCGCGGCGGTGAAGTCCGGACGGCGGCCGCCCTTGAGCGCGCCGTAGAGCGTGAACTGTGAGATGAGCAGGATCTCGGCGCGGACGTCGCGCGCGGAAAGGTCGAACTTGCCGTCAGCGTTGGAGAAGATTCTCAGGTTCAGGATCTTGTCGACCAGCTTGTCGGCGCGCGTGTCGTCGTCTTCAAGGCCCACGCCAAGCAGGATCAGAAGCCCGGCTCCGGTCGCGCGGCGCTGGCCCGCGGCGGGGCCGTCGCGCAAGGTCACGGCCGCGCTCAGCGCGCGGCTGACGACCGCCCTCATGCGTTTGCGTCCTTGACGCGCATGGGGGGATTGTCTATCTTTTGGCCCGCGTACGCCAAATGCGATTGTTCATCGCCGTGTCCGCCGACGAAGAAGTGAAAGCCGCCGCCGCGGCCGTGGTCGCGCGCCTGCGCGCGGCCCCCGCCGATTACCGCTGGGTGGACCCGCGCGACATGCACGTCACGCTGAAATTTTTCGGCGAGACCGACGCCGCGCGGCTGGCCGAAATCGAGGGCCTCCTGCGCGCGGCCGCGGCGCGCATGCCGCCCTTCGAGGTCGTCTACGGCGGCGTCGGCGCCTTCGATTCCCTGGACGATCCGCGCGTGGTCTGGCTGGGCCTGGACGAAGGTCTTGAGCCTTTGGCGCTCCTGGCCGCGGAACTGGGCTATGCCGAGCCGCGCCCCTTCTCGCCCCACCTCACCTTGGGCCGCCGCCGCCGCGCCGCCGCGCCGGAATTCTCCGCCGCCCTGCGCGCCCAGCCCGCCCTGTCCCTGCGCCGTCCGGTCCGCGCTCTCAGCCTCTACGCCAGCCGCCCCACCGCGTTCGGCCACGCCTACGACATCCTTCTTGAGGCGCCGCTGGCGGGGTGCTGAGGCCCGTTGTTGTGGGACTACGTCTTGATCGCCTGACGGCGCGGTGTCGGGCGGGTGCTTCCGCGGGCCAATCCGAAGGGCACGTTATCCGGAAGCCATCGCGGAGCTATTTCTTTGGACCCGCGCAGTAGGCGCGCAGCGGCTCGAAGCGCGTGTCCGCGCCCCGGCCGATCACCACGAAATAGGCGGGCTTGACGCTGCGGTCCAGGACGATCTTCAGGCCGCCCAGCGATTTCGCGTGAGCGTCCAGCCATTTTTCAAAGCGCGCCAGTTCCCCGCGCTGTTCGTCCGGCTTCGGCGCGGTGGCCAGCGTGACGTGCGGCGTGAACGCGTCGTCGTAGCGGTCGCGTGGGCGCAGACCCGCGTCCGTCATGGCCTGGCGGTCGGCGCGCAGGCGCTTCGACCACTCCGCGGGCACCGGCTCCATTCTCATGGCCACCACCTGCTTCTGCGGCCCGAACAAATCCGGCGTTCCGGTCATCTTCACCGGCCCGCTGGAAAAGTCCGGGCCGTCCAGCCCCAGCCGTTCCATGTCCGGCAGTTTGGCCGGGTCCCAGCCGCTGACCGACATGAACGCCAGCGTGATGTGCAGATTCGACGGCTTCTCAAAGTGCAGGTGCGGGAACTTCTTGGCCAGCTCCTTTTGCGCCCGGCGCCACTTACCGGCAAACGGCGTGCGCGACAGCGGCAGGGAAGAAAACAGCGGCACGCGACCCAGCCCTTTGTCGTCCAGAACGCCCGCGGGACACGAGAGACCGGCGGCCGCCGACGACGCGGCCAGAACGCCGAAGGCGGCGAAAGTCGCGGCAACGCGGAAGGAAAAGTTCATGCGTCCACTTTACAACAGCGGCGAACCCCGCGAAAAGAGCGGGCATTGAGCGCCATGAGGGTGGAGTTATTCGGCCCTTGACATAAACATATGGCGGTATTATTATGGCTGTAGATGAAGCATCGAACCACGATCATGCTCCCCTACGAGCTAAAACGCCGAGCCGCCCGGCGCGCCAAGGCGCGCGGCGTCTCCTTCGGTGAGCTGGTGCGCGAATCGCTTTCGGCGCTTTTGACCGACGCGCCCGATCTGGAGGATTCGTTGCTGGCCGACGGTGCGGTCTATCGCGGCAAGACGCCGCGCGACCTGGCGGCCGAGCACGACCGCTATCTCTACGGCGCGGACGCGTGATCTTCATCGACACGGGCGCGTTCCTGGGGCGCTACCTGACCGCCGATCAATTCCATGCGCGCGCCGTCGCCGGTTGGACGCGGCTCGCCAAAGAAGGCGAACGCTGCTGCACCAGCAATTTCGTGCTCGACGAGACGCTGACCTTGCTGGCGCGTCGCGCGAATTATGCCTTCGCGGCCGATCGAGGCCGCGCGATCCGAAACTCGAAGGCGCTGGAAATCCTAAGGCCTTCGGAGAAGATCGAGGGCGAAGCGCTGGATCTCTTCGAGAAGTTCGCCGATCAACGCGTCAGCTTCACCGATTGCGTCTCCTTTGCGCTCATGCGCGAGCGGCGCGTCAAACGCGCCTTCGCGTTCGACGAGCACTTCGCGCGCGCCGGTTTCGCGCTGTGGCCCTGACGGGCCCCGCGCCCCTCAGTCGCGCAGGTGCGCTTCCTCCACCGACGACGCGGCGGCGCAGGCCAGGACGGCCACACCCAACCCGGCGAACGTTCCGGTGAGCGATTTCTCCGCCGCCCAGCCCACGATGGGATAGACGCAGGCGGTGAAGAGCTGGCGCGACATGCCGGCGGCGGAGAGGACGGTGGCGCGGCGCGCGCTGTCGATGTGCTTGTGCATGTAGTTGTTGATCAGGACGGAGCGCGACAGGCCGAAGCCGGTGATGAGGACCACCAGCGGCGCGGCCAGCCAAGCCGAATGCGCGGCGGCGAGGGCCAGGTAGCCCACGCCCGGAATCAGCGCGCTCCAGAGCAGATAGCGGCGCGGCCCGCCGAAGAAGCGCTCGAAGGCGGAGACGTTGAGCAGGACGGCGGATTGAAACAAGGTGGCGCCGGCGGTGACGAAGCCGAAGAAGACCAGCGGCACGCCCAACTGCTGAAGGCGCGGCTGGTAGAGCCAGATGGTCATGAAGCTCAGCGTCCAGATGGTCACGCCGTCGAAGGCCAGCGCGCGCAGGACCGCGTGGCCGGCAAAGTAGCGCGCGCCGCCGGTGAGCGTGGCCCAGTAGCCCAGGCGTTCCTCCCGGCGGCCGCGCGGCGGCTCGCGCAAGGACAGCGCCACGGGCACCGCCAGGCAGAAAGGAATCAGGCCCAGGGCCAGCGGCGCGCGCAGGCCCCAGCGCGAGGCCACGATGCTGCCGATGGGGGCCGCGATTGCGATGGCGCCGATCTCCGCCGTGCCCAGCCGCGCAAGCGCTTTCTTCGACGCGCCCTCGGCGTCCGCGGCCTTCAGGCTGTCGTAGGCGAGCGCCTCGTCGGCGCCGGAAGCGAACGCCGACGAACACGCCCACAGGAACTCGGCCGCGAAGAAATTCGCCAGTCCCTGGTGCGTGACGTAGTACGAAACCGCCGAGATCAGGCAGATAGTGGCACACAGCAATGACGCGCGCCGTCCGAAACGGTCGGCGAAGGCGCCGGTGGGAATTTCCAGCGCCAGAATCCAGAGCATGAACCACGTCTGCAGCCACAGCACCTGGCGCAGCGTGATGCCGCCCCATTGCGTGAAAAACGGGATCAGCACGCCCGCGAAAAAATGAAGGCTGGTCAGGACCTTCCAGGCGTAGACGCGACGGACGTTGGCCCGCCAGTCGGCGGCGTCAGAACCCAACGGTCAAGGCGGGACAGCGCTTCTTGAGGAAAGCCGACAGGGCGGCGTCGTCGAACTTGAAGGAGTTGTCGTAGCCCGAGTAGGCGAAGATCTCGCTGTTGGTCACGGTGCAGGTTTGGCCCGCGGCGGTGTAGAAGGTCGACTGGCCGTTGGGCAGGCCGGAGGGCAATTCGCCCAAACGGAAGCCCGCGTCCAGCAGAAGGCCGCGGTAGTGCGTGATCTCCACGCCGCCGCGCGCGGAGCGCGCCAGGCTGGCAGACACGGTCACGTCGCCGCGGTCCAGCGCGGAGATTTGCGCGGTGGGCGCGGCGAACGTGGCGCGGCCGCCGTCGGCCATGATCACCGCCACGGCGCCCGCCTTCGCGTCCATTTTTAGCTGCGGCAGGCCGGTCCGTGGGAAGAAGTAATACTGGCGCGCCGAGGTCATGGTCGGGCCTTCCTGCGGGCCGTAGGAGTTGAAGACCATCATCATCCCGTCGCTGAAGAACGCGTAGTCGCGGTAGATCATGCTCGTCGTGTTCTCGGGATCGATGGAGACGAAGCACTCCGTGCCTTGGACCGTGTCGGCGTAGCCCTGCGTACCGCCGACGACGATCGGGGCGACGACCGGACACGCCGAGGCCGTCGCCTTGGACGACGGCGAAGCCTTGAAGTAGGACCGCCAGGCCTGAGCGGACGCCGGGCGCGACAAAAGAAAGCCGGCGGCAAGCAGGGCGATGATGGTCTTCATGACGCGATCATAGCATGATCGCGTCGGCGCTCAGCGCGCCAGCTCGATGCGCGTCGGCGGCGTGCGGCGGTCCTTTTTATGCATGGTCGTGCCGGTCAGCAGGCGCGTCACCGTGGCCGTGCCGCGGCGAACCACGAAGCGCGCCTCGAAGTCGTGCAGAAAAAATCCCAACTCCAGCCCGTCGGCGCTTTGCGATTTGTCGCGCGGGTTGCGCAGGTCCGAGCGGAGGATGTCGCTCAGCAAGGTCTCCAGGTCCGTGCGCTTCAGCCGCTTCTCCGCCGCCGCCATGTCGCGCCGCGCGCGCGGCGCGAACGCCACCTTCAGCGTGGGAAACGGCGCCGACGTCCAGCCCGAGGCCGCGTCCGGCACGCTGTCCCAATCCGGGATGTAGGGCTTGACGTCTAAAATCGGCGTGCCGTCGACCAGGTCGATGCCGGAGAGCTTTAGCGTGGCGCCGTCCACGCTCACCAGCCGCGCCAAGGACAGGCCGAGAGGCGTGGGCCGGTGCGGCGAGCGCGAGGCGAATAGGCCGATGGTCTCGCCGCGCAGGCGCGGCGGATGCACCTTGGGCCGGAATTTCTTGTTGGTGTTGAGATGGAAATAGGAGATCAGCCAGACGTGGCTGAAGCCGGAGAGTCCCGCCAGCGAGTGCTCGGGCAGGAACTCCTTGGCGATGGTCAGCTCCGCGGTGGCTCCCGGGACCAGACGCGGCTGGCGTGGCGTGCCGAATTTCTCGCGGAAGCAGGAGCGCAGTATGCCCACGATCTTCAGCGGCTGCGCGCGCGTGTCCATGCGCCTATTATCCGACTTTCGGGCGCGGCGCGCGAGACTTGATATGATCGACCGCCATGGATCCGCTCTTCGCCGTCGGCGCGCCCGGTTTGGAAGCCCTGCTGGCGCTGGAGGCCGTGGAGCTGGGCCTGCGCCGGCCGCGGCTGTTCACCGGTCCCGACGGCGCGCCCGGACTGGTCGCGCTCGACGCGTCCAAGGACGCGTTGGCGCGCGCCAACCTTTTGCTCAGAAGCGCCGACCGCGTGCTGGCGCGTCTGGGAACGTTCTCCGCGGTCTCCCTGCCGGAACTGCGCCGCGCCTCCAGCCGCCTGCCCTGGGATCGCGTCCTGGCGCCGGGCCGCGCGCTGAACGTGCGCGTGCACGGCCGCGGCCCAGGATTGGACCACGAGCGCGCGCTGGCCGAACGTCTGGCCGGGGGCGCTGGTGAGCGTCTAAAAAGAGCGGTCGCTCTTTCCAAGGACGACGCGGCTCAGGCCGTCGTCGTGCGTGTGAGCGGCGCCTCGGTGGTGGTCGACGCGGACGCCTCCGGCACGCCGCTGCACCGCCGCGGCTACCGCCTGGAGACGGCGAAGGCGCCGCTCAAGGAGACGTTGGCCGCGGCGCTGTTGATCGCGTCGGGTTGGGACCGGCGTGGGACTTTGCTGGACCCGTTCTGCGGCTCCGGCACCATCGCCGTGGAGGCCGCGCTATGGGCCCTGCGCCGGCCGCCCGGCGGCGCGCGGCGCTTCGCGTTCATGGATTGGCCCGGCTTCGACGCGGGCGCTTGGGAGCGCGCGCGCTCCGCGGCAAGCGCCGTCGCCTCCGGACCGTTTCCGCGCATTATCGCGTCTGATCGCGACGCGGGCGCCGTCGCGGCCGCGCGCGCCAACGCGGAGCGCGCCGCGGTCGCGGACCGCATCGAATTTTCCGTGCGCGCGCTGTCCGACGTTGCGCCCACGCCGGGCCCGGGCTGGCTAGTGACCAACCCGCCCTACGGCGTGCGCGTCAGCGCCGAGCGCGACCTGCGCGGCCTCTACGCGCGGCTGGGACAAGTCGCGCGCGCGCTGGGCTGCGACTGGTCGACGACTGTGCTGACCGCGCGCCCGGAGCTGGCGCGCGCCACGGGCCTGGACTTCGACACGGAGCTTTCCACGCTCAACGGCGGCCTTCCCGTGCGGCTGTATAGCCGTCGCGCGCGCTGACGCGAGGTCTTGCGGATCAAAACCGATCGATCCGGTAGCGCGGCTCGCGATGCAAGTGCGCCACGGCGATGATGCCGAGCGTATCCTGATCCGCGGAGAAGATCAAGCCGTATGGAAATCGGGCCAATAGGCACCGACGCATGCCTGGCTCGATTTCTGGGCAAGACAGGGGGGAATGCTACGGAGCGCCGTACGGCCCGGTCGATTTCATCCAGGAACTCGCGCCCCAGTCCTATGGTCTGTCCTTCGTACCAGGCGACCGTATCATTAAGTTCCTAACGAGCCGGGGAAAAAAGCCGGACTTTCACGCCCGGCGGTGCTTGGCCATGACGGCTTCGTAAGAGAACGCTGGAACTTTTCCGGCTTTATAGGCGGCCCAGCGCTTGCGCGCCTCTTTCGCCCAGACACGGTCTATTTTTGGGTCCGGTTGGTCCAAGTCCGTAAGGATGTGATCCACCAATCGCCATTTTTCCACGTCCGGCAGAGCTGAAATCCCTGCCGCCAGTTTGTTCACGGTCTTGGCCGTTGGAAACCCCGTTTTCGTCCTTGTCGCGACTGATTTGCACTCATGCCCAGTATAACCGGAATCATGAAAAACTACCACGTACGGATCGGCCGATTCATCGGCTCCTGTTCAAAACGAGCGCCGACAGCACGAGGGGGAGATAGGCAAGCGAGGCGACGAAGACGCGCCGCGCGGCCCGTTCATCGAGAACGCGGACCGTGGAGAGGCACGTCAGGAAGAACGCGGCGCCGCACGCGAGGGCGCAGGCAAGATACGTGGCGCCCGCGAGGCCGAGCGCGTAAGGCGCGACCGATGCCGTGAGGAGCAGTCCCGACGTCGAAACCAATTGGCGGGAGGTCCGCGTGCCGCTTGGGTCGACGGCGCCGTAGACGCGCAAGCCCCCGCGCGCGTAGTCCTCTTGGTAAAGCCGCGCCAGGGCGAGGAAATGCGGCATCTGCCACAGGAACTGGATGGCGAAGAGAGCCGCGGCGTCGGCGTCGAGGGCCCGGCCGGCGGCGGCCCAACCGATCACCGGCGGCAGGGCCCCGGGAATCGCGCCGATCCAAGTCGAGAGAGGGGAGACGCGCTTCATCGGCGTGTAGACGGCCAGGTAGCTTGCCAGCGTGAACGCCGTCAGACCGCAGGCCGTCGCGCCGGCCTTCCAGGCAAGGAGCGCCAGGCCCGCCGCTCCCCACGCTGTTCCAAGCAGCAGGGCCGTGCCGGGGCGCACGCGTCCGGCGGGAATAGGCCTGCCGCGTGTTCTGTTCATGAGCGCGTCGCTCTTCGCCTCCAGGACCTGATTGAGGCAGCCCGTCGAAGCCGCGGCAAGCGCCACGCCGAGCGCGGTCCAGCCGAGCTTCGCCCGGTCGAGACGGCCGCGCGAAGCCAGGGCGAAGCCCGCCGCCGCGCACAGCGCGACTAGCAGCGTGATGCGCGGCTTGGCCAGAGAGAGGCAGTCCTTCAACGCGCGTCCACCTGTCGGGGCGTCAGGCGGGGACGCCGTAGTCATAAGGGTCCTGGGTGACGGCGGGCGGAGTCTTGAAGTTTCCGTGCGGAGGCGGAGAGGACGTCGCCCACTCCAGCGTCTTGGCCTCCCACGGGTTGTCGCCCGAGGGCTCGCCGTCTTTCAGCGAGCGATAGACGTTGTAGAGGAGCATAGCGACCGATGCGGCAACGAACAGCGCCATGACGCTGATCCACAGCTGGATGGGATCCATCCACGCCGGGAAATCCGCGACGCGGCGGCGCATGCCGTGCGTGCCCAGCCAGAACATCGGGATGAACAGGGCGTTGAAGCTGAAGAACATCACCGCGCACTCGATCTTGGCGAGGGTTTCGTTCAGCCGTCGGCCGGTCATCTTCGGAAACCAATAGTGGATGGCGGTGAAGGTGGCAAAAATCGCGCCGCCCATGATCGTGTAATGGAAATGCGCGACCACGAACCAAGTGTCGTGCAGATGGAAATCCGTCGGCGCGTCGGCCAGCGGGATGCCGGTGAGCCCGCCGACCAGGAAGTTGGCGATGAACGCGATCGCCCAGACCATCGGAGAGTCGAGCCGGATCTTCGCGCGCCACAGCGTCCCGAGGGCGGCGAGGATCACGACGCCGGTGGGAACGGAGATCAGCTCGGTGTTGATCATGAACGGCGTCTTGAGCAGCGCCCACATCCCGGACGTGAACATGTGATGCGCCCAGACGACGAAGCTCAAGGCGACGATCGCCAAGAACGACGCCGCCGCGATCCGATAGGCGAACAGCGGCTTGCGCGCGAACGTCGGCAGGACCTCAAGCAGTACGCCGAAGCCGGGCAGTACCATGATGTAGACGGCCGGGTGGGAGTAGTACCAGAATAAGTGCTGGTAGAGCAGCACGTTGCCTCCCAGCGCCGGATCGAAGAACGACGTGTGCAGCGCGCGGTCGAAAATCACCATGATCAGCGACGCGGCGACCACCGACGTGCCGACGAGCTGGATCATCGCCGCGGACAGGATCGCCCACGAGAAGATGGGCATCTTGAACCACGTCATGCCTTTGGCTCGCATCGTCAGGGCCGTCGCGCAGAAGTTGACACCGCTGAAAATCGAAGAAAACCCGACCGTGATGAAGGCCAGCAAGAACAGGATCTTGCCCAGGCTCGCGCCTTGGACGGAGAGAGGCGCGTACGCGGCCCAGCCGAAATCCAGGCCGCCGAAGAACGGCGTGGCCAGCAGGAGCAGGACGGCGGCCGGCAGGAGCCAGAAGCTCAGCGCGTTCATGCGCGGGAACGCCATGTCGCGCGCGCCCAGCTGCAGCGGCAGGATGAAGTTGCCGAAACTGCCCGCGGTGCCGATCAGAGCGACGACCACCATGGAGATGCCGTGCAAGGTCATCGCGGTGTTGTACTGCTGATAAGTCAGGAACTGCATGCCGTGGTGCGAAAGCTCCAAACGCATGATGAGCGCCATGACGCCGCCGAAGAGAAATACGATCAGTGTCGCCACGCCGTACTGTACGCCGATCACTTTATGATCAAGGTCGAAGGCGAAAAAGCGTCTCCAGCCGCGTTCCTCCGGGGGCTCCTGGCCGTCGGCGTAGCTGCGCAGGGCTTGGGCGCCTCCGATGAGACCGAGATAGGTCAGAAGGGCCGCCAAATAAGAGAGGGCGGCCGCGGCTTGGGACCCCAACGGGCCGGCGAGCAGGCGCGTGCCGAGGCCCATCAAGAGGATGCCGACGACGACAGCGGAGATGAATCGTGACATGTGTTCTCCTGTTTCTTCTCGTCAGAAATCCGAGCCGCTCGTGTTCTTGACGAAGTCGTCGTGGTCGTCGACCTCGACGATTCCCTGCATCTCGGTGTGGCCCGAGCCGCAGAGCTGGTTGCAGAGCAGG
>JABEUV010000036.1 GCA_013044195.1 Elusimicrobiota bacterium | reverse complement strand
TACTTCTCTTTCTTCAGCCTCTTTTGGATATCCATCTACGCGCTGATCACCGTCCGTTCGCGGTCCTGGATGACGCGCTAAGCCGCGGCCGGCCGCGGCGGCGGCCCTGATGGAACTGCCGTTCCTGCCCGACCGCGAGTTCTTCACCATGCGCGAAGCCGCGCGCCTGGCCCAGCTGCCGGCGCACACGCTGCGCTACTGGGAGACGCGTTTCGGCGACCTGCGTCCCGCGCGCGGCGCGGGCGGGCACCGACGCTACACGCGCGCGGACGTGGAACTTCTGCTTGAGATCAAGGACCTGGTCCAGCGGCGCAAGCTGACGGTGGCGGGAGCGCGGCGCGCGTTGATCGAGCGGCGCCGCGGCGCCGCGGCCACCGGATCTTCGGCGGCCTCCGTCGGAACGGACGCCGGTCCGGCGATAAAGCTGTTGCGCGACGTCAAAAAAGAAATTAGAATGCTCTTGGACGAGTTCGGCCGTTGAGGCCGGCCGCGCCTGAGGCCGGGGACTGGCTCAATGGTAGAGCGCTCCCTTGGGGTGGGAGAGGCTACAGGTTCGATTCCTGTGTCCCCGACCCCAGGCGCGGAAATTCGTCTTTGCAGATCGGGGTATAGCTCAATTGGCAGAGCGCTTGGTTCGGGACCAAGAGGTTCTCAGTTCAAGCCTGAGTACCCCGACCAGTTTTGGAGGGTCAGTCCTTAACTTGTTAAGTTCAAAGAACTTAACAAGTTAAGGACTGACCCTCTCTTTATTCTTGCACTGGCTCTTGACTAATCACTAGAATGGACGCGCCTCGGGCCTTGACGCGTCGATACGTGCGGGTGCGCGGACGCGTTCAGGGCGTGGGCTACCGGTGGTTCGTGCGCACGTTGGCCGAGGCGATGGGGCTGACGGGCTGGGTGCGCAACCGGGAGGATGGATCGGTCGAGGCCGAAGTCGAGGGGGAGCCGCAGGCGCTGGACGAGTTCGTTCGGCGGCTCAAGGACGGCAATCCCGCGGCGGGGGTGGACGCGATCGAATGGAGTAAGGCCGCGCCGCAGGGCGGGCGCGGCTTCGAAATCAGATGAGGCGGAAAGGCTCATAACGTCCAGGGAGAACGATGGAACCGTCGACCGACACTATAAGCCAGTATTTCAAGGGCATCCAAAAGCTCGCGCAGGTCACGCGCGAGGAGATGCACGAGCTTTGGAAAAAGGCCAAGAAGGGCGACCAGCCCTCGAAGTCCCGCATCATGGAGGCCAACCTGCGCCTGGTGGTGCCCATCGCCAAGAAATATCACCGCCAGGGCATCGAGTTCATGGACTTAGTCGAGGAAGGCAACCTGGGCCTGATGCACTCCATCGACAAGTTCGAGCCGAAGAAAGGCTTCCGCTTTTCCACCTACGCCTCCTACTGGATCGAGCAGTCGATCCGGCGCGCCGTCGAGGAGCAGTCCAAGACCATCCGCATCCCGCCGCACGCGTGGGAAGCCCTGCGCAAGTGGCTCAAGATGTGGGAGAAGATGCACGTGAAGCTGGGCCGAGACCCGTCGCTGGCGGAAATGGCGCGCGCCATGCATTGGACGGCGCGGCAGGTGCGCGGCGTGCTGGACGCCGCCGAGGCCGCCAAGGGCATGGGCTCCTTCGACGCGCCCATCGACTCCGAGGACGACAACATCACCGTCGAGGACATGATCGCGGAGACCACCGCGCAGTCGCCGGAGACGGTGATCGGCGTGCTGAAGCTCCACGACGAACTGCACCAGGCCCTGCGCGAGATCGGCGAGCGCGAGCGCATGATCCTGGAATTTCGCCACGGCCTCACCGGCCAGACGCCGATGACGCTTGAGGAAGTGGGCAAGCGCCTGCGCCTGTCGCGCGAGCGCATCCGCCAAATCGAGGAGCGCGCCCTGCTGCGCCTGCGCCGCGTGGCCAACCGCATGGGCCTCATCGACCTGGACGACGGCGGCCGCCGCGGCCACACCAACCTTCAGCCCGGCTTCGACCGGCCGCGCCTGAAGACCGACATCCTGGGCCAGACCATCCCGGAGGGCCGCAAGACCGCGCCCACGGGCCCGCAGTTCATCCGCCGCGCCCCGCGCAAGCTGGTGTTCACGGCGCCGGCCCGCAAGAAATGATCGACCTCAAGAGCCGCATCCTCGATGTACCCGATTTCCCCAAGAAGGGAATCGTGTTCAAGGACATCACCCCTCTGCTGGCCGACGCCAAGGGCTTTGCCGAGACGATCGACCGCCTGGCCGAACCTTTCGTCGGGCGCGGCGTGCAGATCGTGGCCGGCATCGAGTCGCGCGGCTTCCTGCTGGCGACACCCATCGCCTATCGTCTGGGCGCGGGCGTGGTGCCCATCCGAAAAAAGGGAAAGCTCCCGCGCGCGGTGAAGTCCGCCAGCTACGCGCTGGAATACGGCACGGACTCCATCGAGGCCCACGCCGACGCGTTCTCCCAAGGCGCGAAAGTCCTGCTGGTCGACGACGTGCTGGCCACCGGCGGCACCGCCGCGGCCGCGGTCAAGCTGATCGAGGACGTGGGCGGCGAACTGGTGGGCGCGGCGTTCCTGATCGAGCTGGGCTTTCTCAACGGCCGAAAGAAACTGCCGGGCCGCCGCATCGAGTCCCTGGTCACCTACTGAGTCGCCGCGTCCGGAAAAGAGCGCGGAATCGCGAATCTTCCCCTGCGAAGCAAGCGGATTTCTGATCGCCGAAAAAGTTTAGAATAGCCGAACGCGTCACGCGAATAATGCGAGGGACGACCCCAATGAACAACTCGAAAGACACGAGCCGGGTTTCGGTCGATGCGGACGGGAGCGGCGGCGTCGAGCGGCCACCGGACCCATTCTACGTGGAGAGAAACATAGGCTCTTGGGCGTCCTCGCGCGTCGTTTCGAGGGGACGGGACTATTATCGCCAGGGCCGCGTGTCCAGCCTCGACTCCGACGAGGACAACAGGCTCGTCGCGCGGGTCGCGGGGAACGCGGAGCAGCCTTACCGCGTCGAGATTCGCTTCGCGCGCTCCGGGCCGCCGACGGCGCGCTGCGGCTGCCCTTATGACTGGGAGCCGCTCTGCAAGCACGCCGTCGCCGCCCTGCTCGCCTGGCAGCAGTCGGAGACGGGCTCGGAGCCGAAGCTGGGCGGCGTCGCGTCGGCGCGCGCGGAAGACGACCCGGCCGAACGGGAAAACACGCTGCGCGAACTGGCCGCGATCGAACGCGAAGACCGGCGCAAGCGCGCGATCGAAGAAGGCCTGCGCGTGCGCCGGACGCCCGCGGGCGGCCCGTTGGGAGACTACGCCGTGACGTCGGGAGACCCGACGCGCAAGACGGAGAACTACCGGGTCGCCGTTCGGGACGCGGACTGGGTTCACGCTTCTTGCGGCTGCGTGGATTTCATGACCAACGAGCTGGGGACGTGCAAGCATATCGAGTGCGTCCGACGCTATCTGGGCAAGGAAGGAGCTCGCCGTTTGGCCGCCGCCGCCGCGCGATCGCGCCGGGTCAGCGCGTACGTTTCGCCGCGCGCGTCGGATCGCCTGCGCTTCGAGGCGGCCGAGGAAATCCGTTTCCACGTTCCGCCGGCG
>JABEUV010000035.1 GCA_013044195.1 Elusimicrobiota bacterium | reverse complement strand
GTTAGGTTGCATAGATTATTACTAACTAGGGACCAGTCTGTCAAGCTATTTCGACGAGGAAGTCTGGACATGTCAGGAGTCCTGAATTTCTCGTCTCCTCCGCGTTCAGTTGAAACATGAAATCGTCGGGAAACCGCTCCCGGTTGCGCTTCACCGCCTGATTCAGCGCTCCGGTCTGCGCGCCGTAGAGCGCCGCCAGATCGCGGTCCAGCATGACTCGCTGACCGCGCACCACGTAAATCAACGTCCCGATCTTCGTGATTTCCATCTCATACATACGCGCCGCCGAAATTTGAGGTCACAGATTGTGACCTCAAAAGTTTTCACGCCGGTTTTCACGGCCCCGACAACCGCCGTATCTCCGCGATGGCCGCTCGGCGTTCTTCCGTTGACCTGAACCACCCGCTCGCCGTTGAGCACGCTCGACAGCATCGCCACCCCCTGCTCCGTGAACGCCAGCGGCCAGTATTTCCTCCCCCGCCCGCTTCCTCCCAATTTTAAGGTCGCAATTTGCGACCTTAAACGAGCCACTCCTCCTCCTGACCTCGGCGGCGTCGCCGCGCCTCTAGAACCCGATCCTTTTCTTCGGCCCCTCCGGCGGCCCCATCAGCGCGCGAATATCATCGAACACGGAGCGTAGGGCCGCCGCGTGCTCCCCCAGCGCCTCGTCGTGGCCCTCCAGCCGCTTCTCCACCTTCTCCATGCGCTCCGCCAAATCCTTATTCGCGGCCAAGACCTTCCGCAAACGGACGAACGCGCGCACGATCGCGATGTTGACCTGAACCGCCCGCTCGCTGTTGAGTACGCTCGACAGCATCGCCACGCCGTGCTCCGTGAAGGCGAACGGCGGATACTTTGCATGTCGGCCCCATCTTAAGGTGCCAAATTGGCACCTTAAGATTTCGCGCTCCGCCGTGTTCAGCACCATAAGAAAGTCATCCGGGAATCGCGTCCGGTTGCGCCGCACCTGCCGCTTGAGTTGGCGCACCTGCACGCCGTAGAGCACAGCAAGATCCTCGTCGAGCATCACCCTCTGCCCGCGAATGACGCGTATCAGCCCTTCAACTTTCGCGATTTCCATCTCATACATACGCGCCGACCCCGCCTTTTGTTCCATCCGGTTTTCACGGCGGGTTTCACGTGGCGCGTTTGAGGCTCCAAAATGGAACATCAAACCAGCGCCCGCACGTTCTCGAACGTGGCTCCCGGCAGGAACACGTCGCGTTCCCGCCGAAACGGTACGCCGTAGGCGCTCAGCCGGTAGTAGTTCGTATCGGCCAGCATGGCCTCGGCCGCCGCGCGATCCGCGATGGCCAGCCCGCGCTTCTCCAGCAGCTCCGCTTGCTGCCGAAACGTCAGCGCCGGCTTATCGCACTTCTCGGCCATCTACAAAATAAAAAACCCGCCATATTAAGCCCTTCGACCCGAAGGCCGAGAGCGTGGCGGGTGTTGTTCTTCCGTCTCCAACCCCTGGAAATCCCCGCCCCCGCGCCCTATACCTTTTCGGCGGATATCGACTTGGCCTGGTCCCACCACGCCTGCGCGGCCTGCCTGATCACCGCAATCCTCATCAACGCCAAGCCGTCTTCCTGCGAGTTCCGCCTTTCGGACTCCCAGAAATCCAACGATCTCAGGAACGCGGGCGAAACCATGTTTTTCCTGTTCTCCGCCACCCGCGCCCATCTGTCGGTCCGCGGCTCCAAATCCGCCCGCGACTTCGCCGCCATGCTCGCTCTTCTCAAAGGGGAAGACGAGAGCGCCTTGGCCGCGCTCCACTGCTCATCTTGCTCCTGGAGCAGGCGCGCTCCATGCGCGCGCAGGCCGCCGTCGCCGAATGGCAAGCCGCCCTCCTTGCCTGGGGACCGGAGAAGCTGGCGCTGCTGAGCCAACGCTCGCGCGAGAAAATGGATTGTGACAGGAATCGACATCTATCCATCTGCTCCTAATCTCTAAAGCGAAAGATCTCAACCAGTTCCCGGAGCTCTCGCTCCACGGAACAAATCGGGCACCGCTTGCGATACGGCGGGCGAGTAGGGGCCACCGCGTTTCTCTTGGGATCAAGAAAGTGGTGTGCAAGGCATTCCAATTGGGGCAGGCTCCGGCGCGTAGCCGAACCAGGAACCGCAATCCAAAGGGATGTCGCATCGCGCAAATACACTGTGTCCTGATATTGAGTAATACGCCCAAATCCCTTTTCTGTGCGGCCGACCTTCAAACAGCGGCCATATCGATAAAAGGCGTAGACAAAATGACGCGGAGCGCCTAAGACAAAGTACCTCCGCTTCATGTGTTCAATCTTACGACGATTTCTATTTGGAAGCCTGATCGTATGCTCTTCGATACCCCGTGGCCACACTCCGCGGCGACGCTTCATCGCGGATATGGCGGCACCCACAAGTTCATCCGCAATTCGATCACGGTATTTCCTATCAAACGTTCGAATCGGCCCGCGCCCACCGGCCACTATCCGCAGAAGACGATCCGTCCTCTGATCCCACATCCTCTGAAGAAGTCGTTTGAAATTGGTTCTATGAGCCATCGCAGTTCTTGATTACCGTGCGTCATATTCTAGGAGCGCCGACACAGGATAGCAATCAAGAATGGAACTTTTGGAGGGGTCGAATCGTATGCTCTGTATGAAAATAGCCAAGATCGACGCGCTCATCCATCTCATCCGCGGCCAGAGGGTCATGCTGGACCGGGACCTCGCCGAGCTATACGGTGTGGAGACAAAGGTCCTCAACCAAGCCGTTCGGCGTCATGCCAACCGCTTCCCCCCGGATTTCATGTTCACTCTCAGCCCGCAGGAAGCGGAACGTTTGAGGTCACAATTTGTGACCTCAAAGATCGGGCGAGGAGGACAGCGCTACCATTCGAATGTTTTCACGGAGCAAGGCGTGGCCATGCTCTCCAGCGTGCTGCACAGCGAGCGCGCCGTGGAGATCAACATCGCCATCATGCGCGCATTCGTGAAGCTCCGGCAGGCGCTGATGGTCGACGCCGGTCTTGCGACGCGGATGGAGAGAGCCGAGGAAGCCCTTGAAGGGCTTGAAAGCGAACAAGGCGAACACGCCGTCGCCATTCACGAAGTTCTGGCGGCAATGCGTAAACTGACGCAGCGTGAGAAATAAGACCGCGCGCGGCCTAGCCGCGCAACGCCGGATCCGTCTGCAGCGCCGTCACGCAGGCCATGTTCACGATGTCGTCGACGGAGGCGCCGCGGGACAGGTCGTTGACGGGTTTATTGAAGCCTTGCATGATGGGGCCCAGGGCTTCGGCGCCGGTCAGGCGCTGGACCAGCTTGTAGCCGATGTTGCCGGACTGAAGGTCGGGGAAGACCAGGACGTTGGCGCGGCCGGCCACTTTGGAGCCGGGGAATTTGCGTTGGCCGATTTCCGGGACCAAAGCGGCGTCGGCCTGCATTTCGCCGTCGATGGCCAGGTCCGGGGCTTTTTCTTTGGCGATGCGGACCGCGTCCTTGACGGCGGCGGCCAGCGGGTGCTCCGTGGAGCCGTTGGTGGAGAAGGAGAGGAAGGCGATGCGCGGGTCTAAGCCGCACAGGACCTTGGCCATGCGGGCGCTGGAGATGCCGATGGCGGCCAGCTTCACCGGGACGGGGTCAATGTTGATGGCGCAGTCGGCCATGATGAGGACGCCGTTGTCGCCCTGCTCCTTATTGGGGAAGATCATGATGAAGAAGCTCGAAATGGTGCGCACGCCGGGGGCGGGCTTGATGATATGGAGTGCCGGCCGGACAGTATCGGCCGTGGCGTGGTCGGCGCCGGAGAGGTAGCCGTCCACGCGGTCGTTGTGGAGCATCATGACGCCGTAGGTGAGCGGGTCCAGGCAGGCGGCGCGGGCTTCGTCCTCCGTGATGCCTTTGTGCTTGCGCAGTTCGAAGTATTGGGCCACGTACTCTTTGAACTTCGCGTCCGCCGCGGGATCGACGATCTCCACGCCGGCGATGTCCGCGCCGTTGTCCGCGGCGACCTTTCGGGAGATCTCCGGGTGGCCCAGCAGGATGGGCACGCACAGGCCGTCTTTCTTTAATATGGCGGCGGCTTTCAGCGTGCGCTTCTCTTCGCCTTCCGGCAGGACGATTTTTTTCTTGAGCGCGGCGGCCTTGCGGCGGATGTCGGCGACTATGGGAGAAAGCGGGGTCATGGTCGTGGTCATGGGCGGAGCTTACCGAATCACGACGGGGCCGGACAAGCCGTTTTTGCGGCCGATTTGGTATCCTAGGGCGTCAAGCGAAGGAGGACGCCATGAAGATTTACATCGACGGGAAGTTCTGTGAGAAAGAGGACGCGAAGGTTTCGGTCTTCGATCATGGCGTGCTCTACGGCGACGGCATCTTCGAGGGCATCCGCGCCTACAACGGCCGCATCTTCCGCCTGGAAGACCACCTCCAGCGCCTGGACGAATCCGCGCGCGCCATCCTGCTCAAACTGCCCCTGCCCATCAAGGACATCGAGAAGGCCATCATAGAGACCGTCCGCCTCAACAATTTGAAGGACGCCTACATCCGCCTGGTGGTCACCCGCGGCATTGGAGACCTGGGCCTGGACATGCGCAAGTGCAAAGGCGGCGCGACCTTGTTCATCATCGCCGACAAGATTGAGCTGTACCCGGAGGAGTTCTACGAGAAGGGCCTGACCTTGGTCACCTCCACCATCCGCCAAAAGGGCCTGGACCAGGTGACGCCGGGTGTGAAGTCCCTCAATTACCTGGCCAACATACTCGCCCGCGCGGAAGCCACCGCCGCCGGCGCGCAGGAAGCCATCCTGCTCAACGCCACCGGCCACGTCTCCGAATGCTCCGGCGACAACATCTTCTACATCAAGGACGGCCGCATCTTCACCCCGCCCACCTCCGCCGGCATCCTGGTGGGCGTGACGCGCAACGTGGTCATGGAACTCTCCCACGAGAAGCTGGGCATCAAGGTCATCGAGCGCAACTTCCCCCGCTACGACCTGTACGGCGCCGACGAAGTCTTCCTGACCGGCACCGGCGCGGAAGTCATTGCGGGCGTGAAGATCGACGGGCGCGTGATCGGCAAGGGCGCCTGCGGCCCCATCACCAAGCAGCTGATCAAGCACTTCCGCGAGTACGCCAACTCCACCGGCACGCCGGTCTACGAGACCGCCAAAGCGAAGTGAGGACGTTTCTTAAAAAATCCAACGATTGAGGAGCCGTTCTTGAAAATCGTCAGTTGGAACGTCAACGGCGTACGCGCGGTCTGGAAAAAAGGCTTCGGCGATTGGTTTCAGGCGGAGAAGGCGGACGTGGTCTGCCTGCAGGAGACCAAGGCCCAGCCGGACCAGCTCACGCCGGAGATATTGAACCCGCACGGCTATCACGGCGAGTGGCACTGGGGCGAGAAGAAGGGCTATTCGGGCACGGCCACGTTCTCCAAGACCGCGCCGGCCAACGTGGAGCGCGGCTTCGGCATACCGGAATTCGACAACGAAGGCCGCGTGCTGGTGACCAAACACGACGACATTACCCTCTTCAATATTTATTTTCCCAACGGCAAAGCCCGCGAGGAGCGCCTGAAGTTCAAGATGGATTTTTATGAGGCCCTGCTTAAAAAGGTCATCCCCCGCTACCGCAAGCGCGGCGACGACAAGATCGTGATCTGCGGGGACGTCAACACCGCCCACAAAGAAATTGACCTGGCGCGCCCCAAGGAAAACCGCAAGATCTCCGGCTTCCTGCCGCAGGAGTGCGAGTGGATGGACCGCTTGATCGCCGACGGCTTCATCGACACCTTCCGCGAGTTCGAAAAAGGCCCGGAGCACTACTCTTGGTGGGACCAGCAGTCCCGCGCGCGCGACCGCAACATCGGCTGGCGCATCGACTACTTCTACATCAGCGCCAATTTGAGGCCCCGTCTTAAAAAGGCGTGGATCCAGCCCGCCACCATGGGCTCCGACCACTGCCCCGTGGGCATTGAACTGACGGCTTAGACCGGCGCGTTATTTGACGACGCGCTTGCCCAGCGGGACGTACTTCGTTTCGCGCGCGCCGGTGTAGATCTGGCGCGGGCGGCCGATCTTGAAGGTGGGCGCCTCGTTCATTTCCTTCCAGTGGGCGATCCAGCCCGGCAGGCGGCCCAGCGCGAACATCACGGTGAACATGTTGACCGGGATGCCGATGGCGCGGTAGATGATGCCGGAGTAGAAGTCCACGTTCGGGTAGAGCTTACGGGAGACGAAGAACTCGTCTTTGAGCGCGGTCTCCTCCAGGCGCTTGGCGATCTCCAGCAACGGATCGTCGATGCCCAGCTTATTGAGGATCGTGTCGCAAGCGCCCTTGATGATACGCGCGCGCGGGTCGAAGTTCTTGTAGACGCGGTGGCCGAAGCCCATCAGGCGGGCGCCGCCCTCGCGCTTCTTGACCTTCTCGACGAAGTCCTTGGTGGTGATGCCGCTGCGGTGGATGGACTCCAGCATCTCGATGACTTCCTGGTTGGCGCCGCCGTGCAGCGGGCCCCACAAGGCGGAGATGCCGGCGGAGACGGACGCATACAGGCTGGCGCGGCTGGAGCCCACCAGGCGCACGGTGGAGGCGGAGCAGTTCTGCTCGTGGTCGGCGTGCAGGATCAGGAGCAGGTCCAGCGCGCGGGCGATGTCGGGGTCCACCTCGTATTCCTCGGCGGGAACGGCGTACATCATCTTGAGGAAGTTGGAGCAGTAGTCCAGGCGGTTGTCCGGGTAGACGAAGGGCTGGCCGATGGACTTCTTGTGAGAGAACGCCGCGATGGTGGGCAGTTTCGCCAGCAGACGGAAGATCGACAGGTCCAGGCCCGCGCCGGAGGCCTCGGACGGCTTCTGGTAGAACGTCGACAACGTGCTGACGGCCGAGGACAGCATGGCCATGGGGTGGGCGTCGCGCGGGAAGCCGTCGTAGAAGCGCTTCATGTCCTCGTGGATCAAGGTGTGGCGCGTGAGGTTGGTGGTGAAGGTTTCCAGTTCCTTTTTATTGGGGAGGCGGCCGTAGATCAGCAAGTAGCTGGTCTCCACGAACGTGGACTGCTCGGCCAACTGCTCGATGGGCACGCCGCGGTAGCGCAGGATGCCCTTCTCGCCGTCCAGGAAGGTGATGGCGCTGGTGCACGCGCCGGTGTTCAGGTAGCCGTTGTCGAGCGTGATCAGCCCGGTCTGCGCGCGCAGCTGCTCAATGTCGATGGCCTTCTCGTTCTCCGTGCCGGTCACCACGGGAAATTCGTACTCCTTGCCGTTGTAGCGCAGGACCGCCTTCTCCGCCGTCGCCTTGTCCGCCGTGATCTCGGCCATAGCTGTCTCCTTTGCGTCCGCCCCCCGTCAATGAAACAATTTTTTCAAGGTCTCGCGCTTGCCCGCGGCGGTCTGGACCGAAGGTCCCAGATGAAAAGGGACGCGACGGCCCAGGCGCGCGCACGACAGACGCGCTACACTATTGCCATGAAACGAATTCTCGCAGCCCTCGTCGTGCTTGCCGCCGTGGCGCCGTCGCGCGCCCAGGATATGTTCGGCATTTCCCCGGATCAGGTCTCGGGCTTGGTCGCCCAGGCGCAGGCCCAACAGCGCGAGGACTACCTGCGCTCGCTGGGCTGGGAGCCCAGCAACCTGCCCTCCATCGGCCGCGCGCTGGGTCTGCGCGAAAAGCCCGCCAGCCGTCAGGACTGCATCTATGACGCCGTCTCCGCGCGCCTGGGCGCCGACGCGAACGCGAACGTGGAGTTTCCCGCCGTGCTCTACGCCGTCCACGTGGATTTGTCGCGCTACCAAGCCGCCTACAAGTCCCAATTCCCGGGCAAACCGGCGCCGGACTCCGTGCAGACCGCCTACCTGCCGAACTACGACGTGATCTACCTGGACGACCTCTCCAGCGACTACCGCAACGGCGCCACCATCGACGCCGCGCTGGCCGGTCAATACGCGCGCTTCATCGACGGCACGGTGCGCTCCATCTCCGACCAAGCCCGCATCGACGCCGACGCGGCGGCGGTCCAGGCGTGGTACCAGACGCAGTATCCCGCCGGCGCCTCGTCCTGCGCCAACTGATTCTTTTTTAGGGGGCGACGATCAGGCGCCCGGTCAGCCGCCGCCACGCGCGCGTCAGCCACGCGCGCAGTCCGGACTGACGCGGCGCGCCGATGCGCTCAATGACCGCGTCGGACAGCGGGATGGAGCGCGGGCGGACCTTCCAGCCCAGCCAGCCGCGCACGCGGTCCAGCCGCCCCAGGCCGATGAATGTCTTGGCCGACGGCCCTTCCAAAACGGAGCCCAGCGCGATGTCGCCGTCGGGGCCGCCCAGCAAGGTCGCCTGGACGCGCAAGCCCGCGCCCTTGGCGGCGTCCAGCAGGCGGGCCGCCGGCGCCCGGCCGCGCGCCAGCGTCTTGAGCGCCCGCCGCCACTGCGCGGCAATCTCCGGCGGCAGGGGCTTGCGCTCCAGAAGTTCCGCCAGCGTCGGCGTCCACGCGACCGGCGAAGATCCTCTCGGCCGCTCCAGCGTCAGGCGCACGCGCCGGTGCGCGGCGTCGTCAATGGGGATGGGCGCGCCGAAGGGGCCGTCCGGCGGCGGCGCGGACGCGTCGATGAAGATCAGGCCGGTGTTCTCCTTGCGCACGGCCAGCGGCCCCCAGAAATCGACGTGGCCCGCGGTGAGCACGCGCACGCGCTCCATGCCGGGCGCGCGCGAAAGTTCCCGCGGCACCGCCAGCTTGCGCACCCAATAGCGCAGGCCCAGGTCCAGCAGACTACGGCCCGTGACCATGGCCGGCGAGACGGGCAGTTCCACGACCATCACCGCGGCAGCGCCCATGGGCGAGCCGGTGGCATGCCACCCCACCCAGGCTTTGAACAGCTCCCAGGCCACCGCGACGCCCACATGCGCGGCGCGCGCGACCGGTCCCAACTGAACCGTCACGCGCAGAGGCTTGGACATCAGATAAAGACGGCGCCCGGGCGCGGACAGCCCGGAGGCGCGCGGCGCGTCGGGCGTTTGCGGCGCGCCCGGCGCGGCCGGCGTGGGCGCGGCGGTTGCGCCGGTCAGCGCGCGGCGCATCAACTCGTCGCCCGCTTGGCGCGCGGCCCCCGCGTCTATGGAGCCAAGATCCAGCTTTGAAAAATCCGCGACCGCGCCGCGGATGGTCGCCGCGCGTACGGCCGGGCCGGGTGCGGCCGGCGCCGCCGCCGCGGCCGCAACCGCTGGGACGGCGGCAGCCGGCTGCGCCGCCGGCGCGGCAAGCGCCGACGTCGGAGCCGGCGCGGCGTCCGGCGCCGCCAAGACCGCGCTCTGCGCCAGTGCGGCGGGCGCCGCCAAGGCCGTCGGAACGACCGCCGCGGTGGGCGCGGACGCCTCCGGCGCCAGGCGCAGTTCCAGCTGAGCGCGCGCGCAGACGGAGGCCAACAGCAGGGCGGCGGCCAGGCCGCGGCGGGTCTTCATCACTTAGATCATAGCGACCGCGGCGAAAGTCCCGTCTGAGACCAAAGTCCCAGGAGAAACGGGTCTTTGGCCCGAGGGAGAAAAGACGCGGTCTGGATCGCGGCCGTCATTCACGGTCGGCGCTCTCTCGACCGTCGATCTTTGCGCTGATCTAACGCGCGTCAACCGCCAGCCAGACAAGCCCCGTGTGAACGGTCAGCGCGGCGCGGCCGGCACAGCGATTGCCCAGGCCGCGGCTGCCGCGCGTGAGGGTCTCTTCGCGCAGGCCGTACAGCGCGCCGGTCAAAGTCACGCGCGCGCGCGGCGCGGCCAGCAAAGAGAAGCGCTCGCCGCGACGCAGGTCCAACGCGTGGCGTCCGGGGCCTAATAGGCGCGCCAATCCCCCGCCGACGACGGCAAGTTCCAGTTTTCCGCCACGGCGCTCCAGCGCGGCCAGGTTGACCAACTCGTGATCAAGCCCCCCGCCCAGCGCGCCCGCGACCCACACCCGGCGCACGCCCAGCGACTCCAGGTAATCCAAGGATTTATCCAGATCGCCGCGCGACACATCGAGGTCGCGTATGAAAGGAACTCGGCGCCAAGATCGCGGAAGCGATCTTGGCGCCGAGTCCATGTCGCCGACCACCGCGTCCGGGATCAGGCGCAGGCCGAGCGCGTGGCGCGCGCCGCCGTCGGCGCACACCAGCACGTCCGCGCGCCGCGCCAGCGTCCGCACCGGGGCGGGCTCGCGCAGTTCCCCGTTGAGCAGGAGCAGAGCGGTTCGCGGCTTCACAGCGTGCCGGACTCCGTCTCGACCTGCAAGGTCACGTGGGTGAGGCCGAAGCGCTGAGACAGCAGCGCGCGGCCGGCCTTGAGCACCTCGGCCGCCTCGCGCGAGGGTGCGACGACCACGTGAGCGCTCATCGTCTCCTGACCGCGCGTGACCGACCACAAATGCAGGTCGTGCACCTCGCGCACGCCGTCAAGCCCCGTGAGCGCGGAGCGAATCTCCTCGATGTCCAAGTGCGCCGGCGCGCCCTCCAGCAGGATGTGCACGGAGTCGCGCAGAAGCCAGAACGCGGTCAGCACGATGCCGCAGCAGATCAGCGCGCTGACCAGCGCGTCCGCCTCATACCAGCCGGTGGCCAGGATCACGAGCGCGGCCAGGATCGCGCCCAGCGAGCCCGCCGCGTCGCTGAGCACGTGCAGGAGCGCGCCGCGCAGGTTCATGTTTTCGCGGCCGTGCCACAGCAGCGCCGCCGAGCCCAGGTTGCAGGCCAGGCCGACCGACGCGATGGCCAGCATGGGCCGTGCCGCGATGGGCGACGCGAAGGTCCAGCGCGCCCAGGCCTCGCGCAGGATGAAGCCCGTGGCCACCATCAGCGCCACCGCGTTGCCGAGAGCGGCCAGCACCTCGACGCGGCGGTAGCCGTAGGTGCGCTTGGGATCGGCCGGCATGCGCGCCAGCACGGCCGCAAACAGGCTCAGCCCCAGCCCCAGAAGATCGACGGCCATATGCGTGGCGTCGGCGATCAAAGCAAGGCTTCCCGACCACCAGCCGCCGCCCAACTCCGCGACGAAGATGATCGCGGTCAGCGCCATGGCACCGGTCAGCGGGCGCAGGTCGCGCGTCTCGTGGTGGACGTGGTCTTCGCCCATGGCGGGGCCTAGCGGTCCGGGCGCGCCTTCTGGCGCGCGATCTCGTAGAGCAGGGCCGTCGCCGCGCAGGACGCGTTGAGACTGCCCACGCCGTGCGCGACCTGGGGAACGCTCAGCAGTTCGTCGCACGACGCGCGCACGAGCGGCCGCATGCCGTAGCCCTCGGAACCGACCACCAGCACGCACGGCGTGTTGAGCGTGGCCTCCCACGCGGGCTTGCCGGCCGCGTCCGCGCCGTACGTCCAGAAGCCCGCCTCCTTGCAGCGGGCCAAGGTCTGTGCTAGGTTGACGACGCGGTGGACGGGGATTTTCAACGCCGCCCCGGCCGACGCTTGGATCACGGCCGGCGTGACCGGCGCCGAGCGCCGCTCCGGAATCACCACGCAGCGCGCGCCCAGCTGGAGCGCGGAGCGCGTGATCGCGCCCAAGTTGTGCGGGTCCTGGATCTGATCCAGCGCGACGACGACCAGCCCCTTCTTGCGTTCCTCATCGAGACCGGCCAACCACTCGCCGAAGGTCTCGGCCGGGTCGTAGACCGCCTTCAGCGCCACGCCTTGGTGGCGCGCGCCCTTCAGCGCGCGGTCCAGCTCCGGCCGCGCCATATACTGCACGGGCACGTTCAGGTCCTTGGCCAGGCGCACGATGCGGGAGATCTCGTCGTGCTTGAGCTCGTGCTCGACCCAAAGGGAGCGCGCGTCGTTGGGCGCGCGTTCCAGCGCCGTCCGCACGGCGTCGAAGCCGCCGATCCAGCGCGTTTCCGCGTTCGACGGCCGCGGAGAATCCTCGTCGCCGCCTTCGCGCTCCGGTCCGCCGACGGCGTCCCGGCGCGGGCCGCCTCCGTCGCGCCGCGGTCCGCGTCCGCGCGCTCCTTTATCTCGTCGGAAGTTCTTCATTTACGCACCGCCTTCGCGCCGTCCTTCGTGTCCTTCACGATCCAGCCCAAGGCCTCGATCTCTTGGCGCAGGCGGTCGGATTCGGCGAAATTTTTGTCCGAGCGGGCGCGCTGACGCTCGGCAAGCAGGCGCGTCACCGCCGGGTCCTCCGCGACTTCGGCGGGAGACGAGAAAAGATCCAGCGCCAGCACGGACTCGGCCTCGTCCAAAAAGGCCTTCTTCGCCCCGTCGGGCAGGTCCGACTTCAGCGCGTCCCAGACCGCCGCCAACGCGGCGGGCACGTTCAAGTCGTCGCTTAGCGCGTCCTTGAAGCGCGCGGAGAACTCCGCGCAGCCGGGCTTGGCGGGCGCGCCGCCCAGGGCGCGCGCGGCCTCGGCCAGGCGGCGGCGCGCGGTCTTCGAGGACTCCAGAGACTCCCAGGTGAAGTCCAACTGCTTGCGGTAGTGGGCGGTGAAGCAGTGATACTTATAGTCCAACGGCGAGAAGCCCCGCTCGACTAAGTCCGCCAGGCGCACGAAGCCGCCGGAGGACTTGGCCATTTTCGCGTTGTTCATCAGCAGGAATTCGCCGTGGAGCCAGATCTTCGAAAACGGCCTGCCGGTCGCACCCTCGGACTGGGCGATCTCGTTGGTGTGGTGGATGGGCACGTGGTCGATGCCGCCGCAGTGGATGTCCAGCGTCTCGCCGAGGAACTTCATCGCCATGGCCGAGCACTCGATGTGCCAGCCGGGAAAGCCCTTGCCCCACGGCGAATCCCACTCCATCTGCCGCGTCTTGCCCTGCGGCGAAAATTTCCACAGCGCGAAATCGGTCAGGCGGCGCTTCTCCGCGTTCTCCTCCACGCGCGCGCCGGACTTCAAGCCTTCAAGATGCTCCTTCGTCATCAGCTTGCCGTAGTCCGGAAGCTTGGTCGTGTCGAAATACAGGCCGTCGGAGGTTTGATAAACGAAGCCTTTCTTCTCCAGGCGCTGGACCAGGGCGATCTGCTCCGGGATAAATTCGGTCGCGCGGCACAGCACGTCGGGCGGCAGGAGTTCCAGCGCTTTGCAGTCCGCCAAAAACGAATCCGTGTAGAACTTCGCGATGTCCCACGCGCTCTTGCCCTCGCGCGCGGCGCCCACCTCCATCTTGTCCTCGCCCTCGTCGCCCTGGCTGGTCAGATGGCCCACGTCGGTCACGTTCATCACGCGGTAGGGCGTCAGCCCCAACAGCTTCAGCGTCCGCACCAGGACGTCCTCGAAGATGTAGGTCCGGTAGTTGCCGACGTGCTGATAGTTGTAGACCGTGGGGCCGCAGGTATACAGCCCCACCTTGGGCGGGGTCAGCGGCGTCAGCGCCTCCTTGGCGTGCGTCAGGCTGTTGAAAAGTCGCAGGGTCATCGACGCGTATTGTAGGAAATACGCGGGGCGGCCGCGCTTCAGCGCGCGGCCCGGCGCGCGCCGACGTAGGCCAGCGTACAGCAGACCATGATGGGCACGACCAGGCCGTAGTCGCGGGTCATTTCCACGCCCAGCATCATTCCCGTCACCGGCGCGGAGAACGCGGCCGTGAACACGCCGCACAGGCCGGCCAGCGCGAACGCGCCGGACACGGGGATCGTGGCGCCCAGCCACGACCAGCCTTGGCCCCAGCCCGAGCCCGCCGCCGCGCCGATGAACAGCGTGGGCATCAGCGCCCCGCCGGAGCCGCCGGAGCCCAAGGTCAGCGCGGTGGCCGCCAGCTTGCCGAACGCCAGCGTCGGCGCGCGCCAGCCCAGGTTCTCACCGGACAGAAAAGAGGAGATCGCGTCGCGACCCGTGCCCGCCACGCGCGGGGTCAGCAACGTCAGCACTCCCACCAGCAAGCCGCCCGCGCCCGGCCGCGTCCAATCGGGCAAAGCCGTTGCCCGAGCGCACAACTTTTCGACGGCGCGAATGCCCTCCCGGTAGGCCCGTCCCAGAACCGCGCAGACCAAGCCCAGCCCCGCATACAGCGCGAGATTTCGCGTCCACATCCACTGGTAACTGAGCATCGGCGCCATGCCCGCGCCGTGCAGCATCCCGCGCGCCACGACCGCGCCGGTCACCGAGGACACCACGACCGCCGGGAACGCCTCGTTGGCGAAATCCTTCAAGATGACCTCCATCGTGAAGAACACGCCCGCCAGAGGGATGCCGAACGCGGCGGACAGTCCGCCGACGGCGCCGGCCGCGACGAAGGTCTTGAGCTCCGCGGGCGCCACTTCCAAAAATCGGCCCAACGCGGAGCCCACGGCGGAGCCGATCTGCACCACCGGTCCTTCCAGCCCCGCCGAGCCGCCGAAGCCGATGGTCGCCGCCGACGCCAGCGACTTGACCCAGGCGACGTGCGACGGGATGCGCCCGTCCTGCTCGTTGATCGCGCGCGCCACCTCGGCCACGCCATGGCCGGCGGCCTCCGGGTAGCGCCGCCGCGTCAGCCAGCCCGACATCAGGCCGCCGACGCCCGGCAAAATCACGATCGCCGCCAGTCCCCAAATCGACCCGGACGTGGCCAGCCGCCCGCGCATGTCCTGAAAAACGTCGAGCAGGAGGTGAAAACCCACCGCCGCCAGACCCGTCGCCAGGCCGACGGCCACGCCCGCCAGCAGGAGCTGGCGATCGAAGGTGAGACCGCGCACCAGGCGGCGCGCCACGCGCAGCAACGTCGCCGCGATCTCGGCATCCGCCTTGGCTGGCACGACGACGGGCTTATCCATCAGCCCTATACTATCAAATGGCTTCGGAGGCGACCGGTCCGCCGCGCGCCGCGGCCCACATCCCGGCGACAATCAGCGCGCCGCCGGCCAAGGTCCAGCGCGTGAGCGGATCGCCGAGCAGGCCCGCGCCCAGCGCGACGCCGACGAGCGGCTGAAGAAATATGAAGTTCGCCGTGGCGGACGCCTCCACGCGGCTCAAGACGTTGTTCCAAATTAGCGCGCCGAGAAAACTGGCGGCGACCGCCAGATAGACGAGCGCCAGCCACGGCCCGGCTCCCGCCGCGCGCCACGCGGAAAAAGAAAGCCCCGACGCCGCCCAGGGTGCCGCGCCCGCGAAGGCGATCATCGTGGTGACCGCGGTGAACTCCATGGGCTCCACGCGCTTGAGCACCGGCTTGCCGAACACGCTGTAGAGAGACCAGAACACCCCTTGCGCGGCGAGCATCAAATCTCCCGTCCAGCGGTCGCCGGCGGCGGCGCGCCAACTGGGCGGGCCCTGGAAGGCGATCAGCACGGCCCCGGCCAGCCCCGCGGCTAAAGACGCGCCCTTTAAGACCGTCATCGGCTCGCCGAGAAACAGACAGGACAGCGCCACCAAGGAGACCGGCTCCAGGCACGCCAGCAAGGACGCCGACGTGCCGCTGGAAAGATGCTGGCCGTACAGACCCAGAACTAATGGCAGGGCGTAGCCCAGCAGGCCCACGGCCGACAGCAACAGCCAGTCGCGCGCGCCCAGCGCCGCCAGCCGCGCGCGCCCCCGCCACGCGAACGGCGAAAACAGCGCGGAGGCGATGGCCAAACGCAGGAAGACGGCGTCGCGCTCCGGAAATCCGCGCAGCACGACCGTCGCCGCCGGATACGAACTGCCGCCGATCGCGTTGGTCAGCAGGAGCAGCAGCGTGGTCATCGCGGGCGCGTCAGCGCGCCAGCACGGTGGCCACCGCGTGGCAGGAGATGGCCTCGCCCCGACCGATCGCGTCCAAGCCCTCGTGGGTCTTGGCCTTCAGGCTCACGCGCTCCGGCGGCAGGCCGAAGAGCGACGCCACCGACGCCTTCAGCGCCGCGTAATGCGGCTTGAGCTTGGGCTCCTCGGCGATCAAAGTCACGTCCAGGTGCACGATCTCGGCGCCGGCGGCCGCGGCCTTGGCCGCGGTGTGCGCGACGATCTCACGGCTGGCCAGGCCCTTGAATTTCGGATCCGAGGGCGGAAACGCCATGCCGATCTCGCCCAAGCCCAGCGCGCCCAGCACCGCGTCGCAGGCGGCGTGCAGGACCGCGTCGCCGTCGGAATGGCCGAGCAGGCCCTTGTCGTGCTCAAGCTTCAGGCCGCCCAGCCACAGCTCGCGGCCGGCGACCAAGCGGTGGATGTCGAAGCCGAAGCCCACCTTGGTGCTGCGCGGCGCGCCCGCGCGCGCGGCAAGGACGGCCTCGGCCATGATCAGGTCCTCCGGTGTGGTGATCTTGAAATTTTCGTAGCTGGACGCCACGACCGCGACGGAGCGCCCGCAGCGCTCAATCAATTGGCTTTCGTCGGTGGCGTCGGCGTCGTCGCGGAAGCGCTCCAGCGCTTCTTTTAGAACGTCGTAGCGATACGTCTGCGGAGTCTGCGCGGCCCAATAGTCCGCGCGATCGGGGGTTTCTGAAACGACGGCGCGTCCCTTCGGGACGCGCTTCAACGTGTCCTTGACCGGCACGGCCGCCACGGCCGCCCCCGACTTCACCGCCTCGGCCAAGGTCGCGCGCACGATCTCCGGCGTGATCATGGAGCGCGCGCCGTCGTGCACCGCCACCGCGTCCACGTCTCCGGCCACCGCCGCAAAGCCGTTGCGCACCGAGCCCATGCGCGTCTGGCCCGCCGCGACGACGCGGACCTTGCCCGCGGCCAGCCGCGGGCCGTGCTCGGCCAGGGACTCCGGACCCAGGACGAGAATCACCTGGGAAATCTCGTCCATGGCGGAAAAGCAGCGCAAGGACCACTCCACGACCGTCGCCCCCGCCAGCGGCAGGAACTGCTTGGGCCGCCCCATCCGCGAACCGGAACCGCCGGCGACGACGATCGCGGCGGCGCGCATCAAACCGCCGCGGCCCGCTCCGGCTTCGCCTTCGCGAAGACCATGCGTCCGTTCGAGGTCTGGTGGATGGAGGTCACGACGGCCTCCACGCGCTTGCCGATGGCGCGGCGGCCATCATCGACGACCACCATCGTGCCGTCGTCCAGGAAACCCACGCCTTGCTCGCGCTCCTTGCCTTCCTTCATCACGAACACCGCCATGGTCTCGCCGGGCAGAACCGCGGTCTTGAGCGCGGCGCTCAAGTCGTTGACGTTCAGGCAGACGACGCCTTGGAGGCTGGCGACCTTGTTGACGTTAAAGTCCGTGGTGACGATCTTAGCACCCATCTCCTGCGCCAGGCGGACCGCCTTGCCCAGCAGTTCGTGCTCCTCGGGCACGTCCTTGTCGATGATCTTGACCGAAATCGCGGCACCCTCCTGCAGGCGCGAGAGCATGTCCATGCCGCGGCGGCCGCGCGAGCGCTTGACCGGATCCTCGGAGTCGGCCAGGCGGTGCAATTCATTGAAGACGAAGCGGGGCACCACGATCGTGCCGGAGAGGAAGCGCGTCTCGGCGACCTCCACGATGCGGCCGTCGACGATGGCGTTGACGTCCAGGATCTTGATCTCCGCGCCGCGCTTCTTGCCCATCTTGAGCAGGTCCTTGTCCAGATCGTCCAGCTCCGGAAACTTGCGCACCGCGATCACCAGGCCGAGCACGCCGAAGGCGAAGTAGCGCAGCAAGGAGAAGCGGTCCCAGATGCCGTAAAGCCGCTCGCTGCCGATCTGCAGGACCAAGTAGTCGACGATGCGGGCGACGATCATGCCTCCCGCCGTGCCGAGCACGCCGAAGATGAGGATCATCAGGCTCAGTTCGGCGACAAGGTACTCGATGCCGACGATCACGAGGCCGACGACGACGCCGACCGCCACGCCGGCCGCGTTGGGCGAGATGCGGCCGAAATAGACGATCGCGGGACACGCCAGAATAACGCCGATGCGAAACAGCCAATTGGACATGATGGAGCCCCCTGGAAACGGCCTATAAGTGATGGAATTACCCGGAGATTCTACGAAATACCGGACGCCGTGCGCGCACGCCGAGTTACTCCGCGCCGAAAGCGGCGGCCACCGCGGCGCGCAGGTCCGAAACGCCGGAGACGGACAGCCCGGCGACCTTGGGCAGGTCCTTGACCGCCCGCGCGGGCACCAGCGCGCGCCGAAAGCCCGCCTTCGCCGCTTCCTTCAGGCGCGCCTCCAATTGCGGCACGCGCCCGACCTCGCCCAGCAGGCCGACTTCCCCGACGAGCAGAAGATCCGCCGGCACGGCCTTGTCGCGCGCCGAGCCGATCACCGCCAGGCACGCCGCCAGATCCAGCGCGGGGTCCTTGAGCCGCAGGCCGCCCGCAAGGCTCACGAAGCAGTCGCGGTCTTCCAAATGCAGGCCCACGTGGCGCTCCATGGCGGCCAGCAGGACCAGCACGCGGTTCAAGTCCAGGCCCGTGGCCATGCGCCGCGGCAGAGGGTAGCGCGTGGGCGTGACCAGCGCCTGCGTCTCGACGAGCATGGGACGCGAGCCCTCCAGCGCCGCCGAGACCGCGCGGCCGGGCGCGGCCTCGCGGCCCAGGTCGGCCAGGAAGAACGACGCCGCATCGGACACCTCGCACAGACCCTTCTCGCCCATCTCGAAAAGCCCCAGCTCGTCGGTGGGGCCGTAGCGGTTCTTCTGCGCGCGCAAGACGCGCAGCAGGTCATGACGCTCCGTGTCGAAGTAGAGCACGGTGTCGACGATGTGCTCGAGCACCTTCGGCCCCGCCAGAGCGCCGTCCTTGGTCACGTGACCCAGCAGGAACACCACCGTGTCGCGCGCCTTGGCCGCACGCACCAGTTCCGCCGCGCACTCGCGCACTTGACCCACCGAGCCCGGGCTTGACGCCAGTTGGGGATGCGCGACCGTCTGCACCGAGTCCAGCACCATCGCCCAAGGCTTGAGCTGTTCCATGGTCGCCAAAATCTTGGCCAGGTTCGTCTCCGAAAGAAGGTACAAGGAATCCGCCGCCAGGCCCAGACGCTTGGCGCGCCCGCTGATCTGCTTGAGCGACTCCTCGCCCGACGCGTACAGAAACGGCCCGCGCGCCGCAAGCTTGGCCGCCGCCTGCAGCATCAACGTCGATTTGCCGATGCCCGGCGGCCCCGCCAGCAGAACCACCTGACCCGGCACAAGCCCTCCGCCCAACAGACGGTCCAGCTCCCCAATGCCCGACGCCGCGCGCGGCTCCGCGTCCTCTCTGACGTCCTTGAGCGCGACCAGCGGGGAAGAAAAGCTCGTCAACCCTCCCCGCGACGCCGTGGCCGCGACCGCCTCCACCAGACCTTCCGGCCGGGCCTCGACGACCTCCTCGACCATCGTATTCCATTCCGCGCAGCCCGGGCACTGCCCCATCGGCTTGGACGCCGAGTGGCCACAGGCCTGGCAGCGGTAGACGGTTTTCAATCGGGCCATGACGAGAGGTATTTTGGCATATCGGACGGGTGTTCGACTACCAGCGTTCGCGCCGAACACAGATCATACGCGGCAGGCGTCGAAAAAGTTCCATGTCCGCATGGCGCGGCTGAGATTTTCCGGTGACACTGCGGAGAGCGCAGCGGCGGGAGGCCGCGGCGCTATTCATATCGCCCATGCCAAAGAGATTTTTTGCGCTTCTCGTCGCATTGACGACCGCCGGCCACTGGGTCATATTCTTTTGCGTCGGGCGCCGAATCGACATCGAAGAAAACGGCATAACCGCATTCACCTCGCCGCGATCGGCAAACCCCGGCCATCTATTCGCCGAGCGCGCGCTGGCGTTCCCGATGTTCACTCCATTGACGCACCAGGGGTTCAGCTTGATCGAACTTTTCGGGCGATACGCTCTGGCCGGGGTTCTTCTCAACAGCCTGCTCTGGGGATTTTGCTTAGCGAGAATTATCGCCTTCACGTTTACAAAAATTAAAAACAGAAGTTGATCGCCTCTTCGTTTCGCTCTCCATCGAAGTCGGACCCATCGGCGATGGAACTTTTTCCCACCCAGAAACGTAGGTGTTGTTGACAACAGTCAGGGGTGTGAAAACTGTGGATATCTCAAAACTGACGGACGACGAACTGTGGGAGCGCACTGCGGCGCTCGCGCGCGCGGAACGCGGGACTTTGGCCGATCTCGTGGAGTATTTGGCGGAAGTCGACAAGCGCGGGCTCTACAAAGAGCGCGGGTTCGTTTCACTTTTCGAGTATTGCGTCCATGGTCTGCGCTGTTCGGAGGCCGCGGCCTACCGGCGCATCCGGGCCGCGCGCGCGATCCGACTCTTCCCGCCCATCTCCGTCCTCTTGCGCGAGGGGCGTCTGAACCTGGAGACGGTCGCGCTGCTCCACCCGTTCCTGGGAGAGGAGGATGCGGCATCGCTGATTCAGCAAGCGGCGGGACTGCGAACGTGGCAGGTCCAGGCGCTCCTAGCGGGGCGGCAAACGGAACAACCGCGACGCGACGTCATCCGTTTTTGCGGACCCGTCCGACCGACGGCGTCTCAGCCTTCGGAAGATGCGACTCTTTTTCCGGCGCCGTCCGCGGATCCGTTAGGTCCGGCCCTCTTGCCGAACCAAAATCGCGACATCCGTCCGGAGTATCCCTCCGCTTCTTCCGCTCCCGCCAAACACACCGTCCGCGTGTCGTTCTCAGCCGATGAAGATTTCTACGCGCTCATGCAGCGCGCCCGCGCCCTGCTCCGCCACAAATACCCGGACGGGCGGCTGGAAGGAGTCCTCAAGGACGCTCTGACCGCGCTGCTCGCGAAAAGAGACCTCGGCTTCGAATTCAGACCGCGGCAGGTCGCGCGTCGCGGCTGAACTACTGACCGGGCCCGTCGCTGCCGCTCTTGCTGCGGCCCTTGGTGCCGGCGGCGCCGAACGTCGCCAGGCCGAACAGGTAGGCGACGTCCTTGTCCTCGAAGAGGAGCTTGCCCCAGCCCATCACGCGCGGCTGCTGGGCGATGTCCTCGACGCGCGCGCCGACGCTGAAGTATTTGTAGACCTTCGCGATCAGGCCGGCGTCGAATTCGGGCTTGTTGAACTGATAGCCCTGGATGTTGCGGTTGCGGCCGAAGTCGTAGGCCTGGCCCACGAGTGAGAAGCGGCTCCAGAACGGGTCCTTGTAGAGCGGCGTGTAGGTCACGCGGCCGCCGCCGGAGGAGCGGATCACGCCGAGCGCCGCGTCGAATGGGCCCGTCTGCCAGCCCAGCAGGCCGTCGACGGTGTTGGGCTGGGTGTAGGACGGCTGGCTGCCGTTGCGCGGCATATCGGAGACGTTGGCCAGGTTCGAGCCGCCGAGGTAGTAGTAATGGTTCGGGCGCGGATAGATGAACAGGCCGATGTCGGAATGCGAGGTCTGCGCCAGGGAGTCGTAGCGCCAGTCGTAGTTCCAGAACACGCGAAACTGGTTCATCCGGCCGAACACGTCCTTGGCCGTGGCCGCCACGTCCTTGACGTTGGCGATGGTCTCCTTGACGTCCTGCTTGACCTTCTCGTCGTGGAGCAAGGCGCCGACCGCGCCCTTGTCCGTGGACAGACCCGTCATCATCAGGTTGGACTTGGCCAGCAGGTCGTCGAGCTTCTGGGTGATGGAGTCGGACCGATCCATGGCCTTTTCGAGCTTGGGCTTGGTCGTGACGATCAGATCATTAAGGTTGGCCGTCATCTCGCGCACGTTGGCCACGGTGTCGCGCAGGTTGCCGGCCAGGCTGCCGCGCGGGCCTTCCTTGGTCATGTCATCAAGGAGTCCCTGCAGTTTGTCGAGCGTCTGCGCCAATTCCTTTTCGATCGAAACAGGATCGACGCCCCGGGCGGTGGAGCCCGGAGGCATCACGCCCTTGGCGGAATGGCCCTGGTCGATCTGCAGGTATTTGGAGCCGATGATGCCGGTGGAGCCGATGGAGAACTGCGCGTCGTTGTAGATGTCCACGCCGTCGCGGATGACGGCCACCACCTTCGCGTGCTGGCCTTCCAGCACCAGGTCCTTGACCTTGCCCACCTCCACGCCGGCCAGCTTGACCGGCGCTTCCTTGGACAGGTTGGCGACGTCGCCGAAAGTCACGTTGATCGTGTAGCGGCGCTCGAAGGTGTAGTCGCCCAGCAGGAAGATCGCCGCGGAGATGCAAACGAACCCCGCCAGGACGAACGCGCCGACCTTGGCTTCCAGAGAAAGCATCAGGCCTTCCCCCCGGAAGCCAGGTGCGCGTCCGCGCCCTCGGCGTCGAATTCCTTAAGCTTCATCTTGATCGGTCCCTGACTGCGCCCGTCGACGAACTGCCGCACGCGGGGATCGGTCGAATGACGAATCTCGTCCGGCGAACCGATCTGCAGGACGCGCCCCTCGTGAAACATCGCGATGCGGCCGGCGACCTTGTAAGCCGCCTTCATGTCGTGCGTCACGACGATCGACGTCACCTTGAGCTGCTTCTGCAGATCGAGGATCAAGTCGTTGATGACGTCCGACATGATCGGATCGAGGCCCGTGGTGGGCTCATCATACAAAATGTAGGAAGGCCGGGCCGCGATGGAGCGCGCGAGTGCGACGCGCTTCTTCATGCCGCCCGACAGCTCCGAGGGCTTGAAGTCCTCCACGTCCTTGAGGCCCACGAGCGCCAGGCAGTCCGAGGCGATCTTGCGGTACTGGGCGCGCGGCACGTCGGTCAGATACTTGAGCCCGAAGGTGATGTTCTCGGCCACGGTCATCGAGTCGAACAACGCGCCCTCCTGAAAAAGGTAGCCGAAACGTCGCCGGTAGTCGGCGATGTCGTGCTCGTCCTTGAGCTTGGCGACCTCAAGGCCGTCGACGGCGACGCTGCCGGCGGTCGGGGCATGCAGGCCGATCACGCACTTGAGGAACGTGCTCTTGCCGCAGCCGGAGCCGCCGATGATGACCAAGGTCTCGCCGGTCTCGACGCGGAGGTCGATGCCTTTGAGAATCGTGCGCGAGCCGAAGCTCTTGATCACGCCTTTGGCTTCGATCATGGCTGATTCGGACGCCGTCCGTTCCCATCCCCGCCGGGAACGCGGCGGATCGACCGCCGCTTGGCCTCGCTCGCGGCTAGAGGCGGAATAACGGACATTACGCCGTCTTCGCTCGACATCCCGTCGGGGATGGGAACGGACGGCGACTCAGGATTAACGGCGTACGAGCGATTTGGCGCGGCGGCTTCGCCGCCGGCGCCTATTAGGCCATTAGGAAATTCCTCAACAGCACCGGGGCTCGGCACTAATGACGACGAAAGATTCTGGGGAGTCGACGGGCGGAGGGACCTTCGGCGGGATGTCGAGTCCGGACGGCGCAAACCCGTCGCACCGCCGCCGGACGAGGCCAAGCGGCGGTCGATCCGCCGCGTGCCCGCCGAAGGTCCCTCCGCCCGCCGGCCCACGTGAGTTTTCAAGTGATCCCCATCGCGTTGAGCAGGGCCGTCGCGAAGTAGTCGAGAACGAGCACCAGCGTCATGCTCGCGACCACCGCCGACGTCGTCGCCTTGCCCACGCCTTCCGCGCCGCCGCGCGTCGTGACGCCCTTATAGCTGCTGATCATGGAAACGACGAAAGCGAACACGAAAGTCTTTAGAAAGCCGTGCACGAAGTGGCGTATCTCCATGTTGTCGATGATGTCGTGCCAGTAGACGGTCGTCGGGATGTCGTATTTGACCTGGGCCACGAACAGGCCGCCGATGATGCCGGTAAAATCCGAGATCACGGTGAGCAACGGCAGGACGACCATGAAGGCGAGCAGGCGCGGGATCACCAGATAACGCACGGGGTCGGTGCCCAGCGTGTAGAGAGCGTCGATCTGCTCGGTCACTTTCATCGTGCCCAGCTCGGCGGCGATCGCGGCACCCGCCCGGCCCGCGACCACGATCGCCGTCATCACCGGGCCCAGCTCCATGACGATCGAAAACGCCACGACGGTGCCCACGAACAGAGGCGTGTTGAAGAAGTGCTTCGACGTGGCCCCCGTCTGCAGGGCCAGCACCATGCCGGTGAAAAAAGAAGTCATCGCGGTCACGGGCAGGGAGTCCACGCCGATGCGGCTCATCTGGATCAAGGTCTGGCGCCACTCGATGCGGCCGCGCAACAGCCATTGGAACGTCGAGCGCACAAGCAATACGAACTGTCCGGTCTCCTCGGCCGCGCTCAAGACCAAGCCGCCGAAGCCGCCGAAGATCCTCTCGATCACGCCGCCCCTCCCACCGCAAGCCGCGGCACGCGCGCGGACAGACCCGCGACCGTCTCGTAGGGGATCGTGCCGCACAGGCCGGCCAGTTCCGCGGCCGCGACGCGCTCGCGGCCCTGCGCGCCGATGAGCACCGCGTCGTCGCCGACGCGCGCGCGGGGCACGTCGGTGGCGTCGATCATGATCTGGTCCATGGTCACGCGGCCCACCACGCGGCAGCGCCGCCCGTCGACCAGCACGTCGGCGCGGTTGGACAGCGCGCGCGCGTAGCCGTCGCCGTAGCCGATCGGCAAGGTCGCGATGCGCGAGACGCGGCGCGCGCGCCACGTCCCGCCGTAGCTGATCGGCGTGCCTTTGGGCACGGTCTTAAGAAACACGATCTTCGATTTCAGCGTCAACGCGGGCGAAAATCCCGGGTAGAGGCCGTAGGCGGCCAGCCCCGGGCGCACCAAGTCGAAGCGGGAAGCCGGGCGCTTGAGCGCGCCCGCCGAGTTGGCCGCGTGCACCAGCGGCGGACGCAGACCCTCGCGCTCCAGCGCGGACACGACGCGGCGGAAGCGCCGCAGCTGCTCGGCGGTGAAGGCCGCGTCGTCCTCGGCGCCCGCCAGGTGCATGTAGATCCCCTGCACGCGCACGGCCTTCTCCGCGGCAAGCCGACGCACGACCGCCAGCGCGGCCTCGGGTCCCGCCCCGATGCGGCCCATGCCGGTGTCGACCTCCACGTGGCAGTCGACGCGGCGCTTGAGCTTGAGCGCCACTTCGACCAAGCGCTTGGCCGATTCGAGGGAGGCCACGATCGGCGTCAGGTCGTAGGCGACGGCGGCCAAAACGCTTTCGAACGGGTAGAGCGAGCCCAGCGCCAAAATCGGCAGGCGCACGCCCGCGTCGCGCAACGCCACGCCTTCCTCCACCGAGGAGACGCCCAGCCAATCCGCCGCGCGCGACTTCTCGGCGGCGAGCGCGCACAACTCCGCGCCGTGGCCGTAGGCGTTGGCCTTCACCACGAACATGATCTTGGTCCGCGGCGCCAACCGCGCGCGCAGCGCCGCAAGATTTCGCCCGATCGCGCCGAGGTCGACCTCGGCCCACGTCGGCCGGAAGAAGCGCCGCGCGGTCGGCATCAGGAGAATTGCGCCTGACCTTCCTGCATCTCGGCCGATTCATCGGCCCCGGCCGCCTCGTCGACGAAGCGCGTGATGTCGCGCAGGAACAGAACGTCGACGGTGCCCGTCGGGCCTTGGCGCTGCTTGGCGATGATCAGCGCGGCCTTGTTCTCCAGCGTCGGATCGTTGGGCTTGTAGTAGCCCTCGCGGTGGATCAAGGTCACCAGGTCCGCGTCCTGCTCCAAGGAGCCGGACTCGCGCAGGTCGGACAGCTTGGGCCGGTTGTCCTGACGGGTCTTGTCCTCCGACGCGCGCGAGAGCTGAGACAGAGCGATGACGGGCACGTTGAGCTCGCGCGCCAGCTGCTTGAGGCCGCGCGAGATTTCGGAGACCTCCTGCTGGCGGTTTTCCTGGCGCGAGCCGCCGCCGCGCAGGAGCTGGAGGTAGTCGATGACGATCATGCCCAGCGTCTTGTTCTCCTGCTTGAGGCGGCTCATCACCTGCCGCGAGATCGCGCGCACGCTGAAGACGGTCATGCCGGGATTGTCGTTGATGTAGAGAGGCGCATCGGCGAAGCGCGCGGCGGCGCTCGTAATATCCTGCCAGCGGTCGCGGCGAAAAAAACCGGTGCGGATGTCCTTGAGGTTGACCTTCGCCTCGGCGGCGATGAAGCGCTGCATGATCGCGTGCTTGTTCATCTCCAGCGAGAAGAACAGCACCGGCACGTTCTTCTCCAGCACCACGTGCGCCACGATATTCTGCGCGAACGCGGTCTTGCCCATGGACGGTCGGGCCGCGATCAGAATCAGATCGGACTTCTGGAAGCCCGTCGTCATCCGGTCGAAGGCGCGCAGGCCGCTGGGCACGCCGGTCACGTCGTTCTTGCTGTGGACCGCCTTCTCGATCTGGTCGACGACCTCGTGGACGATCTCGCGCGCGGAGACCACGCCGCTCATTTCCTGGCGCTCGGAGACCTTCAGGATGGAGGCCTGCGCCTCGTCGAGAAGGACCTTCGTGTCCTTCTCCTGCGCGTAGCAGGCGCAGACCACGCCCGTCGCCGCGCCGATCAGGTCGCGCAAGAGGGCCTTTTCCTTGACCAGACGCGCATAGTATTCGACGTGAGCGGCGGTCGTGACCTTGTTGATCAGCTCCGCCAGCAGCGCGCCGCCGCCGACCGCGTCCAGGTCGCCCTTACGCTTGAGCTCCTCGGAGACGGTGACGATGTCGACGGCCTGGCCCGCGCCGAACAGCGCGAACACGGCGCGGAAGACGCGCTTGTGCGCGTCGACGTAGAAGTCGGTCTCGTGCAGCGCGTCGAGCGCCTTCTCGGCGGCCTCGCGCTCGATGAGCATCGAGCCGAGCACGGCCATCTCGGCCTCGACGGCCTGCGGCGGTTGGGCCGGGTTCTGCTGGGCCATGGCCCCTCGCGCGCCGCTACTCGCGGGCGGAGACGACGACCTTGACCTTCGCGGCGACCTCGGGAGCCAGGCGCAGTTCCACGTCGTGCTCGCCCGTGGTCTTGAGCGCGGTCTCCAGACGCACCGAGTTCTTCGGCACATCGAAGCCCGCGGCCTTCAGGCTCTTAAGCACGTCGGTTTTGCCCACGGAGCCGAACAGCTTGCCTTCTTCGGAGGCCGGCATCGAGAAAGAGAGGCTGACGCCGGAAAGCTTGCCCGCCAACTGCTTGGCGACCTCCACCTCGGCGGCGACCAGAGCGGCGCGCTTCTCCTTGCCCTTCTCCCAATACTTCAGCGCGGACGGCGTGGCCGCCTCCGCCAGCTTGCGCGGCAGAAGAAAATTGCGCGCGTAGCCGGCGGCGACGTCCTTGACGTCTCCGGCGCGACCGACGTGATCGACGGTTGACTTTAGAATGACTTTCATGACGCGGCTCCTATGACAACTTCTCCGTCAGCGCGAAACGTAGGGCAGCAGGGCCAGGTTGCGCGCGCGCTTGATCGCGCGCGTGAGCTGGCGCTGATGCGACGCGCAGTTGCCCGTGATGCGGGCCGACAGAATCTTACCCGTGTCGGTCGTGAACGTGCGCAGAATCTGAATCTGCTTGTAGTCCACGTCGCGAACCTTCTCGGCGCAGAAGCGGCAGACCTTGCGGCGCACCGGAAAAGGCGCGCGGCGGCCGCCCGGGCGGCGCGCGCCGGCGGGACCGGAAGAAGAAGAAGAAGAAGAAGACGGAGCGGAAGCGGATGCAGTTGAGCCGACGGCGGACTCGGACGACGCGACGGGATCGACAGCCATTAGAACGGGACCTCCTCGATGTCGGGGCCGGGAGCGGCCTCCGGCTCCGCGGCGCCCGGCGTGCCGGACGACGCGGATTTCTCGAGGACTTGCACGCGGCGCGCTTCGACTTCCAACTTCGTGCGCTTGGCGCCGGCGTCCTTGTCCTCGACCTGGTAGCTGCGCAGCCGGCCCTCGACGTGCACCGGACTGCCCTTCTTCAGAACTTTGCCGCAACGCTCCGCGGCCTCGCGCCACACCGAAACGTCGACGTAGCTGGTGTCGTCCTTCCACTCACCGCTCTTCGGGTCCTTGAAGCGGCGATTGACCGCGAGGCTGAAACGGCAGATCGCCACTCCGGCGGTCGTGTATTTAAGCTCCGCGTCGCGCGTGAGGCGGCCGGTCAAAAGAACCGTATTTTGCTCCGGCAGACGAATTTCGGCCATGAACGATTGCTCTACGCCTGAACCGCGGCCGGCGCCGGCTTGGCCTTCTTCGGCTTCTTCTCGCGCATCTTGCGGTCCTGAGCCACGACCGTCATGTCGCGCAGCACGGTGTCGGAAACGCTGAAATTGTGCGCCAGCTTCTTGAGCAAAGCGGGACCGGCCTTGTACTTCATGTACACGTAGACGCCTTCACGCGCCTTGCCGATGAAATGGGTGAGCTTGCGCCGCCCCCAGACCTCGCTGTTGACCAACTCACCGCCGTCGCCGGCCACCGACGCCTTCGTCTTGTCGACGAACTCGACGACCTCGGGGTCCGACAGGATCGGCTTCAGGATCAGGACTGTCTCGTAAATCTGCATGGTAAGAAGCACTATAGCAAAACAACATCCGCCGTGACAAGCTCTAGTTTTGACGATTGCGGCAAGCCTCGCTTGACGGGCTCTCGCCGCGGCTGGTAAGCTTGCGGGAACGATGCTGATGCTCCTGTTTCTGGCCGCCTTGCTGCCGCCGACCCCGGCCCGCGCCGAGTCCTTCCAGGCGTGGGCCGCGCGCGGCGCGCGCCAAACCCGTCGCGGCGACGACCGCTCGGCGCTGGAGGCCTACACGAACGCGCTGGCCTCCTGGAAAAACGCGGACGGAAAATCCGCGCGGGCGAAAGTCTACTGCGCGCGCGCGGGGTTGCGCGAACGCGCCGGGGACGCCGCGGGCGCGACGTCCGACTACACCGAGTGCCTGGCCGTCGAGACGCGCAACGCGCGCGCGTTCGACCGGCGCGGCCGCCTGCGCCTGAAGGCCGGCCGCGTGCCGGCGGCGCTCGACGACTTCTACAAGTCGGTCGCCGCCGACATCGGCTACGGCCCCGCCTACTACGACCGCGCGCGCGCCTACTTGAGGCAGGGCGACAAGGCGTTCGCGCGCGAGGACTATCGCCGCGCCTGCGAACTGGGCGTGACCGCGGCCTGCGCGAAGTCCGGACGGCGCGGAGCGGGCGCGAAGAAAAAAAACCGGCCGTCGCTTGCCGCGCTGACCGCCTCCTGCCGAGCCGCCGCCCAGGCCTGCGCCCATGAAGGCGCGACGTTCGGCGACTGCGTGGCGAAAGCGCCCGTCTGCGAGCGCTCGAAGGCGGCGGACTGCTGTCCGAGCGCCTGCGCGCGGGCGCTACGCCGCGCGCTGGACGCGGGCCGCAGCGACGCCGCCGCCTTCCGAGACGTCTTCTCGGGCCCGCGCTGCGCGCGTTGAATTTCCGCTCCGGTTCTTATTGACAAAGGATGGCAATGGATGTACACTCTTGCGGCTCGAGCTCATGAAGAAAAAACGCAAGTCCACCAAGCGGCCGCTGTCCGGCCCCGTGCCCGACGTCATGGACATCAAGACGCTGGCCCGCTACCTGGGGCTGGGCCGCTCGAAGATTTATGGATTGATCCGCCTGCGGCGGATTCCGGCGTCGCGCATCGGCCGCCAGTACCGATTCTCCAAGGAACTCGTCGACGCCTGGCTCAAGGAGAAGCTGATCATCTCCCAGGAGTCCCAGATCGCGCTGTTCGACAAGACCGAGCGCTGACCGCCGCGCTCGTCCGAGAGGCCCCCGGCGGCGCCCCGCCGGGGGCCTATTTTTCTCCGTCGTGGCTTCGACGAGAAATTCTTGCGTCGTCATCGACGATATGCTAGCCTCCTCGTCGAAGCATAGGGATAGAGGCACCGTCCCGACATTCAGGGAGGACATCGACAATGGCTGAGAAGGTTCAGAAGGTCGGCGTTGAGCGCGTGCAGGGTTTCCTTTACTACATCGACAAGCAGGGCGACGTCTCCCGGGCGAAGATGGCCCGCGGCGGCAAGAAGGGCGGCAAGCCGGAGAAGGTCGCGAAGGCCGGAGTGAAGAAGCAGAAAGGCTTTCTCTACTTCCTCGATAAGAAGGGCGACGTCTCCCGCGCCAAGATGGTGAACGCGTAAGCATTCGATAGATTCAAGAAGGCCCCCGGCGCTCCGGCGCCGGGGGCCATTTCTTTTTCGCCCGGAGGAAGTTCAGGCGTGAACGGAGTCCAGGCGCCGGAACAGCTCGTCGACGTCGCCGTCGTCCAGGTGCAGGCCGAAGCCGAAGCGCAGGCGGTCGCCCAGATGATCGACCAGCACGCCCAGCTCCTCGCCGAGAAAGCCCGCCAGCCGTTCGGCCTCGGGGTGGCGCAATACAAGGAAGTGCCCCAGCGCGGGCAAATCCATGGACACCAGCCGCTCGACGTCAAGCGGCCCGCGCGGCCTCTCGGCCAGGCGCCGCACGAAGCGCGCCTGAAGATCGCGCACGCGCGCGTCGATCTCGCGCGGGCCCAAGCGCCGCGAGCGCCGCCACGCGCAGACGGCGTTCCACCGATACAGCGCCGCCGCGTCGAACGCGCCGCCCATGAAGCGCGCGCCGCCCGTCCCATAGGCGGCCGGCGCGCAGACGGGACGCGCAAGGCCGTCGGGGTCGGCCAGGCCGCCGGTGTCGGCGGGCCGCAGAGGACAGCCCGGCGGAACCGCGAGAAAGGCCAAGCCCTCTCCGGACTGCGCCCCGCGTCCGGCTCCGGTCAGGTAGAATGCGCGCGCCGACGCGCGCGAAAAATCCGTCGGCACGGAGCCGAACGCGTGTCCGCCGTCGACGACGAACAGCGCGCCGCGCGGCGCCAGCTCCGCGGCGGCCGCCAGCAGAGCGTCGGGCACGCGCAGGCCGGAATCCGGAAACACCTGGCTGAGCAGGATCAGGTCGTGGCCTCCCGCCTTGAGCGCGGACAGCAGGCGGTCGGCGAAGGTGCCGAAGGGCTCCACAAGAAGTCGCTCCACGCGCGCGCCGTCCTCTTCCAGCCGCGCGATCTGCCGCGCCGACGCGCGCGGCTCCGACTCCGTGGTCAGCACGCGCGGGTCCCGGCCGGGCGGCAGACAGGTCAGCAGACGGGCCAGCAGTTCATGCGCGGTCGGCGCGACGGCGATCAGTTCCGGGTCCGCCAAGCGCAGTACGGCGGCCGCGTTCTTGCGCGCCAGAGGCAGAACGTCGCCCCAGACCTTGCGCCACCACGCCCCGCCTTCGCGCGCGGAGTCGTCCCAACACTCCAGCACCGCGTCGCGCGCGACGTCCGGCTGAGGAGCGCGCGCGTGCGCGGCGAAGTGCAGGCGGTCGCCCAGCGCCGCTTTTAGGCGCGTGAAATCCGGCTTGAGGCTCTCGCTCACGCGCGGCGCCGTCGCGCGCCGGACACGGCCGACAGCGAGCGCTCCAGGTCCTTGATCAGATCGACCGGGCTTTCCAGGCCGATGGACAGGCGGATGCCGCCGTGCTCCCGCATGGGTCCCGCGCCGGCGTAGGCGGAGTGCGTCATCGCCGAGGGCATCTCGATCAAGGTCTTGGTGTGGCCCAGGCTGACGGCCAAGGTCACGCAGTAGGCGTGCTTGGCCACGTGGTCGACGAATTTCACGCCGGAGACCTTCTTTTCGTCCAGACGGAAGTAGATCATGTTGCCCGGCGCAAAGCCCCCGTCGAAGTCGCGCATCTGGCGCAGGGCCAGCTCGCGCTGAGGAAAGGAATCCAGTCCCGGGTAGCGCACCTCGGCCACAAGCGGGTGCTTGGCCAGGAACTGTGCGACCTGCAACGCGGTGTATTGCTGGCGCTTGATGCGCAGAGGAATCGTGGGCACGCCGTAGACCAGAATGCTCCACGCGGCCTTCGGGGAGAGCACCGCGCCGAAATCCTTGCGGTAGCTCATGACCGCGGGGAACACGTCTTTGGATCCGCACACCGCCCCGCCGATGTCCGTGCCGAAGCCGCCGATGTTCTTGGTCAGCGCGTGCACCACCAGGTCGATGCCGTGCTCCATCGGCCGCTGGCAGAACGGCGTGGCGAACGTGTTGTCGATGACCGAGTAGACGCGGCGCTTGCGTCCGACCGACGCCTTGCGCGCGATCTCCGAAATCAGGCGCAGGTCGACGAGTTCCAACGTGGGGTTGACCGGCGACTCGAAATAGAGCGCGCGCGTCTTCGACGTCACGGCCTTGGCCACCGCCTTCGCGTCGGTGAAGTCCACGCGGCGGACCTTGATGCCAAGCTTCGGATACCAGTTGGTCAGCAGGGAATGCGTGCAGCCGTAGAGCAAGGTGTGCGCGATCACCTCGTCGCCGCTTTGCAGAAGGGCCCCCAGCGCGGCCGACACGGCCGCCATCCCGGAGGCGAAGGCCAGGCAGAAGTCGGCGCCCTCCATCGCGGCGATCTGGCTTTCCAGCAGGCCGCGCGTGGGCTCGTCCAAGCGGTCGTAGATGTAAACCGGCTCGGCGGCGTCCTGGCCGGCGAACGCGCCGAACTCGGTAAATCCGCGCGCGCCGCGCGAGACGGACTCCAGCCGGAACGTCGCCGACGCGGTCAGCGGAGGCACCACGTGGTGCGAGTAGTCCCAGCGCCCGGTGCGCGCGGCACCGTGCACGATGCGCGTCGTCTTCTTGTAGCCGTCGAACGTGGTCATGGTTTTTCTCCTAATGGATTAAGGCGCTGACATCAAAGATTGGAAGCATGATCGAAAGGACCACGCCTCCCAGGACAAGCCCGATGAGCAGTATGAGCGTCGGCTCCACAAGCGCCATCGCCGTCTTCAAGTTGCGCTGGGCTTGGCCGTCGTAGCGGTCGGCGATCTTCAACAGGGCCTTGTCGACGCCGCCGCCCTCCTCCCCCACCGCGACCAAGTTGCGGATGCCGGCGGGAAACAGCGGCAGACCCTTCAAGGCCTGGGACAGCGGCACGCCGCGGCGGACGGGTTCCTGCAAGGACGAGACCGACTCGCGAAAAGCGCGGTTGTCGAGCGTCTTCTCCGCGACGGCCAGGGCCTGGAGGATGGGAACGCCGTTTTCGAGCATGGCCCCCAAAGTGCGCGCGAACTGGGCCAGCTCGCGGCTGATGATCCACGCCCGCAACGCGGGAATGCGAAGCAGCGCGCGGTCGCGCCTCAAGATCCACGCCTCGCCGGGCGCAAGCTTACGGACCGACGCGTAGACCGCAAGTGCCGCGAGGGCCAGAAGCCAGGCGTCGTGCCGAAAGAGACGGCTGACCTCCAGCAGAATACGCGTCGGCAAAGGCAGCGACTGGTGGAAATCGTCGAACAGGGCCGACAGCCGCGGGATGATGACGCCCAGCATGAAGCACACGGTCGCCGCGCCGACCATGACGATGAACGCCGGATAGGCCAGGGCCGCCGCCGCCTGCGCCCGCACCTCGCTTTGCTTCTCGGCGTAATCGGCTAGGCGCGTTAGGACTTTTCCCAGCATTCCGCCGGTCTCCCCGGCTTGGACCAAATGGACGTAGAACGGCGCGAACACCTGGGGCTGCCCCTTCATCGCCTGCGACAAGGTCCCGCCATCGCTCACCTGGGCCGCCATCGCCTCCAGCACGGCTTGGAGCCGTTCGTGCGCGCATTGCTCGGCCGCCGTCTTGATCGCCGTCGGCAGGGGCAGGCCGGCGTCCAGCAGGTCGGACAGTTGGCGCAGGCAAAGGCTCAACTCGTCGATGGGTATTTTCCCGGACTGGCCCCGCCCCGGACGCGCGGCCGAAAGCGCGCGCGCTTTTTCCAGGCGTACCGGGTAAAAGCCCATCGCGCCCAACTGCCGGACCGCGGCGGCGGCCGTCTCGGCGTCCAGCACGCCTTCCACGACGCCGCGCGACGCGGTCCTGGCCTGGTAGGCGAACTTGGCCATCAGGCGTCCTCTTCCTTCATGGTGACGCGCAGGACTTCCTCCGGCGTGGTCAGCCCGGCGTGAATCTTCTCCCAGCCGCATTGGCGCAAGGTCTTCATCCCGCGGCCAAGCGCAAGCCGGCGAATCTGGTCCGAGGACGAGCGCTGCATGATCTGGTCGCGGATGTCCCTATGGATGCTCAGCAGTTCGTAGATGGTCGTCCGGCCGTAGTAGCCGGTGAAGCCACAGCGCTCGCAGCCGCGGCCGCGGAAGACGGACCGGTCTTTCTGGAACCCGTCGGCCGGGGAGCCCTCGTAGCGGTATTCTTCCTTGCAGTGACGGCAGATCGTGCGCACCAACCGCTGCGCGATCACGCATTCAAGCGAGGACGAGACGAGGAACGGCTCCAGGCCCATGTCGATGAGCCGCGTCACCGCGCCGGGAGCGTCGTTGGTGTGGAGCGTCGAGAACACCAGATGGCCCGTCAGCGCCACGCGGATCGCGATCTCGGCGGTCTCCAGATCGCGGATCTCGCCGACCATCATCACGTCGGGGTCGTGGCGCAGCATGGAGCGCAGACCGCGAGCGAAGTCCAGGCCGATCTTCGACTGTACCTGGATTTGCGTGATGCCGCGCAGTTGGTACTCGATGGGGTCCTCGATCGTGATGATCTTGGCGTCCTCCCGGTTGATCTTGCTTAAGAACGAGTAGAGCGTCGTGGTCTTGCCGCTTCCGGTGGGGCCGGTCAGCAGGATGATGCCGTGGGGCTTTTCTAAGAGCGATTCCAGGTAGGCCATGTCTTGCGGAAAGAAGCCCAACTGCTCCAAGTCGAGAAAGAGCTTGCTGGTCAGCAGGCGGATGGTCACGCTCTCGCCGAACGGCGTGGGCAAAATCGAGACGCGCATGTCCACGTCGTTGCCCGCGACCTTGCGCTGGATGCGCCCGTCTTGCGGCAGTCGCCGCTCCGCGATGTCCAGGTCGGCCATGACCTTGATGCGCGAGACGATGGCCGCCTGGAAGCGCTGGATGGTCGCGGGAACGGACACGTCCGCCAGCACGCCGTCGACGCGCCGTCGCACGCGCAGTTCGCGCTCGTAGGGCTCTAGGTGGATGTCGGTGGCGCGTTTTTCCAGGGCTTCCAAAAGAAGTTGATTGACGAACTTGACGACGGAGGCATCCTCGGACGACGCCTTGAGGTCTTCGGCGTCGCGCGACGCGGCCGCTCCCGAGGAGGCCTCCGGGCTCAACTCGTCGAGGGTCTCGGCGCCGACGCCGTAGTGGCGCATGAAGGCGTCGCGAATCTCCTCCTGCCCCGCCAGCACCGCGACCACGTCCGTTTGCAGCACCTGACGAATGTCGTCCACCGTCACCGCGTCCTCGGGGTGAGACATGGCGACCACCAGCGCCCCGTCGCGCCATTCCAGCGGGAACAAACCGTAGAAGTGGGCGACGCGCGTGGGCACCGCCCGCAGAACTTCGGGAGCGCTGCTCCTGCCGCGAAGCGGCACATACGGCACCCCGATCCGTTTCGAGAGAGCCGCCATCTGCTCGGACTCGGTCGGCCGTTGGTCCTCCACGGAAGGCGAACTCCCCTGCGGGCTCATTGCGGCGCCGCCACAAGCCGCCCCGGCAAGCGCGCGTCACTCGACAAAGCCCCCGGCGTCGCGGGGCCGTTGTTGACGTGGCAGGTCAGGAAGATCGCCAACTCGCTCTTCGTCGTGGAATCGGCGCGGCTGCGGAAAAGGGCTCCCAGCAGCGGAATGCGGCCCAGCAGAGGAACGCCGCTGTCCGTCCGGGTCGCGTCGTGCTCGATCAGCCCGCCCAAGAGCAGCGTCTCGCCGTCCTTGACCAAGGCGGTGGTTTCCACCTGGGACGTGCCGACGATGGGAATCGAGTTGCCCGCCGCGGTAAGCAAAGTGGAGTCGACGGCGCTCACCTCCGGCTTGATTTTCATGGTGATGTAGCCGTCCTCGCCGATCGTCGGGGTGACGTGCAGCTTCACGCCCACGTCGATGAAGTTCACCTGCTCCGACGTGGTGGTCGCACCCGCCCCGGGTGTGACCACCGTGTCCGTGACGTAGGCCTGGTGCGTTCCCACCAGCAGGCCCGCCGTCTCGTTGTTGACCACCGAGATGCGCGGCGACGAGATCAGCTTAGTCTTGCCCACCGTCTGCAAGGCCTGGACGATGGCGGTGTAGTCGTTCTGGCCCAAGGTGCCCACGGCCGCGGTCAATCCGGTCGGCCCGGCCGCGCCGGGGCCGGAGGTCCCCACCGCCGGCGTGCCCGGGGCCACGATCGCAAACGGCGCGAAGTTCCCGGTCACGCCGCCCGGAATGCCCATGTTCCGGCCGATGCGCGCGAACACGGCCCCCCAGTTCACGCCCAACTGAGTGCTGTCGGTCAAAGACACCTGCACGATCTTGGCTTCGATGAAGACGATGCGATGCTGTTCGTCGAAGGCCTGGATCAGAGTCTCGATGGGCTTGAAACGGCCGGGGTAATCCATGATGACGATGCGGTTGGTCCGCTCGTCGGTCTCCACGGTGGCGACGTCCTTCGTGGTCAACGGGAGTATTTTGGGGAGGATATCCTTGACCTTGGCGTAGTTCAGCGAGAACACGCGCGTCTCGATCTGCCCGTCGAAGGTGTCGGCCATGCTCTTCATCTTCGCGATGGCGTCCGGCGTGTCGATGACGACCAGCGCGTTGCTGGATTCGTAGACTATGATCTTGCCGATCTTGGTCTTGAACGGCTCCAAGAACTTGCTCATCGCGGCGGCCTTGACGCTCTTGGGGATGATGGTCTCGAAGGCGGTCTTATCGTCGAAACGCACGCCGTAGAGGCGCTCGTAGTCGGCCGCCGTCATGATCCGCACGATGTTGCCGTCATACGAGTAAGCCAGATCGGCCGTTTCCAGCACCTGTCGCAGCGCCTCCCAGAGTTCCACGTTCTTCAGCAGAAGCGTGGTCGTTCCTTTGACGTTGGCCGCCGACACCATGTTCAGGTCGCCTTGCCGCGCGATGAGCTTGAGCACTTCGTTGACGTCCATGCCCTTCAAATCGAGGCTGACGGTCTTGGTGATCGTCTTCGCGGCGCGAACCGGAATGGGCGGCGCGTCGGTCGGTGGAGGCGCCGGCACGGGCGGCAGCACGACGACCGCGGGAGCCGAGGATCGCGTCACGGCCGCCGCAGGGACCGGCGCCACGGCCGCCGCCGGGACTGCCGGCGGAGGCGCTTTCGCGTCCGCCAGCGGCGCGGAGACGCCTTTCGAGACGTCCACACCGGCCTTGGCGAGGATCGCCGCCCAGTCCGACTCGGTCATGACGGGCTTGGGTTCGATGCCGAGTCCCGTCAAGATATGAATCCAATCATTCAAGGCGATTGGTTTGCGCGTGGACTGCCGAATTTTCACGCAGATGGGCGGCAGGGCCGCAAGCCTCTGAACAAGAAGGTCGTAACGTTCCTCGCTGGCCGTTTTTCCCTCCTCGATGCCCAACTGCTTGAGGACGGGAGCCCAGTCCCGTCTGGCGTCGACCGCGTCCGGCGCGGCGGCGGGCGCGGCGGCGGGCGCGGCGGCGGGCGCGGCGGCGGGCGCGGAAACCGTGTCGGCCCGCGCCGGGGACAACGGCGGCATGGCCAGCAGAAGTGAAAGGGCGGTCGTCCCGAATCTTTTGAGCACGAGTTCTCTCCCTACAGCGACAGCTCCATCGTCTCGCCTTCATACGTCAGCTTGACCCGGTTTCCATCGATCGCCGCGATGGTGATGTCTCCGATCTTCCCGCCGACGGACACGTAGGAAACGTCCTTCGTCTTCTTGCTCATGATCGCGGCCTGCGGCCCGCCGTTGTCCACGATCCCCACCAAGGCCAGATCGGCCGCCAACTCCGCGAGCGTCGGCTTGTGAACCGCCGGCGCGGCAACCACGCGAACGGCCTTGGGCCGGGCCGCCGTCGGCGCGGCCGCGGCGCCGAATAAGTTCCGTTTGAGGATGGCCGACGCGTAGTAGTCCCACGACGGGGGCGCCTTGGGCGCCCCGTCCGCCGCCGAATCCGAAACGCGCGCGCGGGCCCGCGACGGCGTAAAGAAGCTTATCACGCCCCCGCCGATCGCACCGAGCAAGGTCGCGGCGCAAAGACCCATGAAAATCCGCTGAAGCAGGAACCACGGCTCGGTAAGCCAACCGTGGACCCGTTTCTCGATCGCGGAGCGGAAGGTGAATTCCATGAAATTGCCGGACGGCGAAATCCGCCCATACTGTATAGGCGAATGGCGCGGTTCGTCAATGCCTGAGTTTTTTTAAGAAGGTCCCCAGGTTGTCGCGGGTCGTGAACTGGTCGCTGAAGATCGGCGCGGAATTGGCCGAGGCCGCGTAGTCCTGGAGCGCGCCGTAGCCGTCGTAATCCAAAGCGTCGCTCACCACGTTCAGGCTGGTGGCCGTCAGCAGGCCGTTGACCGGGTCGTGCGTCAAGTACTCGTAGCCCGCCCCTGCGGTCACCTGCTTCAGCAACCCGTCAAGGTCGTTGGTGAAAAGCACGTCGCTGAAGTTCCCGTTCACCCACAGCGTCGACCCCGACGGCTGGAAATACTGGTCGTAGCCGCGCTGCACGCCCCCGCTCACCGCGCCCGTGGTCGTGGCCAGCGTCATGAACACGCCGTTGTAGCTGTAAGTGATCGTCTCGCCGTTGGGCGCGGCCACGCTGGT
>JABEUV010000261.1 GCA_013044195.1 Elusimicrobiota bacterium | reverse complement strand
GCCGCAGTCGGCTGATGTCCGCCCCTCGTATCTGCATGTCTATATACTATATAGCATACAGATAACGAAAAATCAACCGAGATGGGGGTTCTGCACCCCGACAGGGCGGCTTCCTTGATACGCCGTGCCGGAAAAGCTATCCTATCGGTCCCGATGAGTTCCGCGCCCGCCTCCGCGTCCCCGCATCCCGACGTGAAGAAAGTCCTCTTCGACGAGGACGCCCTGCGCGCGCGCGTGCGCGAACTGGGCGCGTGCATCACCCGCGACTACGCCGGACGCCGGCTGATGGTCGTCGGCGTGCTCAAGGGCAGCCTGATCTTCATGGCCGACCTCCTGCGCGCGATCGGCCCGGAGGTCGACGTGCACGTGGATTTCGTCGCGGTTTCGTCCTACGCGGGCTCGGCGTCGACCGGCACCATCCGGGTGCTCCTGGACCTGCGCGAAAATCCGGAGGGCCGCGACGTTCTGGTCGTCGAGGACATCGTCGACACGGGTTTGACGCTTTCTTCTTTGACCGAGACTTTGCGCGCGCGCCGTCCGGCCAGCCTGGAGGTCTGCACCTTGCTCGACAAGGTTTCCTGCCGCAAGACGCCGTTCCAGCCCAAGTACAAGGGCTTCGAGATTCCGGACGAGTTCGTCGTCGGCTTCGGCCTGGACTACGACGAGCGCTACCGACAACTGCCCTACGTCGCAATCCTGAGGACACCCTGAGATGGAAACCAAGAATTTGAAGCAGGCGGCGATGTGGGGCTTCGGTCTTTTGGCGATGCTGATTCTGTTCAACAGCGTCAAGGGCACCGTGCCGTTGGAAAAAGAGATCCCGTATTCGGAGTTCAAGCAGCGCCTCGATCAGGGCGCGATCACCGACGTGCGCGTGCGTCCGGACCTGATTCAGGGCGAATTCCGCGACGACAAGGGCCAAGCGCAGAGCTTCCGGACCTTGCCGCTCAACGACCCGAACCTGGTCGGGGAGCTGGAACAGCACAAGGTCGCCAGCTTCCAGGGAGAGCCGGATCGCTCCTGGATGTCGGGGCTTCTGCTCAACATCGGCGGCATCCTGCTTTTCTTCGTGCTGTGGTGGTTCTTCGTCATCCGCCAGGTGCAGGTGGGCGGCAAGCAGGCCATGTCGTTCGGCCGCTCGAAGGCGAAGATGGTCGACGAAAAGAAGAAAAAGACCGTGTTCGCCGACGTGGCCGGCTGCGACGAATCCAAGGAAGAGCTGTCCGAGGTCGTCGAGTTCCTCAAGCATCCCGAGAAATTCCAGAAGCTGGGCGGCAAGATGCCGCGCGGCGTGCTTCTGTTCGGACCGCCCGGAACGGGCAAGACGTTGCTTGCGCGCGCGGTGGCCGGCGAGGCGGGCGTGCCGTTCTTCTCGGCCTCGGCCTCGGAGTTCGTCGAGATGTTCGTCGGCGTGGGCGCCAGTCGCGTGCGCGACTTGTTCGAGCAGGCCAAGAAGGCCGCGCCGGCCGTGATCTTCATCGACGAGCTGGACGCCGTGGGCCGGCACCGCTTCGCGGGCATCGGCGGCGGCCACGACGAGCGCGAGCAGACGCTCAATCAATTGCTCATCGAGCTGGACGGCTTCGAGCAGAACCAGGGCATCATCCTGATCGCGGCCACCAACCGCCCCGACGTGATCGATCCCGCCCTTCTGCGCCCGGGCCGCTTCGACCGCCAGATCGCGGTGCCGATCCCGGACATGAAGGGCCGCGAGGCGATTCTCCGGGTGCACTCGAAGACCGTGAAAATGGCCGCGGACGCGGATCTGGCGATCGTCGCGCGGCGCACGCCGGGCTTTGCCGGAGCGGACCTGGCCAACGTGATCAACGAGGCGGCGCTGATGGCCGCGCGCAAGGGCAAGGAGGGCGTGGAGCTGACCGATTTGGAGGAGGCCATCGAGCGGGTGATGGCCGGCCCTCAGCGGCGCACCAGCCTGATGAGCGAGAAGGAGAAGAAGGTCGTCGCCTATCATGAGTCCGGGCACACCTTGGTCGCCAAGATGCTGCCCGGCGCGGACCCCGTGCACAAGGTCTCCATCGTGTCGCGCGGCCACGCGCTCGGCTACACTTTGCAGTTGCCGCTCGACGATAAGTATCTGACCTCGCGCGTCGACATCTTGAATCGCCTGGCGATCCTTCTGGGAGGACGCGCGGCGGAGGAAGTGACCTTCGACGAGATCACGACGGGCGCCTCCGACGACCTGTCCAAGGCGACCGCCTACGCCACGCGCATGGTCACCGAGTTCGGCATGAGCGACCGCGTGGGCCCGCTGTCCTTGAAGAAGCCCGATCAGGAGATTTTCCTGGGCCGGGACCTCAATCACGGCACGGGCTATTCGGAGCGCACGGCCCAGCTTATCGACGAGGAGGTCAAGCGGCTGGTCGTCGACGCGCAGACGAAAGCGCGCGACATTCTCTCGGCCAACCGCAAGGCTCTCGACGAGCTGGCGAAGTCCCTGTTCGACCGCGAGGTGCTCAACGGCGAAGATATCGATGCGATCCTCCTGGCTGCCCGGGCCTGAGACCGCGCCGCCCCCGGCGCGGCCGCTGCGCTTTCGCGCGCCGCGCCTGATGGGCGTGGTCAACGTCACGCCCGACTCGTTCTACGCGGGCAGCCGCGCGCCGTCGACGGAGGTCGCGGTGGAGCGCGCGCTGCGCCTCATCGAGGACGGCGCGGACTTGATCGACGTGGGCGGGCAATCGACGCGGCCGGGCTCCGATTCGGTTTCGCTCGAAGAGGAGCGCGCGCGCGTGATCCCGGTGATCGCGGCGCTGGCGCGCCGGACCAAGGCTCCGATCTCCGTCGACACCGACAAGGCCGCGGTCGCGGCCGAGGCGCTGGACGTGGGCGCGCGCATCGTCAACGACGTGACGGCTCTGCGCGGCGACCCGGAGATGGCCGCCGTCGCGGCGCGAGCCGAGCGCACGGTGCTGATGCACATGCTGGGAACCTCCCCGAAGACCATGCAGGACGAACCGCGCTACGACGACGTGGTCGAGGAGGTCCGCGAGTTCCTGTCCGAGAGGATGGACGCGTTCTCCGCGGCCGGCGGCGACCCGGCGCGGGTGTGGATCGATCCGGGGGTGGGCTTCGGCAAGGACCTGCAGGACAACCTGGCTCTGATCAAGCATGTCGGCGACCTGGCCGCGGGCGCGCCGGTTCTGCTGGGCGTTTCGCGCAAATCGTTTCTGGGCAAGATCCGCGCCGATAGGGGTCCGCAGGAGCGCTTGCCGGCCTCCCTGGCGCTCGCGTCCTGGGCGGGGTTTGCCGGCGTGGAGGTGCTGCGCGTGCACGACGTGGCCGAGACGAAGCGCGCGCTTGAGGCGTTGTCCGCCGTCGTGGGGGCGCCATGATGGAACATCGCGCGTCGCGGAGCGGCGCATGAGCGAGCGCCTGTTCGGCACCGACGGCGTGCGCGGCGTGCCCGGCCGCGAGCCTCTGACCCCGCGCACCGTGACGGCCCTGGCCTACCACGCGGCGCTGGCGCTGGCGGCGCGCGCGGGCGTTTCGCGCGGCGCCATCGCGCTGGGCCGCGACACGCGCGGCTCGGGGCCCGCGCTGGCGCGGCAGTTGGCGCGCGGATTTGCGGCGGCCGGCGCGCGCACGCTCGATCTGGGCGTGATTCCGACGCCGGGCGTGTCCTACCTGACCCCGCGACTGGGCGCGTTTGCGGGCGTGGTGGTGTCGGCCAGCCATAACCCGGCCTGCGATAACGGCATCAAATTTTTCGACGCGGGCGGCTTCAAGATGCCGCCGGAACTGGAGCGCGCGGTGGAGGCCGCGGTCGCGGCGGGACGTCCCGTGCCGGCGCGGGCGGCGGCCGTCGACGACGGCCGCGCTCAAGCGCGGCGCTACGTGGACTTCCTGCGCAGTAGCTTCCCGGCGACCCGCGATTTGGACGGGGTCCGCCTGGTCGTCGACTGCGCCAACGGCGCGGCCGCGGCGTTCGCCCCGGCCTTGTTTTCGGCGCTGGGCGCCCAGGTGTTCGCCATCGGCGTCAAGCCCGACGGCCGCAACATCAACGCCGGCTGCGGGGCGCTGGCGACGGACGCGATGGGCCGCGAGGTGCGCCGCCGCCGCGCGCACGCGGGCGTGGCCTTCGACGGCGACGCCGACCGGGCCTTGGTCTGCGATGAGGACGGCGCGCTGCTCGACGGCGACGCGGTGATCGGCGCCGCGGCCGTGCGGCTTTTGTCGCGCGGCGCGCTCAAGGGCGGCAAGGTCGTCTTGACCGTGATGTCCAACTACGGCTTGATCCGATTTTTAAACGAACGCGGCGTGGAGGTCGTGACCGTGCCGGTGGGCGACAAGCACGTGACCGAGGCCATCGAACGCGAGGGCCTGAGCCTGGGCGGCGAAAATTCCGGACACGTGGTGTTTCGCGACTTCGCTCCCACCGGCGACGGCATCTTGACGGCCCTGCAGACGCTGGCGGCCTGGCGCGAGTCGGGGCGGCCGATGAGCGCGCTGCGCCGCCTCTACGCGCCGACGCCGCAGACTTTGCGCGCCTTGCGCGTGGCCGTCAAGCCGCCTCTGGAGGGCCTGGGCCGCACGCAGGCCGAGATCGCGCGCGCCTCCGGGCTCCTGTCGGGCCGCGGCCGCGTGTTCGTGCGCTACTCGGGGACCGAGCCGGTGCTGCGCGTGCTCGTCGAAGGTCCGGACCGCGCGGAGAACGCGCGGCTGGCGGAACTGGTCGCAAAAACGTATTTTTCGGAGACGGGACAAATCGGGGAGGCTCATCCATGAAGGAACCGCGCATCAAGCTGGGCGTGAACGTCGACCATGTCGCGACTCTTCGTCAGGCCCGCAAGGACATCGATCCCGATCCGATCGCGGCCGCGCAGGTCGCGCGCCAGGCGGGGGCGGACCTGATCGTCTGCCACCTGCGCCGCGACCGGCGTCACATCCAGGACGCGGACCTGCTCAAGCTCTGCCGCCTGAAGGGCGAGACGCACGTGGAGCTGGCCGACGACGACAAGATGGTGGCGGCGGTGCTCAAGGCCCGGCCCACGTCGGTCTGCCTGGTGCCGGAGCGCCCCGGCGAGGTCTCCACCGAGGGCGGCCTCGATCTGGCTAAGAACAATAAGAGCCTGGAGCGCACCATCGCCAAGCTCAAGAAGTCCGGCCTGGAGGTCAGTTTGTTCATCGCGCCCGAGGCGCCCAGCGTGCGCGCGGCGCGCAACCTGGGCGCGGACGTGGTGGAGTTCGACACCAGCGACTACGCCGCGGCGCGGACCAAGCCCGCGCAGAAGGAGCAGATCGAGCGCCTGGAACTGGCCACGTACATGGCCTGGGAAATGGGACTGACGGCGCACGCGGGCCACGGCCTCGATTATCACAACGTCGCACCCATCGCGCGCGTGCCGCACATGTCGGCGCTGAACATCGGCTACTCCATCATCGCGCGCTCCGTGTTCGTGGGCCTGCGTTCGGCGGTGTCCGAGATGCGGCGGCTGGTGGACTAGCGGGATGGTTTCGTGCGGCGGGGGCGTTCAGGACGGCCGGCGGCTGAATAGACCCTCGGCGGGACCGCTCGGCATTGAGCCTCGCTTGACGCGCTCCGCGGCGGACGGAGGAATAAAGTATTTACCGCCGTCGTCGCGCGACATCCCGCCGAAGGTCTATTCATCCGCCGTTTCCTCCCGTCCGTCCTGGCCGCACGCGGCGAAGCCGCTGCGTCCCGCCGCCGTTGGCTGTACGGGAAGCCGTCCGATCCCATCCCCGACGGGATGTCATGCGAGGACGCGTCCTATCCGTGATTCTGCTTTTAGCGCCGAGCATGGCCAAGCGGCGGTCAATCCGCCGCGTTCCCGGCGGGGATGGGATCGGACGGCGGCCCGCGCCGAGGAAGTGGCCGTGCTGAGACGCGCAGTGGAGGCTTAATATGTGCGGAATCGTCGGCTACGTCGGCCCGAAGCAGGCTTCGCCTCTTTTGATGGAGGGGCTTAAGCGCCTGGAGTACCGCGGCTACGACTCCGCGGGGCTTGCGTCCATCGTGGACGGCGTCATCGAGCGGCGGCGCGCGCCGGGCAAGCTGACGAATCTGGAGAAGGTTCTGGTCGGCAATCCTCTGGCGGGCAGCGTCGCGCTGGGGCACACGCGCTGGGCCACGCACGGCAAGCCGTCGGAGGCGAACTCCCATCCGCACACCGACGAGAGCGGCACGATCGCGGTGATCCACAACGGGATCATCGAAAATTATTTGGAGATCAAGGACCGTCTGGCCGCGTCGGGCGCGAAGTTCGAATCCGAGACGGACACGGAAGTGCTCGCGCACCTGATCGCCGAGAAGATCAAGCAGCTCCAGCCTCCGGGCTCCTCGCCGAAGCCGGACTTAAACGAGCCGCTGCTGTTCGAGGCCGTGCGTCGGGCGCTCGCGGACGTACGCGGCGCCTACGCGATCGCGGTGCTGTGGTCGAAGGCGCCTCACGTCATGATCGCGGCCAAGACGGCCTCGCCGCTGATCATCGGCCTGGGCGACGGCGAGACGTTCCTGGGCTCCGACGTGCCCGCGTTCCTGGCGCACACCCGGAAGGCCATTTTTCTGGAAGACGGAGAGATGGCGGTGCTCAAGCGCGACGGGGCCAGCTTCTTCAATCTGGCGGGCAAAAAGCTGGAGAAAACACCGATCACGATTTCCTGGGACCGCACCATGGCGGAAAAGGCCGGCTACCGCCACTTCATGCTCAAGGAGATCCATGAGCAGCCGGCGTCGTGCGAGGACACCATGGGCGGGCGTTTCTTCCCGCTCAAAGGCGTGCTGGAGCGCGAGTGCGGCATGAACGCGGACATCCTCAAGAAGACGCGCTCGGTCCAGCTCATCGCCTGCGGCACGGCCTACCACGCCTGCCTGGTGGCGCAGTATTGGTTGGAGACGCTCGTCGGCGTTCCGGCGCGCGTGGAGACGGCCTCGGAGTTCCGCTACCGCGCGAACACGGTCGGGCCCGACGACCTGGTGATCGCGGTCAGCCAGTCCGGCGAGACCGCCGACACGTTGGCCGCCGTCAAGCTGGCCAAGGAAAAAGGCGCGAAGGTTCTGGCGATCTGCAACACGGTGGGCGCGGCGCTGACGCGCGCGGCGGATTGGACGCTTTACACGCACTGCGGGCCGGAGCTGGGCGTGGCCTCGACTAAGGCCTTCATCGGCCAGCTCACCGCGCTGGCGGTGCTGACCTTGCACGCGGCCATCGGCCGCGGTACCATGAACGAGGCGCAGGGCCGCGCCTTCGTCGACGAATTGGTCAAGGTTCCGGGCTGGATCCGTTCGGCGCTGAAGCTGGACAAGGCCGTGCTCGCCATCGCGCGCAAGTTCGCCAAGAAGGAGCACTTCCTGTTCATCGGCCGCCACGTGAACTTCCCGATCGCCCTGGAAGCCGCGCTGAAGCTCAAGGAGATTTCCTACATCCACGCCGAGGGCTACGCCGCCGGCGAACTGAAGCACGGCCCCATCGCGCTGATCGACACGGAGATGCCCGTGGTGGTGATCGCCACCAAGTCCCGCGTGCTCGACAAGACCTTGTCGAGCCTGGAAGAGGTCAAGGCGCGCGGCGCCCAGCTCATCGTCGTGGCGACCGAGGGCGAGGGGGACTTCAAGGACGTCGAGCACGTCCTGCGCTTGCCCCCGGTCCCGGAACTGCTGTCGCCCCTGGTCAACATCATCCCGCTCCAGCTTTTGGCCTACCACATCGCCGACCTGCGCGGCTGCGACGTCGACCAGCCGCGCAACCTGGCGAAGTCGGTCACGGTCGAATGATGGAGCTTGGCGTCGACATAGTTGAGATCGCGCGCATCCGCGCTCTGGCCAAGAAGAACCCGCGCTTTCTAAAGCGCGTGTTCTCCGCCGCCGAGATCGCCTACTGCAAGGCCAAAAAAAACCCGTGGCCCCATTTCGCCGTCCGCTTTGCGGCCAAGGAGGCCGTCTACAAGACGCTGGGCAAAGCCGACATCCCGCTGACCGCGATCTCGGTTTCGCGCGCCGCCTCCGGCCGGCCCACCGTCTCGATCTCCGGGAAGCCGGACGCCAAGCTCAAGCTGTCTCTGTCCCACGGCCGCGAGCACGCGGTCGCCGTGGCCGTACGACTGCCGTAGCCGTTGCGGGAAAAAGAAAGGCGGCAAGAATTGCCGATGGGTACCGCCATTTAAGTCCGCCAGATCGACTAACGATAATCAGTGGCACCGGTGATAGTTCGTGGCCGGAGCGGCGGAAGTGTTCGGGGCCGCTTATCGGGGGGGTGACGCCGGTGGAGAAGGTGCGATACTTCGAGAATGGCGGGCGCTGAAAGTGGACCCATGAATCTGTTTTTGCGGGGGGGCCTCTCGAGTCTCTGGACCTGCCGCCGCAGACCTCGATGTCTTTTCTGGTGATTGGGTGGCCGGGACGCGTTGCATTCGAGGGGGGTGCGACGGCGCGGATGAGTGCTGCGCGCGCGGCAAAGAGCGATTAGGCTTTATGCTATCATTTGTAAATAAATCGCTTGTGCGACGCAGTGAACATGCGCGGATGAGATGAGTTCCCGCTTGAATTTGACCCTGGCCGAGTTTGAGGCGCTGTTTGAGGCGGCACCCGGCTCTTATTTGGTGCTTCGCCCCGACCTGACGATCGCGGCCGTCAGCGACGCATATCTGCGCGCGACGATGACGGTTCGCGAGTCGATTCTGGGGCGCGGCCTCTTCGAAGTGTTCCCGGACAATCCGGATGATCCCGCCGCCACGGGAACGCGCAATCTGCGCGACTCGCTGGAACGCGTCCTTCGCACCCGCGCTCCGGACACCATGGCCGTGCAGAAATACGACATACGGCGGCCGGAGTCCGAGGGCGGCGGATTCGAAGAGCGGCACTGGAGCCCGGTCAACACTCCGGTCTTCACCGACGACGGCGCGCTCGCCTTCATCATCCATCGCGTCGAGGACGTCACGGAGTTCGTCCGCCTCCAGAAGCAGCGCCTGGAGCAGAGCAAGCTCACCGAAGAACTAAAGGCGCGCGCGGACAGCATGCAGGCCGAAGTCTACCTTCGCGCCCAGGAGCTTCAAGAGGCGAATCGTCGTCTGAGGGAGGCGCGCGATGACCTGGAAGCGCGGGTCCAGGAGAGGACCGCCGAGGCGGCGAAGCTTCAGCAGCAGCTTTTTCAGGCGCAGAAAATCGAGTCGGTGGGAAGGCTGGCCGGAGGAATCGCCCACGACTTTAACAATATTTTGACGGCGATCACGGGCTTCAGCGAATTTCTTATGGCCGGCATCCCGGTCGGAGATTTGCGCCGCGGCGACGTTCAGGAAATCGCCGCCGCCGCGGAGCGGGCGGCGGCGCTGACGCGCCAACTGCTGGCCTTCAGTCGTCGGCAGGTTCTCGAGCCGAAGGTCCTGGACGTCAACGCGGTCGTTGCGACCTTGGAGCCGATGCTCCGGCGCTTGATCGGCGAGCACATCGAACTGAAGTCGAACCTGGCCGCCGGCCTCGGCACGGTCAAGGCCGATCCCGGGCAGATCGAGCAGGTGATCATGAACCTGGTGGTGAACTCCCGCGACGCCATGCCTCTCGGGGGAAAAATCTCGATCGAGACCGCCGATGTTCAACTCACGGAGGATTACGCGCGTCTGCATATGGACACCCGTCCGGGTCCTTGCGTCATGCTTTCGATCAGCGACACGGGCTGCGGGATGGACGCCGCGACGCAGGCGCGGATATTCGAGCCCTTCTTCACGACGAAGGAGCTGGGGAAAGGTACCGGTCTGGGCTTGGCCATGGTGTACGGAATCGTCAAGCAGAGCGGCGGCAACATTTACGTTTACAGCGAGCCCGGCCACGGGACCTCTTTTAAAATTTATCTGCCGCGAATCGAAAGCGCGGCGACTCCGGTCTTCGCGGCGCCGGCGGCCGACCGGCCCGCCCGAGGAAGCGAGACCATCCTGCTGGTGGAAGACGACGATTCCGTGCGCAAGTTCGTTCGGAGAGCTCTCAGCGGTTGCGGCTATCGCGTCCTGGAGGCCAGCCGCGCCGAGGAAGCGATCCCCGCAGTTGAGAGGCACGGCAAAGATATCGATTTGGTGCTGACCGACGTCGTCATGCCGGGCCTGCGCGGCCCCGAGGTGGTGCGGCGCCTGAAAGCTCTGCGGCCCGGCATCCGCGTGATCTTCATGTCGGGCTACACGGACCAGGACATGTTCGAACGCGACATGCTGGGTCCCCAGGCGATCTATCTGCAAAAGCCGTTGACCCTGCGTACTCTCTCCGAGAAAGTTCGTGAAGTCCTGGACGCGAATTGATCGGCGGCCCGCATTCGCGGGCGGTTGATTTTTTACCCGAGTTGCTGGTAGAGTGACGGCATGAAGAAAAGATCACTGGGCCGTCAGGGACTGCAGACGTCGGCGATCGGTCTGGGCTGCATGGGAATGTCGTTTGCCTACGGCACGCCGGACCAGGCGGAGTGCGCGAAGACTTTGCACCGCGCCATCGAACTCGGCGTCGACTTCTTCGACACGGCGGAGATTTACGGTCCGTGGAAGAACGAGGAGCTTTTGGGGCGGGAGCTGGCGGGCAAGCGCGACCAAGTCCTGATCGCCACGAAGTTCGCCTTTAAAATCTCGCCGAAAGGCGAGCGCCTGGGCCTGGACAGCAGTCCCGAAAACGTGCGGCGCGCCGTCGAGGGCTCGCTCAAGCGCCTGCGCACGGACCGCATCGATCTCCTTTATCAGCACCGCCTGGACCCGAAGACGCCCATCGAGGACACCGTGGGCGCGATGGCCGAGTTGGTCAAGCAGGGCAAGGTGCGCTATTTGGGCTTAAGCGAGGTGGGGGCGGCGACCATCCGCAAAGCGCACGCCGTTCATCCCATCAGCGCCATCCAGTCCGAATATTCCTTGTGGGAGACGACGGTCGAGGAGCGCGTCCTGCCGGTCCTGCGCGAGTTGGGCATCGGCTTCGTGCCGTACAGCCCCGTGGGGCGCGGCTTCCTCACCGGTCAGATCAAGAGCGTGGAGGATTTCGCCGCGGATGATTTTCGGCGGCACCAGCCGCGCTTTTCCGGGGAGAACTTCGCCCAGAACCTGCGGCTCGTCGAGGACGTCAAAAAGATCGCCGCCGCGCACGGGGCGACGCCCGCACAGGTGGCGCTGGCATGGCTTCTGCGGCGCGGCACGGACATGGTCCCCATCCCCGGCACCACGAAGGTCCAGCATCTGGAAGAAAACGTTCGCGCCGTCGCGCTGAACCTGCCCGAGAGCGCCTGGACCGGGATCGACGCGGTGCTCAAAAGCTTCCGCGTGTCGGGCCTACGCTATCCGGCGGAGATGATGAAGCTGGTCGAAGCGGACTAACCGGGCTTCAACCCGCGTACCACAGCACCGCGCAGAAGTGGCAGGCCGTGCCGGCCAGAACGAACAAGTGCCAGATGAAGTGGCCGAAGCGCCAGCGGTGGTCGCGCAGGTAGAAGATCACGCCCACGGTGTAGGACAGGCCGCCGGCCACCAGCAGATAGAATCCGGGGTGCGGCATCAGCCGCCACAGCGGACGGATGCCGATCACGGAGACCCAGCCCATCAGCAGGTAGAGCAGCGTCGAGAAGCGCGGAAAGCGCGTGCCGCCGAAGGTCTTGAACAGGATGCCCACGCCGGTCAGCAGCCAGATCGCCCACAGCATACCCGTTCCCAGCGGACCGCGCAGGACGCCCAGCATGAACGGCGTGTAGCTGCCGGCGATCAGGAAGTAGATCGCCATGTGCTCGGCGATGCGAAAGCCGCGCTTGACGCGGCCGTGCGGCAGGGCGTGGTAGAGCGTCGAGCCCAGGTAGAGCAGGAGCACGCAGACGCCGAACACCGCGGCGCCCACGACCGCGCGCGTTCCGGCGCGGCGGTGCAGCGCGTGCACGACCAGCACCGGCAGCACCGCCACGGCCGCCAGCGCGCCCGCACCGTGGCTGAGGCTGTTGGCGAGCTCCTCGCCCGGCGTCTGGAGCCGATCTCCTGTTTCCGGATCGACGGCGCCCGCGAAGACTTCCATCGGGCTATTGTAGCCGATCTTGCGCGCGGGCGTTGATTTCCGTTTCCGCTCCTGTTAACCTATCAACGCCATGAGCCGAACCTTGGTGCTGAACCGCAGCTTCCGCGCGGTCGCCGTCGCCGACTGGCAGCGCGCGCTGACGCTCGTCTATATGGGTCTGGCGGAGGCGCTCGACGAGGCGCTGACGCCGTACGACTTCCCGGCCTGGGTGGCGGCCTCGTCGAACTGGGTCGAGGCGCCCGCGGGCTTCGTGCGCTCGCCGAACCTGCGCTTCGCCGTGCCGGAGGTCATCCGTCTGGTGCGCTACGACCGCGTGCCGCACCGCGAAGTCGCCTTCACCCGCCACAACGTGTTCGCGCGCGACGGGCGGCGCTGCGCCTACTGCGGCCGGCGCAAGCCGACCGAGGAGCTGGACCTGGACCACGTGATTCCGCGCTCCCGCGGCGGCCCGCACGCGTGGACCAACGTGGTGGCGTCGTGCCGCCCCTGCAACCTCAAAAAGGCCGACAAACTGCCCGAGGAGGCGGGGATGCCGCTGAAGGTCCGCCCCGTCAAGCCGCGCTGGACGTTGCTGGGCAGTTTGATTCCCCACCCGCGCACCGACATCCCGGCCAGCTGGAAGAAGCTTCTCGATTTGGCCGACGCGTAGGGAGCAAAACGGCATGATCACGAAGGTCCGGAAGTGGGGCAACAGCCTGGGCGTGCGCCTACCGAAGTCCGCGGCGCTGGAGGTCGGGGTGCGCGTGGGCGCGGAGGTGGACGTGAGCGCCTCGGACGGTCGCATCGTCGTGCGGCCGGTGAAGCCAGCGCGGCCGCGGCTGCGCGAACTGCTGGTGGCCGTGAACCGAGGAAATCTCCACGCGGAGGCGTTCTTGGACGCCGCTCGCGGGTGCGAACAGCTTTGAGAGCTTTCGTCGCGTCCCGTCGCTTCCGCGAGACATGGCGGAACGGCGCAAAAAGCCGTGCATGTTTCTTAAGCCAGGTCAGGTCTTGACATATGTATCGTTTGTGATACAATCAATGGGAAGAAGAGGTGAATACCATGACCAAAGCCGCCCTCGAAGCAAAAAACGACGCACTGGGGATTCTCGCCCTCGGGAGTCTAATAGTAAACCTGGCTCAAGGTAAGGCGCACGGAGATATGGCATCTCAACACCGGCAACTCTTGGCGCGATACCGGGATTTGGTCGTGCGTTACAATCAAATGTGGCGTGAGTTTGAAGGGCTTCGTTCCGTAAACCACCAGCTCCAGCGCCAAGGCCATGAGTACCAACGCATAGTGGATGACCTGCGCGGGCAACTGTCCAGGCTGCAAGTTCGCCTCGCTGAGAAGGAGGCCGCCAAGTGACGACGGTCGCTATCGGGCAAGTGCGCCGACAATCGGAGATATTGTGGGCGTTGTCCAAGAAAAGGATCGAGTCCCTGTCGTGCAGCCTCAACGATGAGACGGCGCGGAGATCCGACTTGCTGGCTTCAAGCGCCGCCGCGCCGGCAATCTGTCGCCGAGCGAGGCGCCGCGTCGTCGTCCATGAAAACCCCGGGAGCGTGCTGGCTTGGGCCATCGGCCAGCGCGTCAGAGCCGCGCGGGAACGACAAGACTGGCGGCAGGAGGACCTCGCGCGAGAATCGGGCATTGCTCGGGCGAACGTCGCGCGTCTTGAGACCGGACGTGTCGTGCCCAAGCTCCCGACGCTGGAGCGAGTGGCCCGCGCTCTCGGCCTGAAAACCCAGGACCTCGTCAAAACTCCGGCGGCCGTCACTGACAAGGAGGATATGGAACTCGCCGAGAGCGGATTAGATGATTGGTCGTCCGAGCTTGAACGCCTGGACAAGGCGGCTCAATGAACCCGCAGACCGGTGAAGTCTACTTGGCGGACCTTGACCCGGTTCGCGGCTCTGAGCAGGGGCGGAAGCGTCCTGTCCTGATCTTCCAAAAGCCAGATCTCGGAAGATTGACCACGACGCGCCTAGCGGTTCCTCTGACGACGAACCTTGCGCGTTTGGGCTGGCCGGGCACATGTTCGATCAAGAAGGGGGAGGCCGGTCTGCCGGAAGAGTCTGTTGCCCTGGCGTTCCAGATGCGCGCCGTGGATACGGCGCGACTCGTAAAACGCTATGGCCGTGTCAGCCCGGAGACCCAGGAGCGCGTCGTCGACGCGATTATCGACGCCCTGGGGCTTCGCTTTGACGCGCGTTGAGACGAGGTTCTGATCAGATCGCCGCCTTTGCCGGACCCGCCCGCGTAACTTGGGCGGGTCCGGAGACGACGGCGCTTCAGGCGTCTAAAAGTCGAGGCCCAAATATGCGCCGAAAGTATTCCAGGGAGTATATCCGCCTCGGGCGAAGCCGACATAGCGGGCGCCGAGGCTGTACTGTTTGTATGCGACCGCCGGTGAAATCTCCCAGGTCATCCAACCCATCGTCGTGCTGCTTCCGCTGGAGTTGCAGGCTAGTCCGCCGGATGCTGAGCAGGTGTAGCTTTGATCGTCTACCGCCACGCCGATGCCGCCGCCCAATTGCGCGCTCCATGACCCGGAGAGAGGGAATACTTTCCGTACTTGACCTAAAACCCGGAAAGTATTGTCCGTTGCGTCTTGAGAGGCGCTGCCCGTCCCGACCGAGCCGCCGGCCGAGGCCAGATTTAATTTGCCGGAGCCTTGGGGGCCTCCATATAGATATCCGGCGCTTGCGCCGATCTGTAGCCCGTTGTAATCGTGCAGGACACCGACACGCGCGCCGAACGCGCCGTTGACGGTCAGGGAATCGGCGCATGATGCGGCTCCGAGAGCGATCACGCCCTGACAAGCGGCGTTCGCCACGCTCTGGGCGCCCTTGGCGGCGCTGCCGACTCCGAGGTAGTCCAGATTGACGAAGCCGCTCCATGATCGGTCGTTTTCGTTGCCCGGGTCCGCCAAACGATTTCCCATCACGCCGGAATCTTGAGACGGCAGGACCTCAGTTGCGCCGGTGCCGCCGGGGAGTTCGAACTGCGCAAGGCATGGGGACGCAACGGCGAGAAACAACGCATACAAGGGAAAAGCGATCTTCTTCATGGGGAGCCTCCTCCTTTAAGATTCTCAGTTTTAGACACGGTAGTATGACGCCTTTAATTCTAAAAGTCAACATAGTTTTAATCTTATGGTGAGTAATGTTAATGCCGTACCTTTGCCTACAATCAAGGCGTGGCGGGGGAGCCGAGGAAGATCGATGTTTATACGCTTGTTGCCGGACGCATACGCGACGAGCGCCGGCGCATTGGTTGGACCTTGGAGAAGCTGGCCGCGGTCGCCGGTATAAGCACGGGATTCCTGGCCTATATCGAGCAAGCCAAGAAAAAACCGAGCTTGATGACCGCGCAACGTATCGCCGACGCTCTGGGCTTATCGCTGGCGGAGTTGTTCCAGTCCGAGCGGGTGCCGGGAAGCGACGGCGGCCGGATTGCCCACCAACTGAAGGATATTATCGGAGCCGCGAGTCCGCGAAAGAAATCCTTGATGCTCCAAGTGATTAAGACGATCGCTCAAAGCGGTTGACGGGGCGGCGGTTATCGGCGGAAGTGCTATGATCGGCCTGTGACGACGCTGAAATCACTGTCGAAGTCGGAACTGCGCGAGGGCCTCGTCGAGAGAAAGGACGAGGACCATAAGGGCGTCTACGGCCACGTCCTGATCGTCGCGGGCTCGCGCGGGATGTCCGGGGCGGCCGTGCTGGCCGCGCGCGCGGCCCTGCGCTCCGGCGTGGGGCTGGTCACGGTCGCCGTCCCTAAGTGCGCGGCCGATCTGGCGGCGGCGGCGGTTGCCTCCGCCAT
>JABEUV010000260.1 GCA_013044195.1 Elusimicrobiota bacterium | reverse complement strand
TGCGGCGGACTGTACGGCCAAACCCAGGCCCGCGCCCGCGACGATCAGCAGAAGGACCAGCGCCTGCGCCCACGCGTCCCACGCGCCCCGCAGGAGCAGTCCCGCCGCGACCTGCAGACCGACGATGGCCGCGAGCACGGGCGCGTCAGTCGGGCATGATCCGGGTGGTCACGAAGATCAGCAGCTCCATGCGGGTGCGCGACTGGGACTTCTTCTTGAACAGCCAGCCGAGCACGGGAATGTCGCCCAGGAACGGGATCTTGGAGATCGTGTCGGAGACCGAGTCGCTGATCAGGCCGCCGATGACGACCGTCTCGCCGTCGCGCACGAGCACGGTGGTGTTCGCGTTGCGCGTATCGATGGCCGGCGCGCCGGTCTGCGTGTTCGCCGCCGCGGTCGCCGAGGGCTGGCTGACGTTGGGCTGTATGATGAGGAGAATACGTCCGTCGGCGTTGATCGTCGGCGTCACCGTAAGCGTGATGCCCGTGGTCACGTAGTTGACCGTCTCCGTGACGGTCGCGGCGGTCGGGCTGACGTTCGACGTCACGTAGGGAATCTGCGAGGTGACGGCGATGGTCGCGGCCTGGTTGTTGAGCGTCGCGATCTTCGGGTCGGACAGGATCTTGGCCTTGCCCTCCGAGGCGGCCGCGGTGATCGTCGCGTTGATGATGTAGCTGCTCGTGATGCGGCCGAGAGTCAGGGCGCCGAAGATATTGTCGGCCGGCAACTGTACGCCGGTGCCTTGGCCGGTCGCGCCGATCGGGAACATTCCGCCGGAGGCGCCGGGGGCCATCAGAGTCGCCGGCTGGTTGCTGGTCGTGCTGAAGTAGCCGACCGGAGAGCCGTACGTCGAAAGCCCCGGCTGACCGCCGACGGAGCCGTTCTGGGCGCCATACTGAGACCACTGCACGCCGTAATCGAACATCATGCTGGCATTGACCTCGACGATCTTCGCTTCGATCAGAACCTGTTGCGGACGCTGGTCAAGCTGTCCGACCAGATTCTCGGTGGCGGTCATGCCTTCGAGCGTCTCGGTCACGATCACCGAGTTCGTCTTATCGTCGACGCTGGTGTTGCCCAGGCGTCCCTCGGCGGTGCGTACGGCGTCGACGGTCTTCTTCACGTCCTCGGGCTTGGCGTAGTTGAGCTGAATCACCTTCGTGATCGTGGTGCCGGCCGTACGCTGCTTGGTCAGCTCCGCGGGCGTGATCACGCGCAGAACGTTGGAACCGGTCTGGGAGGTCGTCAACTGCATCATCGACAAGATCGTGCGGAAAGCCTCGCTGAACGGCACGTCCGACAGGTGCAGGGTCAAGGTGCCGGTCACGTCGGGACCATAGATGATGTTGATGCGCGACTTGGCCGCAAGCAGTTTGATGACGTCGCGGATGTCGGTGCCGTCGAAGTCCAGCGTCACCGGATCGCGCGGCAGACGGCTGATCAGGTCCTGGTAGATCGAGCCGCCGATGCGGCCGGAATCGACATGTCCGGGATGAACCGACGCAGGCAACGTGACGCGGCTCTTGTTGGCGTCGTCGTACTCCGCGACGGCAGCCACTTCCGTGTGCATCTCCCCTTGCAGGCCCGCGCGCTTGAACGCCGCAGCCGCACTGAGCTTTTCCGACGTCGGCGGCACCGGCTTCTCGACGGCGAAGCGCGAGCCCGTCGCGGGGACCAGTATCTGATCGGTCGAATCCGTATCCTGCGCGTCGGCGGAAGCCTTGTCCATGCTCTCGTCTTCTACGGCCTTGGCTTTGCGGGGCACGGCCTTCGCTTCGACCGCGGGCGCAACAGGAGCCGCGACCGGAACGGACGCGGCTGCGACGACGGGCCGGACGGGCTCGACTTTTTGCGCCGCGACGACCGGCGCCGCAGCAACCGCGAGGGCGGGCGCGGCGGCGGGAGATGGGACGGGCACGACCGGCGCCGCCGGCGCAGCGGACTCGCCAAAGCCGTCGCCGGCCGCGGATTTTCCGCTGCCGTCGATCAGACGGATGCCCAAGCCGCTGGACAGCGAACCGATGCGATAGCCCGCCGTCTTCGCCAAATCGAGGACCACGCGGGTAATCAGGCGCGGCCGCCACTGCCGCTGCCCCGAGCGCACGCTCGAAAATAGTCGGCCAGAGCCCTTCGCGGAGGCCCCCGGCGCGCCGTCCCGCGTGTCGAGCAGGTCGACGACGAGGCGGCGCGGCGGAGTCTGGGTCACGAAGCTCTTGTACTGAACGGCCCCGCTGAGCTTGAGAGAGACGAAGTTGTCGGAAACCTCCACGCCCTGAAACACCGACGGCACCACCGCGGCGGTCGGCGCCTTCGCAGGCGTCGGGGCGGGCGCGGGAACGGGGGCCGGGGCGGCCGGCACCGCCGCCGCTGCGGCGGCGGACTCGTCCAAGCCGCCGGACTCGGATTTCTCGCCGCCGTCGATCAGCCGAATGCCGAGGCCGTTGGACAGCGAACCGACGCGGTAGCCGGCCGTCTTTGTGAGATCGAGCACCACGCGCGTGATCAGACGCGGCCGCCGCTGGAACTGACCCGAGCGAACGCGCGAAAGCAGGCGGCCCGAGCCCTTTGCGGCGGCCCCCGGCGCGCCGTCCTGAGTGTCGAGCAGGTCGACGACCAGCCGGGGCGGCGTCTGGGTGACGAAGCTGTTGTATTGGACGGCCGTGCTGAGCTTGATCGCGACGAAATCGTCAGAAACCTCCACGCCTTGGAACACCGCAGGCGCCGCAACGGACTTGGCCGCCTCCGCGGCGAAGGCCGCCTGCGGGCACGCCAGCGCCGCCGCCAGAAGCGCCGCCGTCATCCTTTTAAAATCGTTCCTGGTCATGATATCTCCCGCTGCGCGTCAAGGATTGCCGTCTCCCGCGTCCGCCGACGGCTCGCCGAGATGGAACGGCTGCACGTCCTTGTCGGCCGTCATGAGCTCCACCCACTTCTGCTTAGGCTTGATGCGTCCGGTGATCCCGGGAACGACGCGCGAGCGTTCGTCGTAGAGACGCCCGCCGCGCAGGATCAAGGTGGCGCCGAAATCGTTCGTGAACACCGCGTAATCGGTCTTCTCATCCTTCAAGATGCCCCGCAGTTGTACCGAGTGGATGTCGACGACGTCCGGAGAGCCGCCCGCTCTCTTGTGCGGACTGGCGGACGGCGGCAAGAACGGATCGCGGACCTGATCTCCGGTATACAGCGTCGAGACGGTGTAGGTGCTGAGCGCCAGCGCCGGAGGCATGGGCAGCGCCGGTGCCTTATCCGCCGCCGTGGCGGTGGATGCGCGCACGGCCGCGGACGGCGTGGCGGCGCCAGCCGCAGGAGCGAAAAAAACGGCGAGAATTAGAGGGATCATCCTTTGTATTGGTAAGTGATCAAAGTGAAAGTGACGAGCATCTCTCCGTCCGGTCCCGGCTGAGGAAAGGAGATGTCCTTGACGTTGAAGATGCGTTCCTCCCCCGCGAGAGCGGCCAGAAAGCGGCCGATGCTGTGATAGCCGCCTCTTACGGTCATCGGATAGTTGAGTTCGATAAAATACTGCTGGCTCTTCTGCGGGCCAGGCGCGAAGCTCTGGATCACGACGTCGTACTTGATTCCGATCGCGGTGAGGCTGTTGAGAATGTCGGGCACGGACTTGGTCTTGGGCAGGCGCTTCTCGGCGTCGACCGCCTGCTGGTTCAGCGCGGCCAATTCGTCCTGAAGGCGCTTGAGCCGCGACGCCTGGGCCTGGGCTTTCAATATCTTGTCCTCGATGCCCTGGATCTGGTTGGACAAGTCCTCTTTCTTTTGCGAAATCGGCAGCCAAAAAAACTGCACATACAGCCCCGCGCCGACGAGGATAAGAAAGATTCCCCCGCCGATCGACTGCTGCTGCTGCTTCGTCAGGTTCATGGCCATGGCTAGAGCTTGCGCGTGTATGCGGCGTTGATCGTGAACATGTATTGGGAACTCGCGCCGCTGACGGTTCCCAGTTCCACGTTTTGGAAATTCGCGTCGGATTGAAGCGTGCGCATCCACGTCGCGATGTCGTCGCTGCCCTGCGCGACAGCCGTGATCGTGAGCTTCATCGAGTTGCTGGCCTGAGTGATCGTCGTCATCTGGGTCACGCGGACGGTGCTGGGCACGGTCCGCGCGAAATCCGACATGAACAACGGATAGAACGCCCGGCCCTTCACGAGATTGACGATCACATCCAGACGCGCGTGCACCGCCGCCGAGGATTTCTCCAGATCCTCGACCTGAGTGACGATCGCCTTAAGTTTCTCCAGGCGCGACTCGTCGTATTTATAGTCGTTCTGAAGCCGGTAGAGTCCCATCCAGTGCGTCAGCGAGACGCCCGCCAGCACGACCGCGACCACCGTGCCCACGGCCGACGCCTGCAAGATGAGATGGCGCTGGCGCGCGCGCGCCAG
>JABEUV010000259.1 GCA_013044195.1 Elusimicrobiota bacterium | reverse complement strand
TTCATGATCTCTTCGATGAAGTCGACGTAGTTTTGGCCGATGACCTCGGCGCAGGCGGGCACGCAGTCGCCGTCGTTGATGGACGGGTTGGGGTTGATCTCCAAGATATACGGATTGCCGGCGCGGTCCACGCGCACTTCAATGCGCGCGTAGTCGTGGCAGTCGAAGAGGCGGTAGGCGTCCAGGCAGATTTCGGAGATCAGCGCGGACAGCTTCTGGCTGTATTTGGCCGGACGCTCCACGCGGATTTTCTCGTAGACGGACTCGCTTTCCCATTTGGCCTGGAACGGATAGATCCCCCAGGTGCCCTTGGGCAGGTCGTCGAAGATGGAGCGCGACAACGGGAGGACCTTCACCCGGCCTTCATTGCCCATGACGGAGACGTCCACCTCGTCGCCTTCGATGAATTCCTCGATGAGCACCGGGCGGTTGTATTTTTCCAGCAGCATGGCCACCTGGTCCTTAAGCGCCTTGAGGCTGGTGACCACGGACGCGTTGGAGATGCCGATGGAGTTGTCGGTGTTGGCGAGCTTCACCATCAGCGGGTAGCGCAGGTCCTCACGGATGGGCTCGTCTTTCTGGAACACGTAGTCGAACTTGGGCGTGGGCAGGCCCTGCTGTTCCAGGATCTTCTTGACCTTAATCTTGTCGATGCACAGCGCCAAGGTCAGCGGATTGGAGCCGGTGTAAGGGATGCCCAGGCAGTCCAGAATCGCGGCGCCGTGCGGCTCCAGCAGCGACGAGTTGTTGATGCGTTCGCAGACGTTGAACATCATGTCCACGTTGGCGTCGGCGATCTTCTCGAAGGGCAGCGGCGTCTCGTTCATGTCGAAGAAGGTCACGCGGTGGCCCTTGGACTCCACGGCCTTCTGGATGTTGCGTCCCACCGAGGTCAGGTCCGCGTGCACCGCACCCTCTTCGCCGCTTTCGGGGTCGAAGATGTTGCACAGGATGCCGACATGCAGGGCCTTCTTGCCGAAATCGAAACCGCGCACTTTCTCGATGCGCGCCGACTGCAGAATGCGGCGGCGAGAGACCTGCGCGGCGCCGAAGCGGTTCTTGCGCCGCGTCTTGCCCAGAGAGGAGGTGGAGTCGAAGCGCGCGATGGACACGGAGATGCGGCGCAGCGCGTCGTCCAGGTTCTCCTCGGCCTCCGCGTACGTATCGCCGCGGCCCACGACCCAGCCCATCGTCTCGAAGCCCTCGGGCGGCACCAGTGCCGCGTCGCCGGGCTCCTTCTGCACGGTGATGTCGTGGATTTTCGCGGGGTCGGGCTTTTCCTGAGGCAGTTTCACGCCCACCACCACGCCGGAGTGTTCGGGAATCAGATACTTGCCGACCAAGTGGCAGCGCGGTTCTTTCAGGCGCTTGGGCTGGCACGGGAATCCCACCGCGATCTTGGAGGCTTCCTCGATTACGTCCACCTCCCAGATCGTCTTGATCCAGTCGTAGAGGTAGTCGCCGCCCATGCGCGCGTTCAGCTCGATGAGCTTCGGCCCCGACGGCGTGATCTTGGCTTCCAGGTGCAGAGCGCCGTTGGAAAGGCCCAGCGCTCCGACTACGTCCTTGGCCATCTTGAGCACGTCGGACAGATCCTTGGTCTCGTGGCGCGAGGGCATGGCGTCGCCGGTCTCCACGAAGAACGGCTCCTTGGTGGGGAAGTTGTCGGTGAACGCGTGGAACTTAAGCTCCCCGCCCTGCACCAGCAGGTCCACGTCCACCTCGGCGCCATCCAAATATTCTTCGGCCAGGATGTCGGTGCCGTATTTGTAAATGGGATCGAAGGCCGGCGTCATGTTGGTGCGGATGTAGTCGAACGCCTTCTTCGCTTCGTCCAGAGTGTCCAGCTTGACGACGAACTGGCTCTTCACGCCCCACGCGGGCTTGAGCACCAGCGGAAAACCGATGCGCGCGGCGGCCTTTTCCAAGTCGATGTGGTTCTTGATCAGCGCCCAGGCGGGCTGGTGACGGGCCAGCTTGGCGTTTTCCAGCGTCTGCCGCGTCAGGTATTTATTGCGCGCGTTGAGCGCGGCCTGCGGCGTGTTGCCCACCCAGCCGAAGCGCGTCGAGAGCGTGGCCGCCAGCGGCACCGCGTTTTCCCAGAACGTGATCACGCCGTCGATCTTCTGCGTCTTGACCAGTTCCTCGACTTTCGCCACGCAGGCCACTTCATCCAGCGGGTCGCACTCGATGAAGCCGTCGGCCAGCTTCGAAACCCAGTTCGCCTCCGACGCGATCAGAATGATCTTCGGTCCCAACTCCTTAAGGCGCGCGTAGATCCACTTTTTGCGCGGCTGGGGGCTTGAGATGATGAGCAAGGTCTTCGTCTTGAGATCGAGGGGGGCGTTCTCGACGGGCGCGGCGGAGTCGGCGGGGTTCATGGTGATAAAGTGTAAAGCATTCCCCGCCGAGAATCAAACGTGCGGCGCGCGTCAGGCGGCCGGAACGCCGTCACGCGCGCGGGAGCGCTGAGTTTCGATGACCGCGACCCGGCGGGTAAGCGCCAGCGCCACGATCGTCGCGATCAACGTCGTCGGCAGAAGGCGCAGTCCGGTCATGC
>JABEUV010000258.1 GCA_013044195.1 Elusimicrobiota bacterium | reverse complement strand
GCCGTCGCGCGCGCGACGGCGGGGCCGAGGATCAGGAAAGCGCCCAGCGTCCAGGCGCGCAAGATGTTCCTGGGGGAAAGAATGAGCCCTCGGTGAGGGATTGAAGTCAAGCCTTCTTGACGAAAACCGACTTTAAGAAGACGGTGGTGCCGTCCATTTTACAGGTGATCTCGTGGTCGCCTTCGACCAGGCGTATGGGCTTCGACTTCGTGCCGCTCTTCAGAGTGCGCGAAGAGCCCTTCAGCGGCAAATCCTTGATCAGCATCACGACGTCGCCGTCGGCCAGGACGTTGCCGTTGGAGTCCTTGACCACGCGCGGGCCGGAGGACTCTGCGGCCTCGGCCGCGCGCTCCCACTCATGGCCGCACGTCTTGCATTCCCAGCCCGTCGACGATTCCAGGAGATCGTCCATGGTGCACATCGGGCAGGCGGTATTTTCAGTGGTCATCGGGGTTCATTATACAAAGATGCGTTCATGGACCTGCGGAGGGTGGGACATAGTCGATTGTCTTGATCATGCGGAGAATACGGCCTATAATATCCGCAGGATGTGCGTAGAATGAGCCGCTATATCCATGAATTGCCTGATTGGCCTCGATTCCACTGGGAGGCAGAGTCTTTCACTGAGATGCTGGCTCAAGTGCGCCTGCGTCAGGGGCGGCTCATCGGCAAAATGGAAAGCCTTGGCTTCTCACAGCGCGATGAGGCCGTGCTCCAGGCGCTGACGCAAGACGTCGTCAAGTCCAGCGAGATCGAGGGCGAGTCCCTCGATCCTCGGCAGGTGCGTTCCTCGATCGCGCGACGCCTGGGCATGGACATCGCCGGGTTGCGGCCCGCGGATCGTCGCGTGGAGGGCGTGGTTCAGATGATGCTGGAGGCCACGCAGAACTTCGCCCAGCCGCTGACGAAGCAGCGCCTCTTTCGCTGGCATGAGGAGTTGTTTCCCGTCGTGCCGCGCCATGTCCGCGTGGGCGCTTGGCGCGACGACGCGAAGGGGCCCATGCAAGTGGTGTCGGGCCCAATGGGGCGCGAGCGCGTGCACTACGAGGCGCCGCCGGCGTCGCGTGTGGACGATGAGATGGCCGCATTTTTCCAATGGGCGAACGGGGCTGTCGACATCGACCCTCTCCTCAAGGCGGCCAAGGCTCACCTCTGGTTCATCACGATTCATCCCTTCGACGACGGCAACGGCCGCATCGCGCGGGCGATCGCCGATTGGGCGTTGGCGCGTTCCGAAAACAGCGCGCGGCGCTACTACAGTCTGTCGGCGCAGATACGCCATGAGCGCAAGGGTTACTACGAAATACTCGAACGCATGCAGAAGGGAACCCTCGACGTGACGGACTGGATGCGGTGGTTTCTCGACTGCCTTGACCGTGCGATCGCCGGAGCGGAGGCCGCGCTGACCGCGGTGCTTGAAAAGGATCGGTTCTGGAAATCCCACGTCCATCTTGCGCTCAACCAGCGCCAACGCCTCATGCTCAACAAGCTTTTGGACGGCGACTTCGCAGGCAAACTGACTTCAACCAAATGGGCGAAGCTTGCCAAATGCTCTCAGGACACGGCTCAGCGCGATATCGTCGATCTTATTGAACACTCCATCCTCATGAAAGATTCGGCGGGCGGTCGAAGCACCAGCTACTCCCTCAAGAAGCAGTCGCCTTAGGCGTCCGCACGATCAACGCCTTCCTTGTCGAAGTGTTGCCGATTTCAGCATCGCGATGATGTCAGGCTTGCGGGCCAAATCCAGAGCCGTCTGGCCCGCGCCGTTTTTCGCGAAGGGGTTCGCGCCTTTTACCAGCAGCGAAGAGACGCATTCTGCGCACTCCGCAGTGGCGGCATACATCAAGGGCGTCATGGCGTTCGTGCCGTCGCCGTCCGGTTTCGCGCCGTGGTCCAGGAGCAGCCGCAGCAAGGACGCATTGGAGTTGACCGCGGCGCTGGTAAGCGGATCATCTTGCGCGGCATCGTAGAGACGGACGTCCGCGCCGCGCTCGATGAGTAGCCGTGCAATATCTCCGTGATTTTCCACGGCGGCGGCAGACAACGCCGTCGTGCCGTCATCCGCTCTCGCGTCGACGGTCGCGCCCTTGTCGAGGAGCAAGCGCGCGATGTCCTCGTGACCGTCTTTCGCGGCAAACATCAACGACGTCCACTTCTCGTAATTGCATGAATCAACGCCGACGCCTATCTCGACCAGGATTCGGACGATGTCCGTATGACCTTCTTGTGCGGCCTCTAATAGGTCTCTTCCCTTCAGTCGCGCGCCGTGAGCGGTCAGTAGGCGGACGATATCCGTCCGCCCCGCTTGCGCCGCGTAGTCCAGCGCCGTCCAGTCGTGTCGGCTCGCGTCGACGTCCGCGGCCAAACGTAGCAGCTCCTTCGCGGCGTCGAGTCTCCCCGCGACGCCGGCACGCATCAGCGGCGTCGTCTCGGCGTTGTCCCGGATATTAACAGCGACTCCCATGTCGGCCAGCAGGCGTATTCCCGCCGCGTCCCCGTTCCGGGCGCAGAGGAACATCAAACGCTGCGGCGCCCGATCGAGCGCCAAGGACGCGCCGATGGCGACCAGGAAGACCGGCGCCGCAACTTTCCAGCTTGACACGGCGCGGGACAGCGCGACGGCCGCAAGCCATGCCAACGCCAGAAACCAGAGATACGCGCCGGCACCGGCTTCCACCGCGACCGGGGCTGGCTGATAATCAAAAGAAGAGGTCATCGACATCGCGCAGACGCCAAAGCACGCCAGCGCCGACATGACGGCCGCCAGGGCCGCGACTGCGGCAACGATCTCCCGTATTCCGGTGCCCGGAGGCCCTGGACGCTTTCGAAGCCGAATGCTCGCGCCCAACGCGATGAAAAAAAAGACGTTGGCCAGCCAGGCTATAAGGGCGTGGGCCGCGCTGTCTGCGGGACCTGGAAATAACGGCCCAAGCATGAGCGCATAGAAGCCGGAGTGACTGCTGGGATCCGCGCCGATAGGAATCGATGCGTAAGCCGGGAAAAAACAGGCGACAATATAGAGCGCGACGGGAACAAGCAGAACAGTCCATCGCGGCATTACGCGGCCCACCCGCCGTCCCAGGTGTCGCGTTTCATGAGCAACACCGCCTCGGGCGCCGACTCTCGTGGTTGCCGTTGGGCCATGTCTGAAAGTTTATCAGAACTGAGGAGGCTCTCGGACAAACCTCTGATTTTGACGAAGAACGATCATGTGGATTTGGCGGCAGCGGGAAGGCGGGATTGCGGCAAATCCCGTATAATCCACGTCCACATGACGACACGGACCATCGCCGCGACTTTGTGCTATGTGCGCGCCGCGGGGCGCACGCTGATGCTGCACCGCAATAAAAAAGAGGGCGACGCGCACCGGGGGAAGTGGAACGGCCTGGGCGGGAAGTTCGAGGCGGGGGAGTCGCCGGAGGATTGCGTGCGCCGCGAGGTGCTGGAGGAGTCGGGGTTGACCCTCCTGGATCCGCGCCTGCGCGGCGTGCTGAGCTTTCCGGGGTTCCGGTCCGGCGAGGATTGGCTGGTGTTTCTCTACACGGCCACGAAGTTCACCGGAACGTTGGGCGTCTGCGCCGAGGGCGATCTGGAATGGATCGACGACGCGAAGCTGCTGGACCGGCCGCTGTGGGAGGGAGACCGCGTTTTCCTGCCTTGGCTTGATGGGGAGCGCTTCTTCTCGGCGAAGTTCGTCTACCGCGACGGCTGCCTGGCCGCGCACGACGAGCGGTTCTACTAGCGGCGGCGTGCGGCGTCGCGCCGGCGCATTTCGCGCTCGATCTTCGGGATCTGTATGCGCGCGCGGCCGTGCTCGCTGGCGTCGCGCTCGCCGGACAGGATGTCGCGCCAGATCGTCAGCGCCTTCTCGTATTCGCCGCGCGACTCGTGGATGTTGGCCAGGATCGCGCGCATGGGCGGGGAGGTCTGCGGGTCGTCGTAGGCGGCGTCCAGCACGCGCACCATCGCGTCGGCGTCGCCTTTCTTTTTATACGCGATCGCGGCGATATACATCCCGTACATCGGCCGGCCCGGGTCGCGGCGCAGGCCCTCGGCCAGCAGGGAGGCCGCTTGGTCGGGGCGGTCGACGCCGTTGAACCAGGCCAGTATGCCGGCCGCGTACGTGTAGGCGCGGTGGAAAGACGGATCAAGCCGGACCACGCGCAGGGCCAATTCATAAAGATGCGCGTAGCCGGTGCCGGCGTCGGCGAATTCGGGCAGAGCGCCGGCCGAATACTGGAGCATCTGCACCCAGGCCATGTCCGCGCCGGCGGCGCGCAGGCCGGCGCTGGCCAGCGCGACGTCCTGGAACGCCAGCGACGTGGGCGGCAGTTCCGACAGTGAGGGAAACTGGCGCGCGTCCCGGCTCAGCGGCACGTCCGCGCCCAACGCCGCCGCCGCGCACAAAACCGCGACCAGCAACGCGCGCGTCGGCCGCATCAGAATTCCTTCTGCTCGAAGACCTGGACGGACAGGGCCAGGCAGACCGCGCAGTAGCCCAGGACGTAAACGACCGCGGCCCCGGCCCAGCCCGCGGTCGGCGTGGCCGCGTGGAGGGCGTCGCGGTAGTTGAGATGCGCGAAATCCGGCGCCGCGCGCGCCACGATCGCCAGCAACGCGCGTGCGGGAACGCTGGCCGCCTTGTCGGCCAAAAAGCGCATCTCCGCGGTGAAGTGGCCCAGAACCCAGAAGAAGGTCGCGAAGGCCATGGCCGCCGCCTCGGAGGTCAAGGTCAGGGACAGCAGCAGGGACAGCGCGCCCATGATCGCGACCTTGCCCAGCGAGCACGCCCACGCCAGCAGGTAGAAGCCGTCGCCGTTCCAGCCGACCGCCTTGAGCAAAGTCCAGTGCGCCAGCCCCATGACGGCCATCGCCAGCCCTACCGCGGCCAGCGTGCCTAGGAAGCGCCCCAGCAGATAGTCCGAGCGCCGCACCGGATGCGTGAGGATTAAATACACCGCGCGCGACTCAATTTCTTGAAGGATCAAATGGACGGTCAGGTAGACGATCATGACCAGGCCGATGATCTCGTTGGCGGCCAGGCCCAGGTCCAGCATCATGCGCGCGCTCTCGTCCTGCGCCAGCGCGGAAGTCACCAGAGCGCCGGTCAGCAGGACCAGTCCGAAAAGCGCGGCGCTGAGCCAGACCTTGTGGCGCACGTGCTCGCGGAAAGTGTAGACGAAGACGGCCTTGATGGTTTCCATGCGTTAATCCAGCTTGATGGGCCCCACGCCGTCGGTGCGCCGCACCGACTCGGCGAAGGCGTTCTCCAGCGCGTCGGTCTTGCCGCGCCATTCGTCCTGCGTCATCACGCGCGCCAGCCGCCCGCCGTTGAGGATGCCGATGCGGTCGCAGACGCGCTCCACTTCGGAGATGTCGTGCGAAGAGAACAGCACCGTCTTGCCCTTCGCCTTGAGCCACAGAATCAGCGCGCGCATTTCCTTGATGGCCAGAGGGTCCAGGCCCGTGACCGGCTCGTCCATGATCACCAGTTCGGGGTCGTGGATCAGCGCCTGAGCTAGGCTGGCGCGCTGGAGCATGCCCTTGGAGTATTCGGACAGGCGCTTGTCGAGCGCGTGGCTCAGGCCTACTTTTTCGAGAATGGACTTCACGCGCGCCTCGCGCTCGGAAGCGGGAATGCGCGAAAGCGCCGCGAACAGCCGCAGCGTCTCCCGGCCCGTCAGCGATTTGTTCAAGTAGGCGGCTTCCGGTGCGTAGCCGATCTTCGCCAGCGCCTCAATGTCCGGCACCGTCCGGTCCAGCACCGACACATCGCCGGTGGTCGGCAGATGCAGGCCCATCAGCAGTTTGATCGCGGTGGTTTTGCCCGAGCCGTTGAGGCCGAGCAGGCCAAAGACCTCTCCGCGCGGCACGTCCAGCGTCAGATCCGCCAGGCCCACTGTCTCCGTGGTCTTGCCCAGATGCGAGCGGCGGTAGATCTTGCCGACATTTTTAAAGGAGAGCGCGTTCATAGTGTCACCGCATTCCGCCGTGAAGCGCGCCCCAGACGCAGGCGATGCCCAGTGCGGTGGCCGCCAGGCGGCGGCGTCGTTCGAACAGCACGTCCGCGCGCGCTTGGCTCAGCGAGGACATCCGCCGGCGTTCGGCGCCGACGGCGGCCACGCCGGCCGTCAGCAGCGCCGCGGCGGCCGCCAGCGCGCCGACGGCGGCCAGGCCGCGTTCGAGGGGTCCGGGCACGGACCTCGGCAGTTCCGGCAGCGCGGCCGTCAGCCAAGCCCGAGCAAGCGCCGCCGCGGCCGCGGCCTCAAGCCACGGTGCGGTCCCTGCGGCGAGCCAACGTCCCGCGCCCAGCGCCGCCGCCGCGCCGGCCGCCCAGAACGCTCGCTCCGGCGTCGGGATCGGCAGGGCCGCTGCGGCGGTCGCCGCCGCGAGCAAAGCCGCGGCGCGCGCGCGCGACGGCGGGCGCGGGCCCAACGACAACGCCAGCGCCAGCAGAGCGGGCCATGCGGCCCAAGATTCGACGACCTGTTCGGCCCCGGCCTGCACGCTTTGCCGCGCGCGCTCGAAACGGCTGAGCAAAGCATCCGTCGCGGGCAGGGTGAATGAATCCGCGCCGGGGACCAGGACGAACGCGCGCGGCCGGCGCCCGGCAACGAGCATATCCGTTTCGAATATCTGATTGGGCAGAAGCGGTTGCTTGTCGCGCAGTTGTCCTTGTCGATACTCTTCGTAGAAGTCCGCGGCGCCGGAGAGCGTCGCGCCGGCGTCGAGCGCGGGATAGGCGAGGCGCAGGCGCACGCGGCCCTGTTCGTTGACCTGGCCGAGCGCCTGGCGGTAGGAGGCGCCCAGCAGGCGTCCGCTCAGCCGTCGGCCGTCGACGCTCAGCCGCAGGTGCGCATTGACGTAGGCCTCCGCTTTGGCGCGGGTCGACGCGGACCAACCGTCCGGCGCCAGCGGGTGCTCTTCTAAAACCTCCTCGATCCAGTAGATCGAGTCGGCGTCGATGTCGACGACAGTTCGATCCGGTTCGGCGCGCACAAGGACGGACACCGGCGCGATCGGATAGATTTCGGCCGCGGCGCGCGGTGCGACGGCCAACGCAAACGCAAGCAGGGCATTCATGGCGGGTGGCGTCGATTCTGGCACTCCTGCGCCGTGTTCGTCAATCGGCTTCGGCTCCATGCCGCGGCCCTGGCGCGCGCGCGCGTCCCCTGCTAAACTGAGGCCGTGGACGCGGAAAAGCGCGGTTTGTTTGCCGCCTGCATATTGCTGGCCAGCGTGTTGATCCTGCGCGGGGCTTTTCGTTCCGCTCCCGGGCCGGTCACGCCGCCGGGGCCGGTCGCGCATCCGCGCGCCGCGTCCGGGACTGCTCCATCGTACAACTCCACGCCCGACGACCAGAGCGCGGGCGTCCCCGCGCCGAGCGCGCCCGCAGGCGCGTCGGTTCCCAGCCCGGCCGTTGCGCCGCGGTCGCCGCGCGCTCTGCGGGACGCACCCGCACCGCCGCAGGACGAGACGGCCGCGTCCGCTGCAAGCGCGCCTGCGCCGCATGTGAATTCCTTCAAGGGGTTCTACGGCGGCTGGGGCGGCGGCGGTTCGGGTAGTAGCTATACTCCGCCGAACCTGCGCAAGAAGGGCGATGTCGGCGTCGCGGGCGCGTCGTCCGGCGCGGCAGGAAAGACGAAAACTGATGGCACGTCCTCCGCGCCGTCCGCCGGAGGACCGGGCGCGTCGGGGACGGGCGCGATTCCCGCATCCGCGGCTGCCTCCGATTCGGCGGGTTCGACGGGTTCTCCCGCGACCGGATCCGGTGGATCTTCGGGCGCGGCGTCCGCGCCGTCGGGGTTTACCGGAGGCGGGAGCGCTAAATCTGGGGCCGGCGGTTCGCGCGGCGGTTCTCTAAGTCCGATGAGCGGCGGCGGAGGCGGCGGCTCGGGACCCGGCGGGGGCAATAGCGACGGCGGCGGCGGGGCGGCGATGGACGCGGCGGGCGCGGCCGGCGACAAGCTTGCCTCTTCGGCCAAAGACCCTCAAAGCCAGGGTGGTGACG
>JABEUV010000257.1 GCA_013044195.1 Elusimicrobiota bacterium | reverse complement strand
GACGGCGTTTACCGCGGGGGAGGTCGCGCCCGGCGCGCTGGTGCAGGTGTCGTGCACCGGCTACGCCTCGCCGCACGCCGTCCAGCGCGCGGCCGCGCGGCGCGGCTGGCGGCCCCGCGTGCTCCACATCGGGCACATGGGCTGTTACGCGTCCGTGCCCGCGGCGGCGGCGGCCGCGGCTTTGGCGCGTGACGTGGCGCTGGACGGCGGCGAGGGTCGCGCCGCGCTGTTCGTGATCGAGCTGCCGACTTTGCACCTGCGCCCGGAGGCCGTCGCCGACGAGCAGGTGGTCGTCAACACCTTGTTCGGCGACGGCGCTATCCGTTTCGACGCGAGCGTCGCCGCGCGCGAAGACGCGCTCGCCTTGCTGGGCACGGCGGAGACGCTCTTGCCGTCGTCGGAAGACGAGATGACCTGGCGTCTGCGCGATTCGTCCTTCGAGATGACGCTCAGCCGCGAGGTGCCCGCGCGCGTGGGCGCGGCGGTCGCGGGCTTCGCGGCGGAATTCTTGAAGACGCACGGCCTGACCTTCGGAGATATCGCGCACTTCGCGATCCATCCCGGCGGCCCGCGCGTGATCGAGCACGTCCTGCGCGCTCTGGGGCTTCCCGAAAGCGCGGCCGCGCACAGTCGCGACCTCCTGCGCCGGCGCGGTAACATGTCCTCGGCGACCTTGCCGCACGTGTGGGCGCGGATGCTGGCCGACCCCGCCGTGCGCCCCGGCGAGCGCATACTGTCGCTGGCCTTCGGGCCGGGGCTGACCGCGGCCGCGAACCTGCTGGAGAAACGATGAATCCTCTGGGAGATATTTTGGCCGCGCTCGCCCTGCCGCTGGCCGCGGTGCAGGCATGCGTGATGCTTGTTGACGAAGCCGTATTGCATCGCCGGCGCGGCCTGGGCGTTTGGGAGGCGCGCGGCCACGTGCTGGACTCGCTGGTTTTCGCGGCGGCGCTGGCGCCCGCGGCGTTGCTCTCGCCGACGCGGGGCGCGGCGATCTTATTGGCGTCGCTCGCCGTCGCCTCAAGTCTCCTGGCGACCAAGGACGAGTGGATCCACGCGCACGAGTGCGCGCCCGCGGAGCACTGGGTTCACGCGCTTTTGTTCGTCCTTCATCCGTGCGTGCTGATTGCGCTGGGCGCTTTGTGGTCGCGCGGCGAAGGACGGCTCCTGCGCGCGGCCCTGCCGGCGCTGGCGCTGGGCTATGCGTTTTATCAGTGGGCGTATTGGCTGGCGGGGCGCCGCGCCCGGCCGGACGCGGAGGCCGTGGACAACGCGTTCTACGACGAACTGGGCGCGCTGTGGCATGAGGGCGACGCGCACGCGGTCGCGCTTCTGCGCGCGGAGACGCCCGTGCGCCTGGCCTACGTGCGCTCGGTCTTCGCGCGCGAGGGCGTAAAACCCGGCGCGCGCGTGCTCGACGTCGGCTGCGGCGGCGGTCTGCTGAGCCTGCCGCTGGCCGCCGACGGCTATCGCGTCAAGGGCGTGGACCGCTCGGAGCCGTCCTTGGCCGCGGCGCGCGCGCGTGTGGCGCCGGGTGCTGCGGCGGAGTTCGCCGTCGGCGACGCGCTCGACCTGCGCGAAAGCCCCGGCGCCTACGACGCCGTGCTGATCATGGACCTGCTCGAGCATTTGGAAGACCCCGCGCGCGCCGTGGCCCAGGCGGCGCGCGCCTTGAAGCCCGGCGGCGTACTGCTCTTTCACACCTTCAACCGCACGCCGCTGTCGTGGCTGCTGGCGGTCAAGGGCATCGGCCTGGTCACGACGGACGGGCCGCACAACGTGCACGTCTACCGTTTGTTGGTCAAACCCGCGGAGCTGGCGGCCGCGGGCCGCGCGGCGGGGCTGGAGGCTCGGGACTGGACCGGCATACGCCCGGTCTTGGGCCGCGCGTTCGTCTGGTCCTTGCGGCATCGCCGCGTGCATCCGGACTTCGCCTTCGTCTTGACGCGCTCGACCGCGGTCGGCTACCTGGGCTATTTTGTTAAAGCGGCTTGAATCCGAACCCCGCGGAAGTTGCTACGATCAAACAGGCTTCGAATTTTCGGCAAGCATGGGGGATTTCATGAACAACGCGATCCGTTGGTTGCTTCTGGCGTCGGCCGTCGCCGTCTCGGGCTGCGCGGGCGAGCGCGAGATACTCTACCCCGCCGGCTGCGCCGAGCGCCTGGCCCGCCCTGAGAAGCGCGAGGAGTGCCGCGCCTGCATCGATCGGCCGGTGCCGCACATGTTCCTGCCCGACAACCCCGTGGGCATGCGCTGCATCCGGCGCTGAAAGACGGTCAGCGCGCGGCCGGCGCGGGCGCGGCCAGCTTGGCCAGTTCGGCTTTAAGCTCCGCGCCGTGCGTGGAGGGGTTGACCGACGGGTCGGCCCACAGGATGACGCCGTCGCGGCCGATGATGAAAGTGGAGCGCCGCGCGAACAGCCAGCCGCCCACGCCGAAGGCCTTCGCGACGGATTTCTTCGCGTCGGAGACCAGCGCAAACGGCAGGTGGTGTTTGGCGATGAACTTCTTGTGCGAGGCGACGCTGTCGTAGCTGACGCCGATCACGGCGGCGTGCAGACCGCGCAGGGCGGAGAACTCGTCGCGCAGGGAGCAGGCTTCTTTCGTGCAGCCGGGCGTGAAGTCCTTCGGGTAGAAGTAGAGCACCAGCGGCGCGCGGCCCAGCCAGTCGTGCAGACGGAACGTGGTGCCGTCGCTGAGCGGGGCGGAAAAGTCGGGAGCCTTGTCTCCGGCCTTCAGGGGTGCTGCGGCGGCGGACGCGGCGGCGGCGCAGGCGAAGAACGCGGCCAGTAAAGTCTTCCAAGAGCGCTTCATGGGGGTCCTCTCGCTTGTTCGCGGCGCGCGCGTCATGACGTGTGCGTTCTCTTTTTCCAGGGACGGTGCTTCTTGGCCGCGGCGTGGCCCGAGGGACGGCCCGCGTGAGCGGCGTGAGCCGGGCTTGAGGACGACGGCGTGTAGGCCGGCAGCGTCTTGGCGTGCTCCTCGAATATCTCGGGTGCCGTCATCGCGACGAAGCGGCCCAGGATCTCTTCCAAAAGCATGCCCTCGGTGGCCTTCGCCCACTCGGGGCCCAGCAGAGCCGCGGCGCGCGCGTGGTGCGGCTGTTCCAGGAAGCGCGCCAGAATCTTGCCGACTTTCTTGAGGCCCACCTCGCGGCGGCCGGGAATCTTGCCCTCGGTCATGCGGCTTTTGGTGACGAACTCGATGCGGTTGACCAGAGCGCGGTGGCTGGGAGCCACCAGGCTGATGGCCACGCCCGCCTTGCCGCTGCGCGCGGTGCGGCCGATGCGGTGGACGTAGACCTCGGGCTCGCGCGGGATCGAGTAGTTGATCACGTGCGTGAGTTCCTTGACGTCCAGGCCGCGCGAGGCCACGTCGGTGCAGACCAGCATGGTGACCTTCTTCTCGCGGAAGGCGCGCATGGTGCGCTCGCGGTCGTCCTGCGATTTGTCGCCGTGCAACGTGTCCACGCGGTAGCCGCGGCCGCTCAGGTATTGATAAAGGTCCATGACCAGGGACTTGGTCTGACAGAAGATCAGGCCGTAGAAATCCTCGGACAACTCCACGAGCTTGCACAGCACCTCGGGCTTGTCCATCTCGCGGACCACGTAGTAGATCTGATCGACCGTGGTCGACAGCATCTCCGCGCGGTTGACCTGCGCCTGCTTCGGCTTTCGCAGGTAGGCGTCGGCCACGCGGCGGACTTCCGGGCTCATCGTCGCCGAGAACAGCCAGGTGTGCGCGTGCTCGCGCGGCGTGGTCTTGAGTATTTTTTCCAGGTCTTCCTTGAAGCCCATCGAGATCATCTCGTCGGCCTCGTCGAGCACCACCGTCTTCACGCCCTTGAGCGACAAAGAACCGCGATCAAGGTGGTCGATCAGCCGTCCCGGCGTGCCCACGACGATGGCCGGGTTGCGGCGCAGGCCGTCAAGCTGCTCGCCGTAGCCCGTGCCGCCGTAGATCGGCACCGCCTTCACGCCGTTGTGCTTGCCAAACAAGTTGAGCTGGCCGCAGACCTGAAGCGCCAGCTCGCGCGTGGGACAGAGAACCAAGCCCTGGACGTGCTTGGCGGACGGGTCCATCCGCTCGACGAGCGGCAGGCCGAAGGCCGCGGTCTTGCCGGTTCCGGTGGCCGCCAGGCCGATGAAGTCGGTGGGTCCGGCCAGCAGAACGGGCAGCGCCTGCGCCTGGATGGGCGTGGGTACGGCAAAGCCCAACTCGCGCACCGCGCGCGCCACGGGTTGGCTCAGCTTCAGTTCGTCGAATGATTTCAAGTGTCGGTCTCCGCGCCCTCGTCGAGCGTACGGAGACTCTACCACTTCTCCCGGTCCGCTCCGGCCGGAGACCGGGGCGAAAGTGATATCATCGTCGGATGCCGAGAGAAAACACACGATTTCTGCGCGCGTGCCGCGGACAGGCGACGGACGCCACGCCGGTCTGGTTCATGCGCCAAGCGGGACGCTACATGGAAGAATACCGCGCCCTGCGCAAGCGCCACTCCATTTTAGAGCTGGCCAAGACACCCGCGCTGGCCTGCGAGGTCACGCTCCAGCCCGTGCGGCGCTTGCCCATCGACGCGGCCATTCTGTTTGCCGACATCCTCCTGCCTGTCGAGACGATGGGGCTGAAGCTGGCGTTTTCGCCGGGTCCGACGATCTCCAATCCCGTGCGCACGGAGGCCGACGTGGCGAAAGTCCGCGTCGACGGCGCCGCGGCGGACCTGGGCTTCGTCTACGACGCGGTGCGTCTGATCCGGCGTGAGCTGGCGGGCAAGGTTCCGCTGATTGGATTTGCCGGCGCGCCGTACACCGTGGCCAGCTACATGGTCGAGGGCGGGCCGTCCGATCACTATAAAATCGTCAAGGCGATGATGACGGACCGGCCCGCGCTTTGGGACAAGCTCATGCGCAAGGTGCGGCGCGTGACCGCAGAGTACCTGAAGGCGCAGGTGGACGCGGGCGCGCAGGCCGTCCAGCTCTTCGACTCCTGGGTGGGAGACCTGACGCCGGAGCAGTATCGCCGCCACGTGCGCCCGCATTCGGCCTGGGTGCTGGCGCAGGCCGCGAAGTGGGGGGTGCCCGTGATCTCGTTCGGCACCGGAACGAACGGATTTTTGGAGGACTTCGCCGCGGCGGGCGGCGATGTGATCGGCGTGGACTGGCGCATCGATCTGGACGCGGCGCGGCGGCGTTTGGGACAGCGTCCCGTGCAGGGCAATCTGGACCCGGTGCTTTTGTTCTCGGACAAGAAGACCATCCGCAAAGCGGTGAAGGACGTCCTGGACCGCAACGGAAAGAAAAACGGCCACGTTTTTAATTTGGGCCACGGGATACTCCCGCAAACTCCGGTCGATCATGTGGACTACGCAGCGTCCTGCGTCCACGAGTTGAGCGCGCGATGAGGCAACGCCGCGACGAAGCCCCGCGCAAGATCGTGGTGCTGGGCGCGGGCATCACCGGCCTGGTCGCGGCGCGCGAGCTCCTGCGCCTGTCTCAAAAAAACCGCCGCCCCGTCGACGTCGTGGTGCTGGAAGCCTCGGCCCGCCTCGGCGGCAAGGTGCGCACCGAGACCGTGGACGGCGCCGTCGTGGAGACCGGGCCGGACAGCTTCGTGACGCTCAAGCCGGAGATGCTGGACCTGGTCAAAGAGCTGGGGCTGGACAGCGAACTGATCGCCACCGCGCCGGACGCGACCGTCAGCGTGCTCAAGGACGGGCGTCTTCTGCCCATGCCCGCCGGTATGCAGTTGGTCTCGCCGACGCGCCTGCTGCCGTTCGCTTTCTCGCCGCTGTTCAGTTGGCGCGCGAAGCTGCGCATGGCGCTGGAGCCGCTGGTGCCGCCGGGGCCCGCGGACGCCGACGAGTCGCTGGCCGATTTTACGCGCCGCCGCCTGGGCGCGGAGGCGCTCGACAGTCTGGTGGCCCCCATGTTGGCCGGCATATTCGCGGGCGACGCCGAAAAGCTGAGCGTGCGCAGCGCGTTTCCGCAGTTGCTGGAGCTGGAGAAGCGAGGCGGGCTTGCGCGCGGCCTTTGGACGCGCACGCCCAAGCGCGCGCGGCGCGCGGGCTTCTCGACCTTCATGACCCTCAAGTGCGGATTGTCGCGTCTGATCGATGAATTGGCGCGCGCCCTGCCGCCCGGGACCGCGCGCCTGGACTGCCCGGCGACCGCGTTATGCCGTCGCGGCGACGGCTGGCTGGTCGTCACGCCGCGCGGGACGCTGGAGGCCGACGCCGTGATCGCGGCACTTCCGGCCCCGGCGCTGGCCGACGCGGCGGAAGGGCTGGACCCGGAGCTGGCCCTGCGCCTGCGCGAGATTCCGTTCGCGTCGACGGCGACCGTCTCCCTGATCTACGACGCGGCGTCCTTGCCGCAACCGCCGCGCGGCTTCGGATTCTTGACCGCGCGCGGCGCTGGCACCACCTTGACCGCGGCCACCTTCGCGTCCAGCAAGTTTCCGGCGCGCTCGCCCGCGGGCAAGGTCGTCATCCGCGCGTTCGTGGGCGGCGCGGGCCGCGACGCGGAGGCCGAGGCCGGGGCCGCGCGCATCGAGGCGCGCGTGCGCAAGGACCTGGACCGCGTGCTGTCCTTGCGCGGCGCGCAACCGTCGGCGGGCCTGACCACGCGCTGGCTCAAGGCCAACCCGCAATACGACGTCGGCCACGCGCGCCGCCTGGAGCGGCTCGCGTCGTGCCTGAAGAGCCATCCGGGCCTGATCCTGGCCGGAAGCTCCTACGGCGGAGTCGGCCTGCCGGACTGCGTGCGCTCCGGACGGCGCGCGGCCGAACTGGCCTGGTCTGATCGTTCCTGGAGGAAGCATGACGCCGCTATGGCAGCACTCGCTTAGCCTTATGATCGCGACGGTGCTGGGTGCCGCCATCGGCATGGAGCGCGAGCTCTCCGACAAGGCCGCCGGCCTGCGCACGAACATTCTGATCTGCGTGGGGGCGTGCCTGTTCATGATGGTCTCTCGGGAGTTCACCGGCCAGCCGGACGCCGACCCCACGCGCATCGCCGCGCAAATCGTCTCGGGCATCGGATTCCTGGGCGCGGGTGCGATCATGCGCGACGGCGAGCACGTCACCGGGCTGACCACGGCGGCGACGATCTGGGTGGTGGCCGCCATCGGCATGACGGTCGGCTTCGGCAACTACCGGACCGCCGCGGCGACGACGGTTCTGGTGCTCGTCATCCAGTCGCTGTTCCCGCGTCTGGACGCCTATGTCGATGAGTTGCGCCAGCGCCATACCTTCCGCATCACGTCCGACTTCGACGAGAACGATATGGAGGAGATCAAGACGGTTTTCCGCGAGGCCGGCGTCCGGGTCCTGCGCCGCAAACTGATGAAGAAGGGCGGAAAATACTACAGCGAGTGGTACGTCGCCGGCCCGCGCCTGGAGCAGAAGAACGTCGTGCGCAAGCTGCTCAATAACAGCAACGTCAGGGAACTGACCTACTGATGGACGCGGTCCGGACGCAGGCGGCGCTCTTGGAGCTCGGCCAGCCCGGCTACCGCTGGGAGCAGGTGCGCCGGGCCGTCTATGAGCAGGCCGTCTCGTCCTACGACGAGATCTCGGTCTTGCCCGCCGACGCGCGCCGCGCGCTGGCGGAGCGCGCGCCCCTCCTGTCGCTGACCGAGCGCCGGGTGGACTCCTCTCCCGACGGCCGCGCGCGCAAGGCCCTGCTCGACCTGCGCGACGGGCGCACGGTGGAGACCGTGCTGCTTCGCCCCAGCCCCACGCGCTGGACCACCTGCATCTCCTCGCAGGTGGGCTGCGCGGTGGCCTGCACGTTCTGCGCGACCGGCCTCATGGGCCTGGCGCGCAGCCTGACGCCGGAGGAGATCGCCGATCAGGTCTTGTTCTGGCGCCAATACATGAAGAAGAACGGCCTGGAAGGTCGTCTCGACAACGTCGTCTACATGGGCATGGGCGAGCCGTTCGCCTGTTATGACGAGACGGCCGAGAGCCTGCGCGCCTTGCTGGATCAGAAGCGCCTGGGCATCGGCGCGCGGCACATTTCGGTTTCCACTTCGGGCATCGCTCCGAAGATCGTGCAGTTCGGCCGCGACTTCGCGCAGGTGAATCTGGCGCTGTCCTTGCACGCGGCCGACGACGCGCTGAGGACGCGGCTGGTGCCCATGAACAAGGCCTATCCGCTGGCGAAGCTGGCCGAGGCGCTGAAGGACTACCTGGCCCAAACCAACCGCAAGATTTTTTTCGAGTACGTCCTGCTCAAGGGCGAGAACGACCGCGCCGAGGATGCTGAAGCGCTGGCGCGCTGGCTGTCGGGCCTGGGGCCGTCGGCGCTTCTGCACGTGAACCTGATCGTCTTCAACCAGACCGACACGCCGCACGCGCCCACCGATGAGTCCGACGCGCGCCGCTTTCAGGCTTGGATATTGGCGGCGGGCTTCAAGGCGACCGTGCGCCGGAATTTGGGACGCGACATCGACGGCGCCTGCGGGCAATTGGCCGTGCTGGAGGGCAAGAAATGAGCAGCGACGACGCCGTGTCGGGCGCGGAACCGGGACCGGACGGCCTGGCGGGGCGGCCCTCGCGGGCGCGCTACGACCGCGTGCGGACCGCGCTCGACCGCAAGTGGCGACGGCGCGAGCCCCAACCCGAGAGGATGCTGCGCGAACTGGTCGACGCGCTCTGGGACGCGTTCGAGGGGGGCGCGTGGACCTGGTGCGGCGTCTGGCTGGTCGGTCCCGACGGTCGCGCTCTGACGCCCGGCCGCGCTCTGCCCGCGGCGGCGCCCGCCGTCCCGTCCTCGGGTCCGCTGGTCGACGCGCTGGCCGCGACATCGGCGGTCCGCGCGCCCGGAGCGATCGCCGTGCCCGTCGTCGACAAGGACGGCCGCGTCTGGGCCGCGCTCGAGGTCAAGTCCTCGTCGGATTTCGACGAGATGGACGCGCGCTGGCTGGAGCGTCTGGTCAAGACTTTCCGGTCTCCCGGCCCTGCTTGACAGCGCGCGCGCACAGTGGAACACTATGCGCGTGCTCGATCATTTCGCTCCGCAGGACGTCGCCCTCAAGCTCGTGCTGTCTCTCGGCATCGGGCTTCTGATCGGTCTTGAGCGAGAGTGGTCGAACAAGGACGCGGGGGCGCGAACCTTCCCGATCACCGCGCTTTTAGGCACGCTGAGTTCGCTGCTGTCCATACCGTTCTCAATCGCGGCGACGGCGGGAGTGCTCATCCTCGTCGCTTTCCTCAACATCCGCCGCCTGCTGATCGACCGCACTCTTGAGATCACGACTTCGGCGGCGCTGATCCTGACCGTGGTGCTGGGAGTCTTGGTCGGTCAAGGACATTTATTCACGCCGGTCGCGGCCGCGATCCTGACCACGATCCTGCTTGCCTGGAAGACGGAACTGACGCAGTTCGCCAACCGCCTTCAGCCCGAGGAGATCCGCAGCGCGGTGCTCCTCGGGTTGCTCAGCTTCGTGATCTATCCGGTCCTGCCTCATCGCTTCGTCGATCCTTGGCGCCTCCTTGATCCGCGCGAGGTCTGGGTGACGATGATCGTGATCGCCAGCATCGGCTTCGTCAACTACGTCCTGCTGCGCCTGTTCAGCGCGAGAGGCTTCCACTACACGGCGGTGCTGGGCGGCCTCGTCAACAGCACGGCGACGATCGCCGAGCTTGCGGCGACGCTCGGCGACGCGGAAGGGCGGGCCGAGGGCATGCTGGTGTCGGCGTCCCTGCTTACGATCTTCGCCATGTTCGTGCGCAATTTGGTCCTGCTGGCTTTGTTGAGTCCGGCCTCGGCGTCGAGCGCGTTTTTTCCTCTCGCCGCGATGGCCGCGACCGTTGCGGCGTTGGTTCGTTTTCAGCCGCCGACCGCCGGCCCGGCCCCGGAGTTGAAGCTGGCGTCGCCGATCTCGCTGAGACGGCTGATCGTGTTCGGGGTGCTGTTCTTCGCGATCGAGGCGGCGGGAACGTTGGCCGAACGGTTTCTCGGCCGCTTCGGGCTTTACGCCACGAGCTTGATCGGCGGATGCTTCAGCAGCGCCAGCGCGACGGCCGCCGCCGCCAATCTGGCGGCGCGCGGCCAGGTGAGCCCCGGGACGGCCGGAATCGCCGCCGTGCTGACGTCGTTCGTCAGCGCGCTCATGAACCTGCCCCTGATCTTTCGCGTCCCCGCCGGCCGCAAAATCCGCGGCCGCCTATTCGCGTATACGATGGTGGTGCTCGCCGTCGGATTGGCGGCGCTCGTCGTCGAGAAGTTCATCTAGCGGATCCTCCGAAAGACGACCCGCCCGGGGCCTTTCGGTCCCGGGCGGGCTCTCGGGTGAGATCGGCGCGGTCAGTTGTCCTGGGAGGGTCCTCCGCCGTGCCTTGGTTACAGCATAGCGGACCGCCATGACGAAATCATTACGGCGATGTTAAATCCTCGCGTCGCGGGGCGGCGCGTGGAATTTCGCGGCCGTATAATTCCATAATAAGGCCATGATCACCCTTGCGCGACGTCTGCCCCTGCTTGCCGCCCTTGCCGCCTGCGCCGTCATCGCGGGCTGTGGAGGAGTTCCCGTCGGCACCGTCGGAACCGGCCTGCCTCAGGCGTACGGCGCGCGCGGGACCGTGATCCCCGGCTCTCTGGCGATGTCCACGACGACCGCGGCGGCGTTCGCGGTCGATCCTCAGATCTCGGCCGGCTTGGTCGATCTCGCGCAGAATCAAGGTTCCTTCACTCGCGCGCTGTCCAGCGGCGACGTACAGGGCGGCACGCCGATCGGCGACATCATCAACCTGGGCTCGCCGATCGGCTTCGAAATGCGCAACCGCTACCTGAACATCGGCGTGCCTCTGGCCGAGGCGTTCTCGACCAGCGCCGATCCGACCTTCCGCGACCAGCTGGTGCAGATCGCGCGCTGGGACGCCAACACGGAGTCGCGTGCCAACGCCTTGATCGCGCTCGCGCGCTGGCACAACTACAACGACATGGAGATCTTCAACGAGGCGCTGATCCATATCGACCCGGGCGTGCGCTTCGGAGCCATCGAGGCGCTGGTCACCTGGGGCTACAAGCGCGAGGCGCTGGCGCTGTTGGGCGCGGCCGCCGATCAGGACCCGGAGCCGATTCTGCGCGTCTACGCGGCGGCGGGGCTGGCGCGGCTGGGCGATCCGGCGGGGCTGGCGCGGCTGAGGCAGTCGCTGAACGACGGGTCCTGGATCGTGCGGGCGCTGGCGGCCAAATACATCGGCGAGCAGGGCACGGCCGAGGACTACAGCACCATTCTCAAGCGCATCGACGGCGAGGTGGGCAACGATTTCGTGGTGGCCGAGTTCTGCGTCGACGCGCTGCGGCTGTATCCGAAATTCAAGGCCGCGCAGGCCGCTTCGGTCCAAGGCACGAAGCGTCTCGGCGACAAGTCGGTCAACGGCGACCTGCTGGTCGACGCGGAGTCGGCCTATGAACTTGAGCCCCTGCTGGTCACAGCGCCCCGCCTGAAGGCGCAGGTGGACCTGATCGACCCGCGCATCGACCAACAGCTTCTGCGCATGCTGCAGTCGCACATGAACGAGCGTCCCAACAACGGCGCGCAATTCGACGCGTCGATCGCCACCTTGGGCCGTCTGACGACCTTGACCGGCTACAACATGCAGACGCGCTACACGCAGTTGAGCTTCCTGCTGACCGAGGGCCTGGCCGGTACGACGGACTACGAGCTGCAGAACGCGCTGGAGAGAGTCGCGCACCGGGCCACGAACGCCCAGTCGCGCGCCGCGGCGCTGATTGCGCTGGCCTACGCCCGCGACTCGCGCTACCTTCTGCTGTTCCAGAACGGGCTCAACCCGACGGAGAGCGTGACGGTTCGCTTCGCGGCACTTGAGTCCTTGATGGTGCTGGGCGAGTCCATGTCGGAACTGCAGATCGACAACGCCGCGCGCACGGACCCGTCCATCCCCGTGCAGATCTACGCCGCCGCGGAGATGTGGCGTTCCGGCGACATCCAGGGCCGCGAGATTCTTCTGCACCTCTACCAAAGCCCGGACTGGCTGACGCGCGCGATGGCCGACCACTACATGGGCGAACTGGGCGCGGGCGACGACTACGTCCGGCTCCAGCGCGAGTTGGGCAACGAGCAGGACCCGCAGGTCAAGGCGGAAATACTCTCCGCTTTGGTCAAGCTCACGCCGCGCAAGGATCAATAGCGTGCAGTCCGCCTTGACGGCCCTCGCGCTGACCGGCGGCGGCTGGGTGATCTGGGCCCTGCTGCTGGCCTCGGTGGGCGCGGTCGCGGCCATCGTCGACCGCTTCCAGCTTCTGCGCGCCGAGGCCGCAGCACTGGCCGGTTTGCGCGCGCCCTTGCTGGCGGCGCTGGCCCAAGGGGACGCCGACGCCGCTCAGAAGGCGCTGGACGCGCATCCGGGTGCCGCGGCGCGCGCGCTGGGCGAGGCGCTGGCGGCGCTGGAGCGCGGGCCGGAGTCGGCCGCCGCGCACTTGGCCGCGGCGCTGGCCGACGAGAAGCGGCGCTTGGAAGTCCGTCTGACCATGCTGGGAACGCTCGGCAACAACGCGCCGTTCATCGGCCTGTTCGGCACGGTGCTGGGCGTTATCAAAGCTTTCCATGATTTGGCCGAGGCGGGCGCCGGCCCCGAGGTGGTGATGGCGGGCTTGTCCGAGGCGTTGGTGGCCACCGCGGTGGGACTGCTGGTGGCCATCCCGTGCGTGTTCGCCTTCAACGCGCTGCAGAAGCGCACGCGCGACCTGCTGTCGGAGACCGAGGCGCTGGGCCGCCGCCTGGGCGACGTCGCGCGCGCCGAAGCGCGCCGGAAATAAGCCGTGCAGGCCTCCTCGGACGACGGCGACGGCCCCATCACCGGCATCAACGTCACGCCGCTGGTGGACGTGACCTTGGTGGTGCTGATCATCATGATGGCCACCGCCCCGCTGATCGCGCGCCGCGCCATCAAGGTGGACGTGCCGCGCGCCGCGCACCACGACCGCACCGCCACCGACGCGCTGACCGTGGCGCTCAACGGCGCGCGCTCTCTGACTTTATCGGGACGCAGCGTGACGCGCGATCAACTCATCAAGGAACTGAGCGAGGCGGTGCGCCTCAGCCCCGAACAGCCGGTGACCGTGGCCGCCGACAAGTCCCTTCCCTACGGTGAGGTGACGTCCCTGCTCGACGACATCCGCGCGGCGGGGGTGCACAGGGTCGGGCTGGAGGTGGTGCGCAAGTGAACCGTGCGCCCGAGGCTCCGCCTCCGGCGCGTTCGCTGGGCTGGTCTTTGGCCCTGCACGGCGTTTTGGTGGGTCTGCTGCTGGCGTTGGCGCGCGTCTCCTGGACGCCGTCGCAGCCGCCCCCCATGGAGATCGAGATCACCAGCTCCATCCTGGGCGACGGCCCCGCCAAGCTGGGCGCGCCCAAGCCCTTGGTCCCCGGCAAAGCGGCCGCGGTCAACCGCACCGCGGAGCTGGTGGCCCCGCCGCCCAAGCCGCCGCCGCCCACGCCGCCCAAGCCTCCCGAGCCGCCCAAGGACTGGGTCCTGCCCAGCCCGGATATAAAGAAACTCGACAAGCCGCAAGTGCCGACCGGCCCCGGCTCGGCCAAAGGCGAGGACACCGTCTCCACGCCCGGAGGTGCCGTGGGCGGTCAAGGCACCGCGGCCAAGGTGGGCGGCTCCGGCGAAGGCTCCGACGAAGGCGTGGTCGGCGGTCACGGCCACGGGGGCACGCCGCTGACGGCCTTCCCTCACCTGCTCAACGCCGACGTGGTGCGCAAGGCCATGCTCACCGAATACCCCGTCGCCGAGCGCGCCCAAGGCCACGAGGCCGACGTCACCTTGATGATCCACATCGACGTCAACGGCCGCGTCTGGACCTCCGACGTCGTCCGCTCCGCCAGCCCCGCCTTCGACGCCGCCGCCCGCCGCGTGGCCGCGCGCATGATCTTCTCTCCCGCCCTCGGCCTCAACGGCAAGCCCGTCCCCGTGCGCCTGCCCCAAATGCTGGGCTTCCGCCTGGAAGCGGAGTAGCCGCGCCGCCGTTCAGTTGTTGCGTGATCCCGCGGTGTACTTGACTTCGGAGCGCATCCTTTCGGCGGTGCGCGACAAGTGGGGACTCTATCCGGCGCCTAGAGATGCTTGGCGCTGAATTTCGCGACCGCTGCGCCCGCCAAAAAAACGAGGACAATTCGCAGGTTATTCTCGCCGCTGAAAATCCAATTGATAATCGACTTCTTATTTTTTCATCATTCTCCTCCCAGCGCATCCCGGTTGCGGCCGCAAATGCGGCGGAGTAGGCGCCGTTTGTTAGGTCTTCGTCCCGTTCGAGTAAAAAGTGGCGGGAGAGACGCCGAAGCGCTTGCTCAGGCGTTCGATATGTTCTCGGGTGAGCTTGCGCTTTCCGCGAAGGATATCCGACACGACGGGTTGCCCGCCCAGGTCCTTGGCGAGGTCGTACTGACTCAGATTGTGCTGGTCCATGAGGAACGCCAGGAGCTCCTCGGGCGTGGCGGAGCCGACGGGAAATTCCGCCTTCTCGTAGCTCTCAATGAACGGGACGACGGCGCTCAGATATTTGGCTATGGCGGCGCGGCTCGCGGAGTCCACCTCTTCCTGCTCGCGCATCAGGATGCGCGCGGCTTCCAGGTAGCCGTGATGCATCTTCTTGCCGGTGATCGGTTGCGGGGGCAGATGAAGATAGAGCCACCGCAGAAGCTCGTTATCAAACGACAAATCAAGCGGCTTGAGTTTTCTTTCGAGCGTTTCAACGGTCATGATTTCCTCCACTTGCCTCTGTCGTAATCCTTGTGGGTCAGGATTTCCTCGACGGCGACGCTCTGGAGCTGGTAATGGACCAGAGCGATGATCCGATATTTGTTTCCGGAAATATTGAATACCGTGTGCGGCTTCACGTGGTCCGCCGATCCAAAGGTCTTTTTTAGCTCAACAAAATGCCGAAAGCCGTTCGACTCGATGGTTTGCGCCCAACTCCTGAGTCCGGATTTTGAGTCGGGGTGCTCCTGCATGAAGGATGCGATCCGGTTGCCGCCGATCAACCTCACCTCCGAATGATAGCAGAACGCTATTATTTGTCAAGGCCCATGGCGGTCTGAGAAAAATGCCCAGCGGGGGTGAGGTTGGCATTTCTGGGGCAAGGTCGTCGTGGTGGGTGGGCTCGTAATGCATCGGTCGATGGCTCTTCTTGGGGGCTTGCTCACCGATAACATTCTGGATTTTATCGCCAGACGAACACGTAGCCCACAGATATATTGAGCGGATCAGTGGAGAGGGTCCTAAGGATGAGCCAGCTCCTATTGCACTAGAGAAAATCGCCGCGAGGGTATAAGGTGTAAAAAATTATTTAGACCGGCCAATCTGATAATGAACGCCTGTGACCCTCAGCCGGAACTGTAAGAGTTCTTTTGAAACGGAATATTTTTGGCAGGCCGAATCCAATTGCCCTGCTCGCGCAACATGAAGAAGGGCTTCGCGAGGCAACAGGATACAGCCAGCTAACCAACTTGCCTCATCCTCTTGTTTCTGATCGTGGCTGCGCATCACCATTTCACCATCGGCGGACAAAATCAACTTTGAGGGTTCGTGACCGATGATGATGTGCGAGAACTCGTGAGTGATGTCGCTGGACTGTCGTCCGCTGGAGTGGCTGGGATTATAGATTACGGTGTGTTTGCCCCCAAGAGTAAAGGTGGTCCCCGACCATCCGGCGCTATCGGTTTCCAGAAGCTGCCGCAATAGTTCGTCAGTCATTCCTGAGATGCCCTTGGGCTCAATGACCTGGATCTCCAGATAATCGGCCAGCTTCTGGTGGGGGAGCGGGGCGTCTGGACTCAACCCTAATTCACGACGAAGACTTGTCGCTGTGCGCTCGGCCCAGGTTTTGAATCCGCGATCAAAGGTCGCCATGCAAGCGCGTCATCCTTTGCTTTGCATTTCCGCGGCTAGCATTATCATCTTCGCTAGCGCAGCCACAGTTTCGGCTTTGGGCGTACGGTCTGCTCTAAGGTGGGCCGATAAAACTAACCGCTCTGGAGCGGGCTCAGCAGTGCTTGTCGGTTTGTAACCCAGGAATTCTCCGGGATCAATCTCTAGCCACTGGCAAACCTTTGAGAATGTGTGGATGTCGGGCATATGGCCGCTCTCTATGCGCATCAACGTCGCTGGGCCAACTCCGATTTCTTTCGCGGCGACTCGCAATGATTTTTCCCCACGGCGAGCTTTGATCATGACGCCCAAGCTCTCGAGCTTCCGTTTGGACATGTTTCTCCATATGTGAAACAGATATTGACTTAAGAAACATCTTCCGCTATCATCAGTATAGCATACGCGAAACAAAACGTTAAGCGTGGAACGCTAGGCGGGAGAAGAGAGCATGCCTTATCAAGGTTATCCAGACGGACTGTATCTCGTGAAGCAACGGTCTTTGACGAAGGGCGTCGAACACTACGGGATTTTGGATATCGGCAACAGACGATACGATCCGAACTTCTGGGACGGGCGTCCGGCGGTCATTCATCAAGTCTATCCCGCGCTGAGAGTTGACGAGTTCGAAGGAACGGGTGCGTGGGCGGTTATGGGATGGATTACGAATGAGGTGATGGCGTTCGCGCGAATGCGTGAGGCAGAAAAAAATCCGTACTACGATCTGTTCGGCAATAATTGTGAGCATTTCGCCCGATTCGTTGCGACGGGCAAACGGGAGTCGCGCCAGCTTCAGGGCGCGGTGATTGTCGCGGGGGTATTGGCCGTTGCGGCGATGATGATTATGGAATAGCTATCACGAGTTAGGGATAGAAAGTAGTTTGTAGCCGGGAAAATCGAAGTGATATGGAGGAGTCGAGATTATGGTCAAAGCTAGCTGGAAGGGCCATGAGTTCGAAGTTTATGCGACTGGGGCCGATTGGAATAACGTGCCGGGCGTTTATATCTTCTGCGGCATCAACGCGCAGAATCGTTGGGAAGCTCTCTACATCGGTCAAGCCCAGAGTTTTCGAGATCGGTTCTCATCGCACGAGCAGTGGGATCCGGCTGCGCGACTCGGGGCTACTCACGTTCATGCGCGAGTGATTCGGGGAGAGAACGAGCGCGAAGCGGTCGAGTTCGAGCTCATTCAGGCTTGTCAGCCGCGCCTGAACACTCAATTGCGGTGAGTTAGGGTGCAAATCGCAATCTTCAAAAAGATTTGGTGCTGAGGCAATCGCAGCCAAAAGTGAAGGAGCAGGCAACGGTGCGCTAGTCGCGCCGCTGTCCGATCAAGCGGACGAGAATATATAGGAGGCCCTATGGCCAACGAGCACACGCAGAATGTCGAAAACAAGGAAGAGAAGAAGGCGATTACGATCATCGTGAATGGTCAGGCTAAAGAGGTCGCCGAGAAGGAGTTGTCCTTCGCTCAGATCGTAGTCCTCGCGTTCGGTAAGTCCGCGGCCGACGGGAACACAATCTTCACCGTGACTTACAGAAAGGGCGAGGGCAAGAAGCCAGACGGCTCGCTCGTGGCCGGAGAGACGATCAAGATCAAGGAGGGGGAAATCTTCAATGTCACAGAAACTTCTAAGTCGTAGCCCCGACCTGAAGCGCCTTCGCGACGAGGGTTACGACGTCGAGGTTAAGTCGAACTTCCTCGTTGTCAATAATGTCCCGTATGTAAATGCCCGCCGGGAGGTTAAGTTCGGGAGATTGGTTTCCGAGCTGACCCTCTCGGGGGACATTACCAGCAGGCCGAGCACCCATGTGGTTCACTTTGCAGGCGAGCACCCATGTCACAAGGACGGCGGAGAGATCGCGCAGATCAAGCACGGCAGCGTTCGTAGCTCTCTCGGCCCCGATCTGGTCGTGGACCGCTCGTTCTCGAACAAGCCCCAGGTCGGGTATAGCGACTACTACGACAAGATGACGACCTACATGGCGATCATATCGAGCCCGGCCGAGGCCCTCGACGAGAAGGCGACGGCCCGGACGTTTCCCGTGGTCGAGCCGGATGTCGAGGAATCTCCTTTTAACTATCTTGATACCGCATCTAGCCGGGCTCAGATCGGACTGGTCACACAGAAGCTCGCCCTTGCTAAGGTCGCCATTGTCGGCCTCGGTGGAACCGGGTCTTACATTCTCGATCTGGTAGCGAAGACTCCCGTGAAGGAGATTCACGTATTCGATGGGGACACCTTCTCGCAGCATAACGCCTTCCGGGCTCCCGGCGCCGCATCAATCGAGGAACTGCGACAAAAGCCGCGGAAGGTCGCGTACTTCAGGGATCGGTATTCGAAACTGCATCGCAATATCATCGCCCACGATGCCTACCTCAGCGCCGCCTCGGTCGAGGCGCTGCGTGGCATGAACTTCGTGTTCCTGTCTCTCGATCAGGGTGACGGGAAGAAGTTGGTCATCGAAAAACTGGAGGAGTTCGGCATTTCATTCATCGACGTGGGCATGGGTGTGCAACTGGTGGATGACGCGCTACTCGGCATTCTGCGGGTGACTGTCAGCACGCCGCAGCAGCGGGGGCATGTCAAAGCCAGGAACCGAATCCCTCTTGGGGACGGGAACGACAACAACGAGTATTCAAAAAATATCCAGATAGCCGATCTTAACGCCCTGAACGCGGCTCTGGCCGTCATCAAGTGGAAGAAGCTCTGCGGGTTCTACAAGGACCTAGAGAACGAGTATTTCAGCGCTTACAGCGTGGACGGGAATGCGCTCCTGAATGAGGACCAGGCATGACGCGAATCAAGAGCGTAACCCATCAGTTCGTTGAGTACATACCGGAGGAGTTGAGCGATGGGACGATATACGTCTCGATTTCGTTCGCGACGGCCGCTCACAAGTGCTGTTGCGGCTGCGGTCGGAAGGTCGTCACTCCAATCACACCCACGGACTGGTGCTTAATCTTCGACGGGGACACTGTCAGCCTTGACCCATCTATCGGCAGTTGGAGTCTTCCCTGTCAGTCGCACTATTGGATTGTACGGAACAGGGTTCGATGGGCTGGCCGATGGTCAAAGGAGCGGGTCGAAGCGGCGAGAGCTCATGAACGCAAACTGAAGGATCGCCACTTCGGCCAAGACCGGGCGGAGCAGCTCGCGTCCGAGACCAGTGAGATCGGGTTGTGGGAAAGGCTGCTTGGGCGTTCAAAGAAACGTGGCAAGCGTTCCCCATAGGGTTGAGGGTGGTTCGTTTGTAAACTGAGGACGATATGGGCTCACCATGATGCATTCCTTTTTTCGAGTATTACGACGTGGCAGCGTGTTATGGGTTCGGAGGCTTTCATGAAAAAAATATGCGGAAAGTTCCCCGGGATGTGGAGGTAAAACTGAAGGGCTTGGGCGATGAAGTCGTTGTCGGTTGCGCAGTTAAATTCAGCGCCGACGAGCTTCGATCTGGCAGGCTGCGGCATCTCGGAATTGAACTGACTCCTGAGGGCATAAAATATCCTGCCTCAGTTATTCCGCATGCAAAGCAAGGAAAATATTCGAAAAGGAATGTCGAAGGTGAAGAAATAATCCGAAGAGATCTGCCGAAGGAAACGGCGTATACAACAGTCGAAGCTCCGAATTGGGGCGATTCATCCAACGGCACGCATCCGGTCCATCTTCCGCACGAACGATATCCGCGGGATTTTATTTCTCCACGAGAGCTCGAGATTCTTATTCATGCATCTGAGACTAAGTCAGAGGCTTCGGTCTATATTCTTTTCTTCAAGGTCAACGATGCTCTGAATAAAAAGAAGAAAGGATTTTCCAAATTCAGGACTCCTGACCCGTGGCCGAAATTGATGCAACATTCGTAGCCTCGTAGCGCATGCGTAGCCGCGTCCCGGGATACGTGATTCCGGGTTC
>JABEUV010000256.1 GCA_013044195.1 Elusimicrobiota bacterium | reverse complement strand
GCGCGGCGCCGCGCATCGACGCGCTCGCGTCCAGCAGGATCAGCAAGCGCGGCTTGGCCGACGACGCCGCCGTCCGCGTCAGCGTCGGCCGCACTACCGCCAGCGCCAGCGCAAAGGCCGCCGCCGCGCGCAGTATCAGAGGGCCGCGCGGCCGCGGCGCGCGCGCGGCATGAACGGCGAAGGCCGCCGCGGCAGCGGCGACGGCCGCCACCGCGGCCGGAGTCGCGTGACCCGCCTCCAGCCCCCAGCTCACGGCCCCGCCTCGCGCAGTTTGCGCAGGATCAGTTCCTGATGGACCGCGTCGGACTTATAAGAACCGGTCAGCGAGTACATCACGACGTTCAGCGTCAGCCGCTCGGCCAATTGTCGACGCCACTCGCCGCCGCAGGTCTCCAGCGGGCGGCCCAATGCGTCCTGCGCCCAAGCCGCGAGCACGTTGCCGCGTGAATAGAGCACCGCCACGCGATCGCCCAGCGTCGCGCCTTCCAACGGTTCGGAGGCGTCCGCGCAGCCAACAGGCCCGCGCAAAAGGAAAAACGTGCGTTCGATGACGTGGTCGTCGGGCAGGTCTTTCAGCGGCGCGCCGGGAAGGAGCAAAGCGACGGTGCGCCGCGCCCAGCGATCGAAAGCCGCGCGCGGCCCGCCCGTCGCGTCCTCGATCCAGAGGAACCCTCCGCCCGCCAGATACTGGCGCAGACGGCGTAATTCGGCGTCGGACAGGTCCGGCGGCGCGCCGCCGCCGGACAAATAAAGGAACGGAGATGAAAACAAAGCGGCATCGTCCAGCGCGATCACGCGCCGCTGCGCGGCCACGCGAACGCTCGTGACCTGCCCGAGGAAGCGGACGGCTCGGTCCGGCGCGTCGGGATACGGGTCCCAGTCCGGCCCCAGCCGCAGTTGCGTCCAGACGAAGCGGTCTCCCTGCTGGGCGCGCGCCGGCGCAGCCAGGATCGCGGCCAGCGCCAGCGCGCCCAGCGCCGCGGCCCGCGCGCCGCGCGGCGCTTCGCGTCGCGGCGCGCCCTGCGCGCGCGCGGGAATGGACAGAAGCATCTCCGCCGCCAACGCCAACGCCGCCAGCGCCAAGCACAGACCGCGCTCGTCCACTCCATAAACCGCGGAAAGAAACGCCGCGTCCAAGCCGTCGGGCTCCACCGCAATCCACGGCGGCAAGGACGCCGGGGTCAGGTCGCTCTCGCCGCGGCGCGCGTCCAGGTTGACCGCGAACGTCTCCGTCGTGCCGTCCGGCTCCTCGAACGCATACAGCCCCGGCGCGTCGGCCGAGGGCAGCACCGCGCGGCGAGCGCGCACGATCAGCGGCACGCGGCGGCCGTCCGGCTCGCGCACGATCACGCGGTCCGGCGCCGGCTCATCTTCGCGCCAGACGCGGACCAGGGACCGTCCGGTCCAAGACTGCAGGGCCTCGGCGTCGGGCTCGGCGGGCAAGGTCGCGGAGAGGCACAGTCGCGCCCAGGCCGGGAACACCGGCTTGAGCCCCAGGTTCGAGGAGTCCGCGTCCAAGGGCGCGGCCCAGACCGCGGCGCGACCTCGGCCCACCGGTCCCGCCGCGAGCAGAGGCGCGCCGTCGCCGCCTGACAGGAGCACGCGCGCGCCGGCCGCCGGCTCCAGTCGCCAGCGCCGCGAGAACTGGACGCGCCCCAGTTCGTAGCCGCTCCAGCCGGTCGTTTCGCTTCCCGCCACCGCGGCAAGTCCCGGCGGGGGGGACGCCTCGGCCGCGCCGAAGCGCGCGGGAAGCCAGGCCGACAGCGCCGCCAGCTCCTCCGCTCGGGCGTCCGCGCCGGGCAGGACCAGGACGCCGCCGCCGAGCGCCGCGAAGCGCTCCAACGCGGCCGACAGTCCCGCCGGAAGCGCGCGCGCGTCGGGCAGGATCACCGTGCCGTAGATCGAGAGGTCCGCCTCGCGCCAACGCGACGCGGCCAAAAAGTCCGCCTCGCGCCCCGCCATGGAACCTTCGCCGCCGCCGAACAAGCGGCGCAGGAACCACGCCGCTCGTCCGGCGCGCTCAGCCTCGGGGTCGGCGACCAAAACCAGGACGCGCGGCGCCGGGCGGTGACGAAAGGAAAAATAGGCGACGTCGTCGTCGCTGAGCGCGTCCGGCCGTGCGGCGACGCGTCCCGACCACGCCGGCGCGCGCGGGTCCTGCGCCGCGGGCAGGGCCAAGGTCGCGCGCGCCTCGTCGCCGCGCGGCGCGGACGCATGCGTGGAACCCGCGCGGCGCGCGCCGACCCATGCATCCAATCCGGTTTCGGGCGCCGCGCCGGAGGCGCTCACGCGCACCTCCAAGCGCGGCGCGCGCGCCGAGGAGCCGGGCGCGGGACCCGCGTCGGAAATCCACTCGTTGGCCGTCGCGGGAAAACGCAGGCCGAGAACGACCGTCCCGTCCGCGGGCGCGGGTGCGGGGGAAGACAGCATGTGCGCGGCCCCGTCGCCCAGCACGACCACCGCGCGCCGACGTCCTTTCGGCGAGCGCGACAGCAGGTCGCGCGCGGCGACGAGCGCGCCCGCGGCGTCGGTGCCGCGCCAGCCGGCGGCGGCGCGGCCCAGTTGAGCGTCGGCGGCGGTCGCGTCGCTCCAGGCCAACGGCGTCAGCACGCGCTCATCGAAGGCGGCGACCGCGACCCGATCTCCGGGAGACAGTTTCTTAAGCAGGCGGCGTCCGGCCTCGCGCGCGCGCTCAAAGCGCGCGCGCCCCGCGTCCAGCGCGCGCGTGGAATACGAGGCGTCCAGCAGAAGCACCAAGTCCAGGCCCTCGCCGCGCCCCGCCGCCGCCGCGCCGCGCGCGACGGGTCCCGCCGCGGCCAGCACCAACGCCAGCGCCAGCATGGTGCGCGCCGCCAGCAGGATCAACTCGCGCAGGCGCGCGCGCGGACGCAGGCGCGCTTCGACGGCGGAAAGCAAGGTCAGGTCCGAGAAGCGCACGCGCCGCGCCGCGCGCCGCGACAGCAGGTGGATCAGCGCCGGCACGCCCGCGGCGGGCAGCGCCCACAACGCCAGCGGATTAAGAAAGTTCACGGTGCGAGCAGGCGCGCCAGCGCCTGCGTCCAGGCCCCGTCGGTTTCCGCATACGGCGCGCCCGCGTGGCGCAGGGCGGTCCGATACGCCTCGCGCTGTCGCGCGAACGCCTCGCGGTACGCCGGAGCGGCCGCGCCCGCGTCGAGCGCCAGACGTCCGCCCTCCAGGCCCTCGACGACGAGCGGTCCGTCGAAAGGAAATTCGCTCTCGTCGGAATCGAGCACGCGCAGGACGCGCAATTCCCGGCGGCCCGCGGCTAGGCGCTTGAGGCCCTTAAGTACGCGCGCCGTGTCGCCCAGCAGGTCGCTGATCGCCACCACCGCCGCGCGCGGCGG
>JABEUV010000255.1 GCA_013044195.1 Elusimicrobiota bacterium | reverse complement strand
TGGTGAGTCGCCGAATCTAGTTTTTCGCGGTCAGGAAACCTCCGACGAGAAAATAGCCACCGACGGAGACTCACAACATAATGGAACTTTTTTGGGGGGCGCCGCGTATATTCAGGTATGGGAACATTTTGCACCGCTTGCGCAGGCCGAACTGTCATTGACTTTCGGTGCAGAAAGATTATACTAGGAGCGTGAACAATGCCCTCATTTCAGAAGCGGCCGGGGTTGTTTTCGAAGTCCGCCTATGCGCACGCCGTCATCTGCTATCTGCCGAACAAGGACGCCCATGGGCGAACATTCGACGTGGAACCCTGGGAGACGGTGGCGTTGAAGCTGATGGGAGGTCTGTTCGGCGGAGCGACGTCGTATCCATCCCGCGGCAGTTATCGCCGAAGCAACGCGCAAGGACGGATCGTCGACGAGGGGGTGCTCATCGAAACCACGCGGCTTGTCGAGTCCTTCGTGGAGGAGGCGGAGTTCAACACGGCGGCGCTGGAGCGGCTGGGCGATTTCATGAGGCGTTTCAAGAAGGAGACGCGCCAAGAGGCGGTCGCCATGGTCGTGGACGGGGAGATGTATTATCTTTGAGCCTGGAGGAGCCATGCCGAAGCCGAGGATGACGCGGGCCGCCGTGGGTCGTGCGCTGGGCGCCCAACGCCGGGAAGGTTTGACTATTCCGTTCTACTACGCTCCGGGACTATTTAAGAAAGTGCGCGAACACCTGAAGGAGCGGCTGGCGTCCGGCGGCGGCAGACCCGGCGTGGCCGATTGGCGCGTGGTGCGCAAAACCCGCTATTCTGAAAAAACGTGGAAGGCGCTTCAGCGGCTGGCCGTCGACTGGAGTAAAGGCGGGACGACGATCAGTCCGGCGCAAATAGCCGCTAGGATCGTCGAGGAGGCCGTGAGTCGGGGCCATACGGCCGCATGACATTGACTGGCTGCCGGCGATGCATATCACGGCCGTATTGAGGTATAATCTTCGTCACATGACACCCGGACAGAGGCTTTCCTGGCGGCGCGCGCTGATCGTGGCGCTGGACGCGACGGTGATCGTGCTGGCGCTGCTGGCGGCGCTGGCGGTGCGCTTCCCGCTGCCGCTGGCCCCGGCGGACATGGCGATCTTCCGGCAGACGGCGCTGCCCATGCTGGCGGTCTACATGGCGGTGTTCTATTTCGCGCGGGTCTATCGCGGGGTCTACTACTACTCCAGCTTCGACGACATGCTGTGCATCGCGCGCGGCACCATGGCCGCGGCGGCGCTGACGGCGCTGTTTGTTCTGTTCGTGCGGCAGGGTCAGTTTCCGCGGTCCGTCTTGCTGATGCAGCCGGCGTTCGCGTTCTTGGGCGTGTGCGGGATACGCTTCGGCATTCGGCTGGGTAAGACGTGGCTGAACATGCCGCGGCGCTACAGCGGCGAGGAAACCAACGTCCTGCTGTACGGGGCGGGGGAACTGGGCGAGAGCCTTCTGCGGCAGATGCTCAAGACGCCGGAGGCCAACTACCGCGTGGTTGGATTTTTGGACGACGACCGCTCCAAGTGGGGTCTGAGCCTGCACGGCTGCCCGGTGCTGGGCGGGCGCGAGGCGTTGGCCGCCGTTTTGCAGCGGCGGCAGGTCGACGAGATCGTGATCGCGATCGGAGTCAAGCGCGGCGAGCTGGTGCGCGACGTCATGGAGCGCCTGCGCGGATTGGACCTACCTAAAAGGCCGGAGCTCAAGATTGCGCCCAGCCTCACGGAGATGCTGAGCGCGCCCGGCCGCGGACCGGCCGCGCGCAAGGTGCGTCCCGCGGACCTGCTCAACCGCGGCGAGGTGCGCCTGGACGAGGCGCGCATCGCCCGCCAACTGCGCGGCAAACGCGTGCTGGTGACGGGAGCGGGCGGAACCATCGGCGGGGAACTGGCGCGCCAGGTTCTGCGCTTTGCGCCGGCGGAGCTGACCTTGGTGGAGGCGCACGCCACGTCTTTGTTCCATATTGAGGGCGAAGCGCGGGAATTGGCGCGCGAAGCGCAAGTTCATGCGGTGCTGGGCGACGTGCGCGACCGAGCGTTGGTGGAGCGCGTGTTTGCGCAGCACCGCCCCCAGGTGGTGCTCCACGCCGCCGCGCACAAGCACGTCCATCAGATCGAGCACAACGTGCAGGAAGGCGTGCTCAACAATTCCCTGGCCACGCATTACCTGTGCGACGCCGCCGCCAAGAACGGCGCGGAAGCGTTCCTGCTGATCTCCACGGACAAGGCCGTCAAGCCGTCGTCCGTGATGGGGGCCACCAAGCGCCTGGCGGAGATCGCCGCCACGGCCCCGCGCTCCGGCGGCACGCGCTTCATGGCGGTGCGCTTTGGCAACGTGCTGGGTTCCTCCGGCTCCGTGCTGCCCATCTTCCAGAAGCAATTGGAGCAGGGCGGGCCGCTGACCGTCACGCATCCCGACGTGCGGCGCTTCTTCATGACCGTGGAGGAAGCCGTGGGACTGATTTTGCAGGCGGTGTCTCTGTCCAAGGGCGGAGAGATTTTCGTTTTGAAGATGGGCGAGCCCGTGCGCATCCTGGACATGGCCAAGAGCTTGATCCTGCTGTCGGGCCTTGAGCCGGGCAAGGACGTGGAAATCCGCTTCACCGGACTCAAGCAGGGCGAGAAGCTCAACGAGGAATTGATCGAGGATCCCGCCGCCAGCAATCCTTCCGAGCATTCCGACATTTTGATTTTGCGCGGCGAAAACGCCGCCCCCGCCGATCTGGACGCGCGCCTCCTGGACCTGGAAATCTCCGCGCGCGCCGCCGACCCCGCCGCCGTTCTGCGCCGCCTGCGCGAACTGGTGCCCACCTTCCGCCCCGACGCCGCCCACGAAGCGACGGCGTAAAGCCGGACGTGAGCATCCTGCTCAAGACCGTCAAGCGCGTGTGCGTCAAGGACGCCCGCGTGCGCGCCGCGCGCGCCCTGCCCACGCGGCCCGCCGCGCGCCTGGGCGCGGCGCTGGACGTGGCGTCCATCGTCAGTCGGCGCTGAGGCCGATCCCGCGCCGACCGGACGCCGGGCGCCGGGTCATGGAACTTATGTTGAGAGTTTTGTTATGTGTTGTGTTCTGTCATCCCGTTGTCGTCTGCTGTGCCGTTTGTCGTTGATCATCTCTCTTGAGATCGC
>JABEUV010000254.1 GCA_013044195.1 Elusimicrobiota bacterium | reverse complement strand
GCGGCGCCGGGCCGCCGCACCGCCGCCGCGCGACGCTGAGCGGCGGTCAATAATCACGGAACGTCGTAAGATTTGTCGAGACCGTGGTCATGCACCCGGAGTTTGATACAGTGCTCCGCCATGACCTCGACGCGCGCCGTCTTGCAGCGCGACTTGCGTCGTCCCTCGCTCGAAGCGCTTTTGCTCGGGCTTATTCTCTTGACCGCCGCCGCGTGTCTTTTCGCGGCGACGCGCTGGCTGAGGATCAACTACGACGAGTACGCCAACGTCCATGCGACGTGGCTGGTCGCTCAGGGCGGCCGCCCTTACACGGACTTCCAGGCGATGCACACGCCATTTTTCTGGTATCTGTTCGCGCCCGTTCTTTCCTTCCTGCCCCAAGCTTTCGCATCGATCCTGACCTTGCGCGCGGTGAATGCGGCGGCGTCGCTGGCGCTGATCCTGGCCATCGCTCTCCTGCTGACGCAAGCCTTCACGGAGCGAGAGTCGCGGCTTTGGTCGCTCGCGGCGCTGGCGATCATGGTCTTTCAAGTTCCCGCCGTCGCCACTCTTGCTCAGTTCCGCGCCGACCATTTATCGGCCGCTTTGCTCTTTTTCGGCATGATCCTGCTTGAGGACGACGCGCCCAGCGCGCGGCGCGCGGCCGCCGCCGGAGTCCTGCTCGCCGTCAGCCTCGCCCTGGGCCAAAAGCTGATCCTGCTCGAAGCCCTGTTCATCGCGGCTCTGGCCGCGCGCCAATGGACTTTGCGCCGCCGCGGCCTGCCGCGCCTGGCCGCCGCCGTCGGCGCGGGCGCGGCCGCAGCACTCGCGGCCATGATTGTCTTCTGCCTTGCCGCCGGAATCGACCTGGCCTTGATGCCTCGGGCCGTGTTCGCGCTCCAATACCGCCTGCTCTCCGGCTACCCGCGTTTCGGGCTGCTGTTTTTCCTTTGGGATCAGATATTGCAGGCGCCGCTCAAGCTCCTGCCCCCTCTCGCGTTCGGCCTGTGGGGCCTGTGGCGCTCCCGCGACGGATTCTTCGACCGCCGCTGGATCGCGCTGGTCTTCGGAGCGTTCGCCCTGACCCAGGCCGCGTGGGTGCGTTTTCCGTTCGATCAATACGGCGACGCGGTCTACCTGTGCTGGGCCTTCCCTCTCGCGCTGTTCTTCGACCAGGCGCGACGCGTCTGCTTGCGCGGCGAACTGCTCGCGCTGACGCTGGCCCTGCTGGCGGCGGATTTCGTGGGCCTGAATGCGGCTGCGCGCGACGATTGCCGCTTCGGCGTGGAGACGCACCTTCAGATCGCCCTCGGCGACGCGATGCTGAAGCTGGCGCCCGCAGGCCAACCGGTCTCCGCCCAGCCGTACTGCCACCCGCTGTTACGCCGCGACTCGACGTTCTTCTGGATTTACGGCGCCAGCTACTCTCACCCCGACATGGAGGAAATACTGCGCTCCATGCCCGAGTTCGCGCGCGACTTCTCCTACGACGGCTACCTCGCGCAGTTGGAAGCGCGCCCCCCGTCGCTCGTCGCGACCAACCCCATGTTCGCCGGCCCCGACTACCTGCGCGCCGTACGCGGCTTCCTGGCCGCGCACGCCGCCGACTATGCCGAACTGCGCTCGGGCGGCCTCCACATCTTCGTCCGTCGCGCCGCGGCTCCGGCCGCGCGCTAGAACGCCGAGGAAGCCCGCCGCGCGACATGATATGATGGGCACATAATTTTGGAGGAACTTATGCCGACCGCCGCCCCCGCAGCACCCTTCGCCCTTCACCCCCGCCGGACCGCCCATCTCAAGCCCGAGCCGGCCGCCGTCGCGTCGCTGGAGCTTTGGGAAGCGATGGACGCCGCCTACCGCGCGCTGTGCGCGATCATGTACAACTACGCGCCGGCCACCGGTCACCCGGGAGGAAGCATCTCCTCGGGACGCATCGTGTTCTCCGTCCTTTATAAAGCCTTGCGCTACGATTTCGCGCGCCCGGACTGCGCCGACAACGACGTGCTGGTCTACGCCGCCGGGCACAAGGCCATGGGGCTTTACGCCGCCTACGCTCTGCGCGACGAGTGGGTGCGCATCGCGCGGCCGGAACTGCTGGCGCCGCAGAAACGCCGCCTGCGTTTGGAAGACCTGCTGGGCTTCCGGCGCAATCCGACGCAGGCCACGCCTTTGTTCCGCTCGCTTAAGGCGGCAGCACTCGACGGCCATCCCACGCCGCTGACGCCGTTCGTACCCGTCGCCACGGGCGCGTCGGGCGTGGGCGACGCCTCCGCGGTGGGGCTGGCGCTGGCGGCGATGGACGCGTTCGGCGCCCAGGGCCCGAAAGTGCACATACTCGAAGGCGAGGGCGGCATGACCGCAGGCCGCGTGCACGAGGCCATCGCCACGGCGGCCACCGCGGGCCTGTCGAATGCGATCATGCACGTGGATTGGAACCAGGCGTCCATCGACTCCGACCGGGTGACGGCCGAGGGCGACAAGCCCGGCGACTACGTGCAGTGGGATCCGCGCGAGTTGATGTACATGCACGGCTGGAACGTCGTCGAGGCCGGCGACGGCTCGGATTTCCGCCGCGTGCACGCCGCCCAGGACGCCGCCCTCGCGCTCGACAACGGATGTCCCACCGCGATCATCTACCGCACGACGAAGGGCTGGAACTACGGCCTGGAGGGCAAGGCCTCGCACGGGGCGGGCCACGCGTTCTGCTCCGAGGCGTTCTACAAGAGCGTCAAGCCGTTCGAAGATGCGTTCGACGCGCGCCTGCCGCGCTTCGAAGGCGAAAAGACGCCGGACCGCGTCGAGGCTTTCTACTGGCAGACGCTCCAAACCATGCGCGCCGCCTTCGAGACCAAGCGCGTCGATGTGTCTCGCTTCGCCGCCGAGCGCGTGGCCGAGGCCGGACGCTTCGTGCCCAAGGGCCGGCCGATCCGCGAGAACGGCCCGGACCTGGAGGCCTTCTACCGCGCCAAGCTTGATCCCGCGACCACGCCCGAGGAACTGAAGCTGGTCCCGGGCAAGAACGCGACCTTGCGCGGCGCGTTGGGCGAGGCTCTGGGCTACGTCAACACGCTCACGCGCGGCGCCGTGCTGGCCTGCGCGGCGGACCTGTCCGAATCCACCAGCGTGTCGCCGATCAATAAGGCCTTCCCCAAGGGCTGGTATCACGCCGCGCGCAATCCGCTCTCAAGGCTGGCGGCCGTCGGCGGCATCTGCGAGGACGCGATGGGCGGAGTGATGTCCGGGGTGTCGAGCCTGGGCCTGCACATCGGCGTGTCGAGTTCCTACTCGGCGTTCATCGCGGCGCTTGAGCACATCCCCGCGCGCCTGCACTGCATCGGCCAGCAGATGCGCCGCGAGGCCACCGGAGAGCCCTTCCGCACCTGGATCATGATCAACGCGCACGCGGGGCCGATGACCGGCGAGGACGGCCCCACGCACGCCTGCCCCCAGCCGCTCCAGCTCCTGCAGGACAACTTTGCGCGCGGAACGTCGATCACGCTGACGCCGTGGGACCCGCAGGAAGTCTGGCCCTTGCTGGTGGCCGCACTCCACGCGCGCCCGGCCTTGCTCGCGCCGTTCGTCACGCGCCCGTCCTTGCCCGTGCCCGATCGCGCCAAGCTGGGCCTGCCGCCCGCCTCCGCGGCCGCCAACGGCGTTTACGCCCTGCGCCGCGGCGGAGAGGCGACGGTCGTGCTCCAAGGCCACGGCGTGGCGACGTTCTTCATGCGCGACGTCCTGCCCCAGCTCGACGCGCGCGGCGTGAAGCTCAACGTGTTCTACGTGACCAGCGCGGAGCTCTTCGAGCTGCTGCCCCCGGAGGAGAAGCGCCGGGCGTTCCCGCCGGAGCTCGCGTTCACGTCTCTGGGCATCACCGACTTCACCTTGCCCACGCTCTGGCGCTGGGTGCGCTCCGACGAAGGCATTGCCGCCAGCCTGTATCCGCACAAGCTCCACGGCTACCTGGGCAGCGGTTCCTGGGACAAGGTGCTGGAGCAGGCGGGCCTGGACGGCCCCGGACAGCTCTCCGCCGTCGAAGCCTGGGTCAAGGACGTGGAGCGGCGCCGAAGCTGACGAGGCTTCCCCTCAGGAGGACGGCCGCGCGGTCATCACGCGCGCGCCCTTGCCCGCGAGCGCAGCAGCGTCCACAAGGCCGACAATAGGCCGCTCAGCGCGAACAGGACGAACACCCAGTCCCAGAACGTCGACAGTCCGAACGGCCGGTCCGCCGAGCCCACCGATCCTGGCGCCGCCGTGTAAAGGACGCCGCGGCGGGCGTCGCCCAGGCGGCTTTCGTAGTTCTTCCACCACGACAACTGGGCGCTCAGGAGGTCGATGCGGGACTGCGCGGCGGCGATGCGGCGCTCGATTTCGCGCTGCGTGCCCAGGCGCACGGCCAGCGGCCGCCAGCGCGCCCACGCCGCCGCCTCACCATGCTCGACGGCCAGGCGTCGACTCTCGCCCGCCTGGACGGCGTGCGCGGCGTTTGCATCGGCGGCGGCCAGCGCCGCGGCCGCGGCCCGCGTCTTCACGGCGGACGCCTCAAAGCGCGCGCCGTAGCCGTCGAGCGCGGCCGCGCGGGCGGCGTCGCCCGCCGCGCCCGGAATGACCGTCACGCGCCGCACCACGCGGTCGACGAACAGGCCGTTCGGATTTTCGATCATGGTCGTCCCGCCCGGCGCGTCCGGGTTGGCGGCGGCGGCGAACTGCGGGTCGCCGACGCCCGTGTCGCCGGAGCGGACGCTCACCTTGGACTTCAGGTAGGTGTCGTTCCACACCGGATAGCCCGCCTTGTCCCGCTTCGGCTGGCCGTTTGGCAGCAGCTCCGGACGACCGCGGCCGCGCATGGTTTCAAGCGTGACGTCCTGGATGCCGCCGTTGAACAGCGCCAGCGTGCGCTGGCGCGCCGCGTCCAGATCCTCGGCCGCCTGCCCGGCGTCGCGCGTCAGCGCACCGACGCCGAAATGCACGTTGTCGCCGTTGCTGGGATCGCGCGCGTCCTTCTGCGCGAGAATCTGGCCCGGCAGAAGCGGCGAGCCGACGCGCACGGCGTCTGGATATTGGCTGGGATCGTAGAACGTCGTCACCGGGTCGGGCAGGAGATCCAGGATGTCGACCCAGCCCAGGGCCTGGCGGAAGAAGCCGTGATGCTCGGTCTCGCCGCCCTCGCTCTTGTACATATACGCGCGGCCCAGGTAGTGCTGTTCATCGAGGTTGCGCCCGCCGATGAGCGCGATGGGCGCCTGGACGATTCCGCGCGGGATCTCAAGGGCGATGTTGCCCCAGTTGTAAGGCATGATCGCCCAATGCCGCGCCGTCTCCAGTTGGGAGGTCGTCTTATCGACGCGCGC